>JAZJZV010000001.1:0-2816 GCA_040389485.1 Chlamydiota bacterium
ATGTAAATCTGGTTGCAGACCTTGAACGCGTGGTCACTGCGCTGCGTCAAGCGGGCATTCAAATCGTCACGCATGCTAAAGACGTTCCGGGTACACTGCCTCTCTATGATCTCGAACAGACGAAGGCGATCCACGATTCTAGCAAGCCCTATGCCATTGCCGTGCGTTCTTCTTGCGAGAGTCAGTGGGAAGCGCTGAAAAACTTAAAGCCTGCATTTATCTTTTTCTCGCCAGAGAGCTCCCGACTGCATACCTCGCGCAAGTTTTTTGATTGGCTGCGCACAAACGCGCTGGAAACCCCTGTCATCTTCGACTTCGATTATGCCCTTGCATGGGATGATCTTGTCATTGAAGCAGCAACGGAAATTGGCGCCCTCCTCGCAGACGGACTCGGAGAAGGGGTTTGCATCCGAGCTCAAGGGGAAATCGAGGCGCTTCGCTGCTTTAGCTTCAATTTGCTTCAGGCTGCGCGCATGCGCACCTCTAAGACAGAGTACATTTCCTGCCCAGGCTGTGGACGTACACTCTTTGATCTTCAGAGCGTTGCTAAACGGATCCGCGAGCGGACCGGACACCTTCCTGGCGTCAAAGTTGCCATCATGGGGTGCATTGTCAATGGCCCTGGAGAGATGGCCGATGCTGACTTTGGCTATGTGGGTTCCAGACCAGGAAAAGTCGACCTCTACGTCGGCAAGACCTGCGTTGAAAAGGGGATTGAATTTGCCGAAGCCGATGGCAAGCTGATCGAGCTCATCAAAGCTCATGGAAGATGGCAGGAACCTGAGGTGGAAGAAGCTCTTGCATCCTCATCTGCATCACTCTGAATTGTTCTTTCTCGTCGCCCTTGCCTTCTGACAAGGGCGCTCCGCACTTTCGATTGATTTTAATTTATTTTCAGCGTTTAAGTTGTTAATTTGTTGGTGTTTTTAGTTATAACTTATTTCGCGCCTGTTTTCGATTAATCTGATTATTGTTATCATGAGGACACAGGGGGAAGTAGAGACTTCTTCCAGACAGTTCTCACAGCCACGGGGAATTGACTCCGCTTGTCGGACGATAGGAGCGTGAGCTGTGAAAAAAAGAGGGTTTGCCCACATTGTCAATCTTACTCTTCAAAGCGGCACAGGAGCTGCTTGGGTCTGATTCTCAGGTGGAATTCTCAAGGTATCATGACCTCTCAGAGAGGCCTTAGGCGATAAGTCGTGTGTCATTCACAGCTTATAACCACATTCGCTTGAGAAAACAAATCTTCTTAACCTTCCCCAATGCATCTCGCTTGCGCCGGCAGGCCGATGGAACAAATGGGGAGGGTTTTTTTATTTCTTGCCCTGGATCTTTTCTCTCAAACTAGTGAAAAATTCGAGTCTTTTGAGCATGTCGCGCTCAAACCCTTGCGGTTTGGGGTGATAGAAGCGCTCTCTTTGCATCTCTTCAGGAAAGTAGTTTTGTCCCGAAAAAGAGAGGGGAGCATCGTGATCATACACATAATCCTTTCCGTATCCCAATTCTTTCATGAGCTGCGTGGGAGCATTGAGGATCGTCGCAGGCGGCGGCAGGTGGGAGGTTTTCTTAGCCATTTCTCTTGCCTGGCCAAAAGCCGTGTAGATGGCGTTGCTCTTGGGTGCTAGTGCCAAGTAAAGGATTGCCTCAGCGAGGGCGAGATCTCCTTCTGGACTTCCTAGCCGTTCATAAGTGTTCCATGCGTTGAGAGCGACATTCAGGGCATTGGGGTCTGCCAATCCGATGTCTTCCGATGCCATCCGCACGATGCGCCTTGCCAGGAAGGCGGGGTCTTCTCCTCCTTCGAGCATCCGAGCAAGCCAATAAAGAGCTGCATCGGGGTCGGAGCCTCTTACCGATTTGTGCAGCGCAGAGATGAGGTTGTAGTGCCCCTCGGCATGTTTGTCATAGAGAGCTGAGCGTCTTTGCAGCAGGTTTGTCAGTTGGTGCTCGTCGATTGGGCTTCCCATCGATCCACTCTGCTCGATATTTTCGACCATATTCAGCAGGTGGCGCGCATCTCCTTGTGCAAAATCGAGGAGCATCTGTCTTGCTCTACTTGATAGAGGCAGCGGGGCGATTTTTCTTTCGAAGCGCTGCAAAATGTTTTCCAGACTCTCTTCGCTGAGCGCATTCAACGTCAGCACGCGCAAACGGGAAAGAAGCGCGTTATTCAAAGAAAAGGAGGGGTTTTCCGTGGTGGCTCCGATGAGGATGAGAGTCCCTCTTTCGATAGAGGGAAGGAAGATGTCTTGCTGAGCTTTATTAAAGCGGTGAATCTCGTCGACAAAGAGCAATGTCGTGCGGTGTAGCAGGGGCTGGGCGTCGATCTCCTGGATCCATTTCTTCAGTTCCGCAACACCGCTGAAAATGGCGCTTGTCGCAATGAACCTGGCATCGAACGATTTTGCATAGAGGCGAGCGAGGGTGGTCTTTCCGCAGCCAGGAGGTCCCCAGAGCAGCAGAGAAAGGGGACGTCCGCCTTTCACGATTTTCGTGAGGAAGCCCTCCTCGCCGAGAAGATGGTCCTGTCCTGCGATTTCATCGAGGGAAGTGGGCCTGAGCCTCTCAGAAAGAGGAGTTGAGTGCATGTGTTACCTCTTAGCCTGCCTCTTTTTGTGGTGGAGGAAGAAGAGAAAGAGCGGGGTAATGGTGACGATGTTTCCAGCGCAGATCATGAGCAGATAACGCAAAGGACTGCCGATGTCGATATTGTCCGGGGGGAAAAAGCTCACGATGATGGTCGTCGTGCAACCAAACAATCCCAGCAATGAAGTGATCCACATGCCCACATTCTTTCCTGGAATTTTGAATGC
>JAZJZV010000002.1:0-3005 GCA_040389485.1 Chlamydiota bacterium
CATCGATCGGCAAGAAACCATCTTTATAAAAGAGATCGATGTCGCGTTTGGGGACATCCAGCCGACGAAACCCGCGGTAAATGTGCTCGTAAGAGAACTTGAGGTTTTCGTAATCCTGCGCCTCTATCCCAATGGATTCTGCCTTAACCCTAAGCAAGAAATCCTTCGAAACAACGACGACAACATCCTCACCCATCTCCTTAAGGCGGTAAGCGACGAGTAAAATCTTGTTCACATTCCTATCGAGAGGAAGAGGAAATGGCGTCTTATCCACCGTCTTCATGTCGATATAAATGCGAACCGTGATCCCATTTTCAAGCTCAACTCCCGTATGCAAGTTCCCCTTTTTCAATTGTTTTAAGGAATCGATATAGCGCAACACGTGCCGGGCATTCTTACCCAGCTCATCGGAAAGTCTCTTCAACCCATCTAGCTCCTCTAGAACCATCATGGGGATCACCACATTATTACCCTGAAATTTTGAAATGGCATCCGGGTCGTGCAGCAAAACGTTAGTATCGATGATAAAAGTTTTTCGAGCCACGCCTTCTCCTTGTGTTAAGCCTAATTTGCGTCAGCATATACATCCCCATCACCCATCACAATATATATTTATACAATGTTTATTTTAAGCAACTTACGCTGCATTTCAAGCACTCGGTTAATGAAAGTGCTAATTCAGATTGACTCAAAAAAAGGGATGTGATAGAATGGATTTTAGATAAAGGCGCAAAAGCCTTTTTAGGAGATAACGATGAAAATCAATACAAAAATCCTAAGCATCCCCCCTTACATCTCTACAGCCTGGAAGAACATTGCGTCTCTCCACGTCGAGAACCAAGAGCACGGGCTCAACCTGGTCATCACCCTATTGTCGGGCGCCAAAATTGAAATCCCTCATATGGAACCTCAGATCATCGAAGTGATCTTTGCGGCCCATACTCAGGTCCTAGAACAAGAAGAGAGAGCAGTCCAACCCAAGCAGCTCCCCAAGCTCCCTTTTAACCTTATTCCTGAGCAGGAACAGATCCTCTCTCTCCAATTTCCAGGAAAAGTCTTCCTCTCTAATATCGATCACCTCACCTCTCTTGCCCAACACAATCCCGAGCAAGCGGACATGCCCGACATGCCTGAAGAATTGCTCCAGAAAGTGACACAGCTTGCACAAACCATCGGAATTGACGATCCCAACGCCATTCAAAAACCAGAACCTCACTGCAACTGCATGCACTGTCAAATCGCTAAAGCGATCCATAAAGGAGTCGATGAAGCCAAAATTGAGAGTCCGGCGCTCGAACATAGCGAAGAAGAAATCGTCACCGATGAAGATCTGAAATTCAAAACCTGGGACATCTCGCAAACCGGCGATAAGCTGTATCAGGTCAGCAATCCCCTCGATATAAAAGAGCAATACTGCGTCTTTTTGGGCGAACCCGTTGGCTGCACTTGTGGTGAAAAACACTGCGAACACGCACGCGCCGTTCTAAATAGCTAAAATAATCGTGGTACAAAAAATCTGCAACTCCTAGAATCGAGATTTCGTAGATCCTAGGAGGAGTTAGAGTCATGTCCAAATATTATAAGTTTTTGTGTGCCACGCTTTGCGCCTATTCCACATGCACCCTTGTCGCAGATACATTTGTATCTGATGAGGCCCTGTTTCAGTCGATGCCCGAGGCCACCCCCGATTTTTCTTCCTCCGATTTCACAAGCTTTTCCAGCATGGAAGCCTCCCCTTCATTTGCAGAGCCCAAAGCGGCTGCAAAGAAAAAAGAGGTTCCCTTTAGTCCATTTACCGGAAAGATCAAGGGTAGAAAAGTGCGCATGCGCCTCAGCGCGGATCTCGACAGCAAAATCATTAAAGAACTGAGCAAAAACCAGCTCGTTTCCATCATTGGAGAGAAGGGAGACTTTTGGGAAGTCCAACCTCCTCCTGAAACAAAAGTCTACGTCTTCCGCAGCTTCGTGCTCGATAACGTGATCGAAGGCAATCGCGTCAACGTCCGTCTTGAACCCAATCTGGAAGCACCTGTCGTCGCCCATCTCAACGCAGGAGACCGCTTAGAGAACCCCGTCATTTCCCCCGTCAATACGAAATGGCTGGAAATCACCCCTCCCCCACAAACCTGCTTCTACATTGCAAAAGACTACGTAGAGAATGCAGGCGGACCGGAACTGAAAGCAGAATACGACAGACGCTTAGCAACTGCCGAACAATTGCTGGATGCGACATCGATCCTGAGCCAATCGGAATTGCGCAAATCGTTCAATGAGATCAATTTTGACCGGATCGTCCAGAACTACAACACCGTCATCAATGACTACTCCGATTTCTCAGAGCTTGCAGAGCACGCAAAAGAAGCCCTTGCTGCATTCCAGGACACCTATCTCGAAAAGAGGATTACCTACCTGGAAAACAAACCTTCCGCTGCAGAAATTGCTGCCGAAGCGCAACGCGTTTCCGCCATCAAGGAATTGTCAGAAGCTTTAGCCCAAGTGACAGATAAAATGCGCATCTGGGAGCCTGTCGAAGAAGGAATCTATCAAGGCTGGGCAGCACTCAATGAGAACAAAGATTACAATGAGTTCTACGATGAGCAAAAATTGAGCGCCATGGTCATTTCTGGAATCGTCGAAGCTTACAACTCTCCTGTTAAAAACAAGCCAGGCGACTATATCATCCGCGATAAAGACCGCCCTGTTGCCTATGTTTATAGCACGCGGATCAACTTGCAAGGCCTCGTTGGAAAACAAGTCACTCTCGCAGCATCTGCTAGATCCAACAATAACTTTGCTTTCCCCGCCTACTATGTGCTCGGAGTTGAATAAGTAAATACTAAGACGCAAAGACACTCGTCTTTGCGTTTTCTTTTTTTTATATGGAATTAAGAGATTGGGCCCTGCGCATCCTCAGCGCAGACACTTTAGAAGAAAAACTCCTGCAGCCCGATGCGATCACCGATCATCAGCCAGGTGCGGCGTTGCTCTTTAAAGAGCCTACGCGT
>JAZJZV010000002.1:3015-4308 GCA_040389485.1 Chlamydiota bacterium
GCAGTTTCAGCGCCACAGCCACAAAGAAAAACTCCCTTCCTTTCACGACCACAAAAGCGCCGACAAACGGGCCGTTTGCTTGCATCGCTTTGCCGGCCACGAACTTCTCGCTGTCGAGATCATGGCGCAAGTCCTGCTTGCCTTTCCCGATGCCCCCAAACACTTCCGAAAAGGGATCGCAGGTACCCTGCGCGAGGAGCAAGAGCACGTCCGCCTCTATATCACCCGCATGGAAGGTCTGGGAATTAAGCTTGGCGACCTGCCTCTCTACCGCCACTTTTGGGCCTACGTTCCGCGCCTCCTCTCACCCCTGCATTACATCAGCATGATGAGTCTTACCTTTGAGATGGCCAATCTCGACTTCGCACCTCTTTATGGCGCTTCTTTTGCTGCTGCCGGGGATAAGGAATCCGCCGCCTTGATGCAGCGCATTCTCGAGGACGAAATCGGTCATGTCTCATTCGGATATCAATGGCTGAAAAAACTCAAAGGGAAGGAAGAATCGGAGTGGGAAGCGTGGGAACACTCTCTTCCCGGCCCACTGACGCCCAAAAGAGCTATCGGACGCGTGTTACGCGAAGATCACCGCCGCCAGGCGGGACTTTCTGAAGAGTGGATCTCGCGCTTCAAATTGCTGTAACAATGTCAGCTATCTACTGGTGCTGCAATCATTTTTTTAGAGATAAAGTTGCAAAACTCAAAATCACATTTGATTGCGAAAGCAAGTTTTGCAATGACGATTATCTCTTAAGTTCATTCCATAAACATTTTCCAAAACTTCTTCCAAACAAGAGAACCCACTTTGGGGGCCAAGCTAACAATTTTATCAGCGACACTGGTTTCACCAAAATGTCTTCGGAGCTTAGTATTGATGTATTTGCTAATGATTTTATCAGCGACACTGGTTTCACCAAAATGTCTTCGGAGCGTAGTATTGATGTAGTTGCTAATAATTTTATCAGCGACACCGGGTTCACCAAGATATCTTCGGAGCACAGTATTGATGAGGTTAGGTCGTTCTAGTTTAGGCTCCTCCAGCGTTTTAGCGATCGAATAAGAGCGATAGCCGTTGATCAGCCCCCTTCCAAAAATGCGCTGGCTTCGTCTCACCTGATCGGCAGGATAATCTTTGAGGTCTTCAGGCCAAACTGCAAACGGGTTGCCCTGTTCATCAATGAGAATAGGAGTAGCCCCTTCTAAGATCGCTCTTCGGATCTCTAGGGGGTTGAGCCTAGGGAACTTCTCTCGGAGAAGAAGAGCCAGCCCCGTTACAAAAGGTGTTGCAAAAGATGT
>JAZJZV010000002.1:4318-5191 GCA_040389485.1 Chlamydiota bacterium
TGTGCCACTTGCTTTTGTCCAAGTATTTCCTTTATCCGTAGTATTGACGTATTGACCGATAGAACAGACAGTATTTTTTGCTAATTCCTTTCCTGGAAAATTCGTAGAGGGAGAAGGGGTCAACCCATCTCTTTGTAAGTTCACCACGTAAATAGTTTTATCACTATAAGCTTTTTTACCTGAATAATAAGCTTGGTATAGAGCAGGGCTGTCATCAATGAGAAGGCTATTGTTGCCAAGAGCCCAGATTAACAGTTTTCCTGTTGAAAGAATTTTTCCAGCATAAGAATGGGGAATGAGCTTCGATGTTATGCCATCTATTCTATACAGTCCCTGTAATAAATATGAACCGAGCCAGGTTTGGTCCAGTGCATTCAGGTGTGCGTAGGCATCACAAAAACTAAAAGAGCAGTTAACTATTTCTCGATCACGCAGCGGGTGGGTAGCGAAGAATGCATTCCTTTCGCCAACATATTGTAGAGCCTTAGGAGCCGTTTGAGCAATAATTCCACAAACAGCTGTCGCATGGGATTTGCTGCTTGTTGCTGTACCATTAGGTACAAATACTCGCCCTTTAAGAAAATCATGCGCGGTGTCTAACCCTGTTGGATCCTCGACTACTATAGCTGAGACCCCTTCGCCGAGGAGTCCTAGCCCCTCTTGCAAAAAGCGAATGTCCAAAAGATCTAATGGATCCTTACTAGGGAAAAATACATATAGATCTGGATTTTGATCGGCTGCCGCTTTTCTTTGGGACCATCTGTCGAAAGCAAGTTGAAAAGTCTCTTGAAGTTCTTTGAGGTGCGGAATGGCTGTGTCTGTGGGGGACAGTGAGTCTAAACAGAATTGAATACGTTCCAGATTGTTTTCATA
>JAZJZV010000003.1:0-2340 GCA_040389485.1 Chlamydiota bacterium
CTCGAGAGGCCGATACCCCCATTGATTGCAGGATCGGAGAGTTTACCCCCCATGAAAGGCCCGATGACAAATCCCGTCCCCCACGCCATGCCGAGCAGCCCAAAATTTTTGGACTTCTCCTCTACAGAGCTCTGGTCGACGATGATCGACTGGGCGATCGACCAGTTGGACGCTCCCCACCCACTGAGCAAGCGCCCGACAAAGAGCAGCGCGATGCTGTGGATGACAATCCCCAGTCCTGCCAGCAGATAGGCAATGACTGCAAGCCAAAGGGAAGCAATAAGAATTTTTTTTCTGCCGAGGCGATCGGAAAGGGCCCCGAGAATCGGTCCTCCAAAGAATTGCCCCACGCAAAATGCCGAGACGAGCATTCCGAACAACAGCCCCCGTATCGCAACACTCGTTTCGGTGGGCAAAATGCTCTGCTCGGGGGTCAAGATCAGCGATGAGAAAATGGGATAAACGAGACCGAACCCCAGGCTATCAATAAAAACAGTCATTAACAGCGGTAAAAAGCGCATAGGGGTGCAATCTTACCATAGACAATAATTATGGGAGCACGAGATTTTTTGACTTTTAGCCATGAGCCTCCTATGATATGGCTTTTTGACTTTCAGGGAGTAGAGATGATTGACATTAAGCTCATTCGGATGCACCGCAAAGAGATCGAAGCTAAACTCAAAACGAAGGACCCCGAGGTCGACCTCTCCCCTATCGTCGCCTTAGATGAGAGAATGCGGGTCATCAAGACAACTGTGGAAGAATTGAAGGCCTCTCGCAACCATCTCTCAAAAGAGATCGGCGAGAAAAAGCGTCAGAAACTAGATGCTGCAGAGCTCATGGAAGAAGTAGCGGGTCTGGGCGATAAAATCACCATCCTCGACCAAGAACTGGGAATGCTCGAGCAAGAGCTCAACCACAAACTGGCAACGATCCCCAACATTCCCCGCGATGAGATCAAGGTCTCCCCCGATCCCAAAGACAATGTCTGCATCAAGACGGTCGGAGAAAAAAGGGAGTTTTCCTTCGCGTTCAAAAACCATGTTGAGCTCAACGAAAGACTTAAACTATTTGATTTTAAGCGTGGAGCGAAAGTGTCTGGGAGCGGCTGGCCTGCTTACTGCAATTTGGGAGCTCGTCTCGAATGGGCACTGCTCAACTACATGATCGACATCCACCTCGAGAATGATTTTGAGATGTGGATGGTGCCCCATCTCGTCCGTCCTGAGATCATGTTCGGTTCCGGTCAGCTGCCGAAGTTTGAAAAACAGCTATTCAAGATCACAGATGAAGACTACCAACTCTACCTCATTCCTACTTCCGAGGTGGCTCTCAACGGTCTTTTCTATGATGAAATTCTGAAAGAGGAAGAACTTCCCAAGCGATTCATCTCTTACACCCCCTGTTTCCGCAGAGAAGCCGGAGCTGCCGGCTCCCAAGAACGCGGCTTGATCCGCATGCACCAATTCAACAAGGTAGAGATGTTCTGCTTCACTAAACCCGATCAGAGCGATAGAGTCTTTGATGACATGATGAAAAGTGCGGAGACCGTCCTCCAAGGGCTCAACATCCACTACCGCAATATGCTGCTCGTCACGGGAGATATGTCCTTTGCCGCGGCGAAAACAGTCGATATCGAGGTGTGGCTTCCAGGACAAAACCGCTACTACGAAGTCTCTTCGGTTTCCCACTGCACCGACTACCAGGCGCGCCGTTCTCAAACCCGTTGGCGCCACAAGGAAGATAAGCCCGAACTGGTCCATACTCTCAACGGATCAGGGCTTGCCACTTCCCGTCTGATGGTCGCTTTGCTGGAGAATAATCAAAATGAAGATGGCTCTGTAACTTTGCCTGTGGTATTACACAAATATATGAATGGCATCAAGGAGTTACGTCCAGTACTTAGTTAACATAGTTTCTGGGCATTGACATCAGGGAGCTTAAGCATGTCGCACATTTTGTCTGATTTTAGAAAATTCCTGGATGCATCGCCTACCTCTTGGCATGCGGTCAGAGAAATCGGCAACCGGCTTGCCCTGTGCGATTTCTCTCCGCTTGACGAAGAGGACAAATGGCATCTGGAACCGGGAAAGAAATACTTCGTCGCAAGAGGAGGAGCTTTATGCGCCTTTGCGATTCCAAAAGGAACTCCCAAGCAGACCATCATCTTAGCCGCACATACGGACAGCCCTGCGCTCAAGCTCAAGCCCCTGCCGGGATACTGCACCGAGAACATGACCCAGTTCGGCGTCGAAATCTACGGAGCGCCTCTTCTTTCCTCATGGCTCAACCGCGACCTCGTTCTCGAACCTTACAAAGGTTAGGGAGACAACATGGCAA
>JAZJZV010000004.1:0-3572 GCA_040389485.1 Chlamydiota bacterium
AAAAATCCTCAGATAAGCGGGAGGATCCTTCATTCGACGACGGTCTTTGAAAAAAGAGGCTCGGGAATTTGAAAGCGATTATTGTATCTGCTACCTCTGGAATAGGGGAGGAGCTTTGTAAATCATGGGCTAAAAGGGGATGGCAGGTATTTGGGACATACCGCTCTCACTCTTCTGCTGCAGAAAAGCTAGAACATGAGTATGGAATCACATTGGTCCCATGTGATCTCGCTTCTACTATTTCTGTTCAAAACGCCTGCAATCAGCTGAAAGTGATTTGTGGGGAGTGGGATATATTGGTTTTTGCTGCAGGATCCCTGGATCCCATTAGCCCTTTCGAGACCGTCGATTTCGAAGAATGGGAAGAATCTTTACAGGTCAATTTTACGCAGCAGCTCCGCATATTGCACAGCCTCCTCCCCGTTAGAAATAAGAAAAATCAAAAGTCTAGTGTCCTTTTCTTTGCAGGAGGGGGAACGAACAATGCGGTTGTCAATTATTCAAGCTACGCTATTTCAAAAATTGCGCTGATCAAAATGTGTGAATTTTTAGATGCAGAAATTTCTGATACCCATTTTTCTATAGTCGGGCCTGGTTGGGTGAAGACTAAAATTCACGAATCGACCCTGAAAGCGGGGAGAGAGCGAGCGGGGATCAATTTTGACACAACGAGAGATAGGCTAGAAGGAACGGATTGGGTTCTGATGGATCGAGTCGTTGAGTGCTGTACGTGGATCGTCACTACTGCATCTAACGGGGTGAAAGGGCGGAATTTTAGTGTTGCCCATGATCATTTTGGAACACGAGAGCTAGAAAAAGCATTAGAAAACGATCCCGATATGTATAAATTGCGTCGAAACAAAAATTGCTGGACACCTCTTCAGGATAAATCATGACCGTAAATATAAGAAAATCAAGCGACATGGAAAAGGATGGGTATATTATTTTTCCCTTCCCACGCGAATTAGCGAAAGCCATGAAATCCCACATTTTTCAGTTTATGGGGGTTCAAACGGATGGATTGAATGAGGCGGAAGCACTGAAAAAATGTGGCGAAATCTCTTTGAGCTATTCAGATGAGGATTTTGTAACAAAATTTGCCAAGCCTTTTAGAATGTTTCCCGATTCAGTAGCTGAACTCGCAGTTAACTGGATCACTAGCTTGAGAGATCATTTTGGGGGGACGCGAACGGGGGTTAACTATGCGTGCAAAGATGAAAGAGATAAAAATCACGCGCTGCGCGAAGATTCTTACGATATCTTTTGGCGATGCGTGAGACCCGGAAAGCCCGATGTAGGCGCTGCCCATTGTGATTATCAATTTTGGGAGATTGCCAAGGGAACATCAGCTGAAGTGGGTTCCTCTTTTGACTACGATGAGAGGTGGAAAATTTGGTTTCCTTTGCTCGGTTGCGATCCAACAAATAGCCTACAAATAGTCCCTGGCAGCCATTTGCAAATTGTACCTACAGATCGCGTCTTAACAAAAAATGGGTATAAGCCTGTGATTCAACCGTCATGGCTAGAAAAGCATGAAGAAAAGTTCCAGTGTCCTTTGACAAATTTTGATGGCTATTGTGTGCTTTTTCATGACAAATTAGTCCATAGAGGTCCAGCAAATAATACTTCAATGCTTAGATTGTCTGGAGAATTAACAATTTTGTTAAAACTCTAGTATGAAAACCAATCTTTCTTCAGACATTCTGATTATCGGCGCAGGAATTATCGGCCTGGCAACAGCTTATCGATTGCAACAGACTTTCCCCCATCTCAAAATCACCATTTTGGAAAAAGAGGGGAAATGTGGGGTTCACCAATCCACCCGCAATAGCGGGGTGGTTCATTCCGGCGTTTATTATAAACCTGGGTCTTTAAAGGCTCAAAATTGCATCGAGGGAAGGGCTGAGCTTTTGGAGTTTTGCCGGGAAAATGGGATTTTTCTGAAGCAATTGGGAAAAGTGATCGTCGCGACGCAAGATAAAGAGCTTCCCTATTTGTCTGAGCTGGGGATAAGAGGGCAGAGCAATGGGGTAAAGGGGCTGAAACTGCTTACAAAGGAGCAGCTGAAAGAGATCGAGCCTCACGCTAGTGGCATCCAGGCTCTATGGATTCCTGAATGCTATTCGATCCATTTTCAAGATGTAGTCGAAAAACTACTCATGCATTTCAGGAAGAGTGGAGGGGAGATTTTCTTTGGGGAAAAAGTAGAGGCAATGACTGCTGAAAAAAACCAAGTGATCATAGAGACATCGACCTCCACTTATCGGACTGCTTATCTGATCAATTGCGCAGGCCTTCACTCCGATCGGATCGCTTCACTGATTTTGAATAAAGAGGAGATTCCCTTCCAGATTATCCCATTTCGGGGTGAATATTGGGAACTTGTCGAAAAGAGACGAGATCTCGTGGGTGGGTTGATTTACCCTGTTCCCGACCCCAATTTTCCTTTTTTGGGAGTCCATTTAAGCCGCATGGCCGATGGGAGAGTCGTGGCGGGGCCGAATGCCGTTCTTGCCTTGGCCCGCGAAGGGTATCGGAAATCCCAGTTCGATCTTCAAGATTGCCTGCGCTATCTTTGCTATCCGGGCTTTTGGAAAATGGCAGGCCGCTATTGGGATGTCGGATGCAAGGAAATGCTCCGTACATGGAGCAAAAAGGCGTTTGTCAAGGAGGCTCAGCGCCTTATCCCTGAACTTGAAGAGGAAGATTTCATCGAAGGGGGCTCTGGCGTCCGTGCCCAAGTGGTGAAAAAAGACGGGACCATGCTGGATGATTTTGCGATCGTGAAGAAGCACAACACTCTTCATGTTCTCAATGCTCCTTCTCCTGCGGCGACTTCTTGCCTGTCTATAGCGAAGCACATCTGCAGGCAAACGGAAGAAGTTTTAGGCTTGCTCTGAAACAATAAAAAATTGAATATATTTGCAAACTGCGTTTAAGGAGGATGAATGAAAATACTTGTCACTGGAGGTTGCGGATACAAAGGCCATGTCTTAGTGCCTAAGTTGCTTAAGGCTGGTCATGAGGTTATCGCTTTTGACATCCAATGGTTTGGAAATTTTCTGCAGAAACATCCCAATCTCGAAGTGATCAAGGGAGATGTGCGCGATGTCAAGAGCATTCCTTTAGAGGGTGTAGATTGCATCATCCATTTGGCCTCGATCGCCAATGACCCATGTGGGGATTTGGATCCCCAACTCACCTGGGAAGTGAGCGCCCTTGCGACCATGCAGTTGGCTGACCGCGCAAAGCGACTAGGAGTTGAGCGATTCATCTATGCCTCTTCGGGAAGCGTCTATGGGGTGAAAGAGGAAGCGGATGTGATTGAAACGCTGGAGCTCGAGCCAATCTCTGAATACAACAAGACCAAAATGGTTGCCGAGCGCGTGGCTCTGAGCTATCAAGACGATATGGTTGTCCAAATCGTTCGCCCGGGGACAGTATGCGGCTATTCTCCCAGGATGCGGTTCGATGTCGCGGTGAACATGCTGACGATGCAGGCTCTTTCCAAAGGGAAGATCACGGTGTTCGGCGGAGATCAGATCCGGCCCAATATTCATATCGATGATATC
>JAZJZV010000005.1:0-533 GCA_040389485.1 Chlamydiota bacterium
CGAATCGAAAATTGGCTCAAAAAGCCCCTAAAACCGACTGAAACTTTTTACTAGGATAGGTTCGTCGTCGAATTGTTTTTGTCACAGTCGTAGCAGAACCTGGGCTCGAACTGCGCGGGGTCTTCGACCTGGATGGTCATGTGGGAGATTTGGTATTTCTTTTCGATGAGAGCGTGGGCCTCATTGAGCGATTGCGACGGGTTGTCGGAGATCAGATGAGCGCTTAAAGCGATCTTTTTGGGGGAGACGGACCAGATGTGCAGGTCGTGGACCTCTTTGACTCCTGGGAGCGATGCGAGGTCTTTTTGCAGGGCGGCTGCGTCGATGTGGCCTGGAGTAGATTCCATCAGGATGGTGACCGACTGCTTGATGATCTTTCCAGAACCATAGACGATGCCTAGGGCAAAGAGGATCGAAATGATGGGGTCGATGGGGTAAAAGTTGGTGAGCCAGAGGAGGGCGCCGCCAATGATCACACCGACGCTTCCCAAAAGATCTCCCAGGACGTGAAGATAGGCGGCTCTCACGTTGAG
>JAZJZV010000005.1:543-16896 GCA_040389485.1 Chlamydiota bacterium
TGTCAGGCCGGCCGATGACGGCGAGATGCGGCGTCCAGCAATCCTCCTGTCCGTCGGCGAGGAATTCGCGGACGAAAGCAACGTGTTCGCGGGTGAAACTCAGCATCTCATCGCGACTCAGCAAGACGTTGTCCAGGCCAATGGTGGCGATGACAAAAACGATCGGTCCCTTGACGGGTTCGGGAGCGATCAGGCGGATGATCGACTCGTAGATCAGGACGCCGCACAGGGCCCATAAAGAGAGGGCGCTTGCCAGAGCCCCTAAAATTTCAGCCCGGTGGTAGCCATAGCTCATCTGAGGTGTGCGTGGGCGCTGGGTGATCTTGAGAATGATCAGGCTGAGAAGTAGTGCGCCGGCATCAGTGAACATGTGCAGGGCGTCGCTGATCAGGGCCAAGCTATTGGCGACGATCCCTCCGATCAGCTCGACCAACATGAAAACAAACGCAACGATCAGCGCCGTGTTGAGCGCTTTTCCCTGGAGATGCACGCTATGGTCGTGAGAGCAGGAGTGAGGATCATTCATAATTTCCGATATATCTGCTTGCTTTCCTTGGGTCAAGTTTTTACTGTGAAGAAAAAAAGGGGGAACCCATGTTAGGCCGTTATTTATGGGTTGTCGTTGGCTCAGTGCTCTGTTTCACTGCATTTTTCTTTGTAACAAGTCCCAATGCTCAAGAAAGTGCGCAATTAGACTATAGGGAAGAACTGAAGCAGATCGATGCGCAGCTCAAGAAGTTGGAAGATGAGCAAACGCGTTTGAAACTCTCTGCTGCGCGCTGGGACGATAAGGGAAGGGACTGGCAGTTTCAGAACGATATGACCCAAGAAGCCAAACGCGCATTCCAAAAGGCGGATGATGCAAAGGCGCAGATGAAAATCAACCAGCAGCACATCGATGCTCTCAAAGCGCGCAAGGCAAAATTACTATCAGATCACCCCGATGCAGAAAATGAAATCCAGGGATCAACTTAAATCGATCTACAGTGGATCGCTCACTCTTCTCACAGATCTCTATGAGCTCACTATGGCCTATGGCTATTGGAAGCTGGGGATTGCTGAGAGGGAATCGGTCTTTCATCTCTTTTTCCGCAGGAAGCCGTTCCAGGGTGGGTTCGCCGTTGCAGCAGGGCTGGAAATGGCGCTCGATTTTGTCGAGAATTTTCATTACAGCGCCTCTGATCTTGCCTATTTGGAACAGATCCAGGGCAGCGATGGAAAACCGCTGTTCGAAAAAGCCTTTCTCGATTTTTTGGGCAAGCTGACACTCAAGTGCGACATCGATGCCGTGCCCGAAGGCACTCCCATTTTCCCCTATGAGCCGCTGCTTCGCGTAAAGGGTCCTATGCTGCATGCGCAGCTGCTCGAGAGCCCATTGCTCAACATCATCAATTTCCAGTCGCTGATTGCCACAAAAGCGGCGCGGATCTGTTACGCCGCGCGCCCCGATCCCGTCGTCGAGTTCGGCATGCGCAGAGCGCAAGGGATTGATGGCGCTCTTTCTGCGAGCAGAGCGGCGTTCATCGGCGGTTGCGAATCGACCTCGAATGTCCTTGCAGGAAAACTATTTGGCATTCCCGTCAAAGGGACCCACGCCCATAGCTGGATCATGGCATTCGATGAGGAAGAGGCATCTTTTGATGCCTATGCTGATGTCATGCCCAACAACTGCATCTTTCTCATCGACACCTACGACACCATCGCCGGAGTGAAAAAGGCGATCTCCACCGGAAAAAAGATGCGCGAAAAAGGCGTGGAAATGATCGGCGTGCGCATGGACTCTGGCGACTTGGCGCACTTGAGCATTGAGATCCGCAAGCTTCTCGACGAAGCGGGATTTCCTGAGGCCAAAATCATGGCGAGTAATGAGCTCGATGAGAGGATCATCAACGACCTCAAGCACCAGGGTGCTAAGGTCAATGTCTGGGGCGTTGGGACTAATCTCGTGACGGGGAAAGAGCAGCCTGCATTGGATGGCGTGTATAAACTCTCTGCGATCCAAGATGCGCAAGGCAAATGGCTCTACAAAGTAAAAATCTCCGAGCAGCTCGTCAAAGTGACCAACCCCGGCATCTTGCAGGTGCGCCGCTATCGCGATGAAAGGGGATATACCGCCGATATGATCTACGATGTGAATGGAGCTATTCCCGGTGCTCCGCAAGCAATCGATCCTCTCGATCCCACCCGCATGCAGCAGGTGAGCGGCGATTACACAGATCTTCTCATTCCCGTTGTGCGCAGCGGCAAAAGCGTCTACGCCTCACCCTCGCTCCCACAGATACAGGAAAAGACGCTCTCTGAGCTTGCACAGTTCCATCCCGCCACGCGCCGCTTCCTCTACCCGCAGCCCTACTTCGTAGGCCTGGAAAAATCGCTCTATGAGATAAAGCTAGATCTCATCCGCGAACTCAAGAAAGGAAACTAATGCGCGCGCTTTGCATCGTCGATTTGCAAAATGACTTCATGCCAGAAGGTCCGCTCGGCGTTTCAGGTGCCCATGCGATCGTGCCCATCATCAACCGCTTCATTCCCGCATTTTCCCTCGTCATTGCAACGCAAGATTGGCATCCCAAAGATCACGTGAGTTTTGCAGCAAATCATCCTGGGAAGAAGCCCGGTGATCGCATCCCCACTGATTTTGGCGAGCAGATCTTATGGCCTGTGCATTGTGTGCAGAACACGCGCGGAGCAGAGCTCGTTTCCGATTTGAATAGGGAGAAGATTGAATCTGTCTTTTATAAGGGAACAGATAAAGAGATCGATAGCTATAGCGCCTTTTTCGATAATGCCCGCCGCAGAGCGACAGGACTTGCTCCGTTTTTGGAAAGTAAAGGTGCCGCGCAGCTCTATTTTGCAGGCCTAGCAACGGACTACTGTGTCCTGTATTCTGCCTTGGATGCGATTGATCTGGGGTTTGAAGTTTTCGTGGTTGCCGATGCGTGTCGAGCCGTGAACTTAAGGCTAGAGGATGAACAGCTCGCCTTTGCCGCGATTGCGGCAAAGGGAGGTAAAATCATCAGTTCTAAGGATATTTAGGGAGCCGATCGCTTGAAGACGTTTGAGACGCTAGCTTTCACGCTTTCCCATCTAGTGGGTTCAGGAGGGGGGAGTTTCGGTTGGTTTTCGGGGGTGCGTGGTGCAGATCCGACAATACCAGTTCCAAACTCTTCAGCAGCAGCTTCCCATCTTGCTTGATCAAGCTGGGGTGTTGCAACTGCGGGGAGTAGAGGTGCTTGTGAATGTCCCCAAGAATTCGCTGTAGTTGTTGCTGCAAGGTTCATAATACCTTTTAGCTCATCGCGGATTGTCGCATCCTGCGCGTTGATGAAATCGATAAAGAGATCATCGACTACGTGTTTCGTAGCGTCAGGGTCACTCATGCGCGTGGGCAGCACTTCCGTCAAATGCATTAGGGAGTCTTCTAAAGAATCCCTTTTGGCACCTTTGCCAATCTGTTGGCTGCACATGCTACTGTAGGTATAATAGTCTTGGGAGGCATACGTGAGATCGGAGTTGGTGGCAAATAGCAGCCCTCCGACATCTGTGGCATATTCTGCATGACCGAGCTGCTCTTCGTCTTTTGAGGGGAGTGTGCTGACTGCTTGTCTAGCGGCGTGCGCAGCTTCCATCAAGTCCATTGGATTGACGGGTAGGAAGCGCAGGGCTGTGCAAACGGCAAAAGCATCGAGATGCGCAAATTGCTCTTGGCATTTTTTCCATTTTTGATAGTCGGCATAGTCAGCGTGGGAAGGCGCAGGGGGCTGATTTCCATGTGCCATCATGACGCCATTGATTCTGGAATTAATTCCTGCCATGACGCCGGTATAAAAAGCTTCTGCACAGGCCATTTTCTTGGCGCACTGGTCTGCATAGATGTCTGGGCCGCCTGCGAGAGGCGTTGCTGTCGATGCCTTGAATTTGTTGGGGTCCATTCCGGCGGGAAGGGGGAGAGCAATAGCCTTTTGGGCAGCATCATTAAACGATGTGGGAAGCTTTTGCAATGACCTGCAGTTTCTTTGCAAAGCAGCAGATCCGCGTTGATTTCCCTTCATCGTGCTAGGCGCATAGGAATCCATACTTCGCATCGGGCAGTGCTTCTTGACAGCAGCTTGGAGCTGCGCCATCTGCGCTTTGAACTGGGGCCCAAGGGCAGGATCGTTCTCGAGATCTGCAAACTTAATCGCTTCTACTCTTCCATTTTGATTATTCACGAAATAGAGGATGCGTGTTGTGTGATTGAATCCAATTCCCATGGGGATAAGTCCTCCTCCATGGGTAGGGATGTGGGAGGCGACACGGCAGCTTCCAGGGATTGGGTTTCCGCTCCCGTCTTTCTGAAGATGCATGTTACTAACGGTTTGGCTGACCTGGTTTTGGTAAAACTCGAGTTCGGTCAGTTGCGATTCATCTAAATTCTGGCTCTGATCATGTCGGGTATTGGTCCCTGCATTAATGGTCTCGATGAATAGGGTGTTTGTTCTGGCTCTTGCGGGGTCGAACGCCGTTGGAGCAAGCGCCGCTGGAGCAAATGAGAAGCTAAGAGGTGGCGCGCCTGCAGATCCTGGTGGGGTGGCCGTGCCAGTGCCGCCAGTGGACGATGAGGAACCACCGGTGAACCCAGCGCCGAAACCAATTCCTGTTCCTGAACTACTCATTTTAGCTTCCTTTATTAATTTAGATAAGTTTTATTCCTTTAGTATACCAATTTCATAATTATCTTAAAAATATATTCTATTGTTTAATTAGATTGTTATGTGATTAAGCTGTTCATTTTTAATCATTTGTGATGTTATGTAATTTTTTTATTTTTTGCATCATGCTGACAACGAATGATTTATCTTGTTAAGAGGAGTAGAGCCATAGAGACGAACCCTCCTATTGGCCAAGGGCCCCCGATGGCTCTATGAAAAAGATCATCTTTTTTGCGTACTTAACTCGTTAATAATTAGGTTAATGTTGGAATTGGGCTAATTTATTATTGACTTCCAAATAGCGTTATTATAATATTAAAGTAGGAGCTTATTTAATAATAACAACCAAGAGGGAAACATGTCAGCAAGTTCTTCACAGATACAGGCGCAAGAGAACCAAGCGCTAATACAGGCCCAGCTGGACAATGCCTCTAGCAGCAACCCTCCCCATAAGACTGATGGCCCCCATGGTCACGGTCCGGTTGACCACGGGACATTCCCTGGCGATGGTACTCTTAGCCCTACTAACCAAGCGTTTGTAAATAGTATGCAGACTTGGGGAAAAGGGTGCGAGGTGAGCAATACGAATTCATCGAATTATAACCAAGCGATTGCACTGCTCGGATCCATGCCTACCCAGATTGCGTATATGGCGATCTTTATCATTATGGTGATGGCGGCAAACAATTATAACGACGCTGGTGCTAACCAGGCCAATTCGGGTTCAGTAGTGATGGCATTGAGCGCTCTTAATGGTCAGGCTGAGACTCAGTTTTCGACTCTCGAGGGTGATATGCAGACTTATGGAACAGACTACAATACTTACCAAGCGGCTGTTAAAGCGTATCAAGCTAACCCGACACAAGCAAATGAAAATGCTATGGGAGCAGCATATCAGCCGATGATAAACGCCGCAAACCAATTGGGAACCGATGCAGTTCCGTTTTGTAAAGACTTGCAGGACTTAGGCATAGCGATCACAGCGACTTCGGTAGGTAACTTGCCTGGGATGACGCCTATTCTTAGCAACGACCAGCGCACACAAATGCTGGGTTACGTGAATGGTATTGCAACAGGGCTGGGTGCTCACCCGACAGACGGAGAGCCGCCTTTTATGGCACTGACTCCCGCGGATGTGGAGAACACGATGGCAGGTTGGGCACAGCAAATGCAAGAAAACGGTGGAACAATTCCTGCCGGCTTGCAACAGGTTCAAACGGATTTTAGTGCGATTACGACAGAGTGCGGCGTTGTTTCTCAGCAGGCCACAACGAACCAGAACTTCGATATCCAGAACGGTTCGAAAGCATTTACTTTGGTTTATCAGACATTATCGCAGATGCTTACAGCGGAACTGAAAAGTATCCAGAACCAAAACACAAACTAATAAATTAAAAAAAAGGAGGTAACTATGTCAATCAACGAAATGATGAATTTGGCATCAGCCCCAGTAGAAAACATACAGGTCGCAACGGTTGGGCTTGTCACTAGTGGAGTTCAGGCCTCTGCTGTTGTCGTCGATGCAGAGAACGACGTGCTGCAGTTTTGGCAAAATCTTCAGACGGATGCGTCCAAGATTTACAATGAGCAGGAGACTGCGCTTCAGTCCAAGATTACGGCGCTTTCAGCGAAAAAGCAAACGGGGAACGTTCCTGCTGAGTTGAACAATTACATGACGCAATATAGTACGGTCACGACCTCGCAGCAGAACTTCTCGACACTCGTGAACGTTCCGGTGCAGCAGGTGACTACGGAAGCGACGAGCCTTCAGTCTGCTCTTGCCAAGGCCTTTGACCAGTGGTCACAGCCCGCGCAGCAGCAGGAATCACAGATGACGACAAACATTGCGAACGCGGCGTCTGCTTAATAAGTTTTTTAAGTTTAATAAATATAAAAATGAAGGTGTTTATGGTAGCTGATAGTAAGCCAGAAATGAATGATGTGGGTAATGAGTTGATCGCTCACCATCTGATCTATCAGGTGCAAAACGAGATCACCGGCAATGGTGCTGATAAAAAGGGCGAAACTTCGGGTGCTAACCCTAAGGTCGCATCGCTTTTGTCGCTGGCATCGTCGCTAGTGAAATTGGGTTCTTCTCTCGAAGGTGCTCCAGTAGAAGGGGAACACGCTCCAGAATCGAGCGCGCCCCTCTTTAAGTCGAGTGGTGATAAAGTCGAACAGCCCGATGTAGAGCAGTTTATTCAGGCATTGTTTAAACCTGAAGGGGAGACTTCTCCTGCCGTTTTGCTGAAAAATACAGCCAACGCAGAGAAACTCTTTGACCATCTCGGTACTGTAGTAAAAACGACTAGTGAGCATGCAGAGAAAGCGATGCCCCTCGTACTGAAGCTGCAGAGCAGCGTAACAGAGGTCCTCGCTGCGATTCCGCAACCTACAGGGGAAATGGATGATGATGCAGTGGAGTCCCATGCGGTGAATACGGCTCTTGTGCTCATTCCTAAGCTCGGTGAGTTTGCAACGGGCATGCGCGAATTCGTCACTTCAGCTACAGGCGCTGAAGGCGCTGCTGCTGGTTTCACTGCGTCGAGCCCTCTTGAGCAATTGTCTCTTGCGGTAGAACAGTCGATCTCTTACTTCCAGGAGATATCGCTTGCGCAATCGAATGCGACTTTCCAACATTCAGAAGCCATTGGCTCTTCAGAGGTCAGGGCTGCTCAGAACGTGGAGAAACAAGCGCAGCAAGAGCTTAAAAAGATTGAAGAGAAGCTCCGCAGACGCAAAGTTTTGGGGATTTTCGGCAAGATCATTGGCGCGATCGTTTCTACGCTCGTATGTATCGTTAACCCGGCCTTGGCTCCTGCTGTAATGACGCTGTTCGTCATGTCAGCATCAGGTGCGACGCCTAAAATGCTTAACGGACTAGCGAAAGCGTTTGGCGGCGGTACAGGTGCAAAAATACTCTCTGACCTCGTCTTCGTCGCATCTGTCGTGGCGACCAGCGGTGGAGGTGCAGCAGCAGTCGAGTCCTTCATGGATGACGCCGCCGCTAATCCCGTCCCACGCTCGAGCAATCGCGTGATGAATTGGTTAGAGGATAAGAACCCCCTGAAGGGACGCCCCGTGTTGGCGGCTTCCTTGGTGGGTGGTACAGCAGCGACGATGCAGTCGGGACTGCTTTTGCACTTGGCACAGCTCGTTCCGCAAGGTTCTGGCCGTACTGCAACCGAAGCGGTTCTTGGGACTGCAGGCGTTGTGGGAACTCTTTTGGCTGGCCTCTTTGGGGGAATAGCGACATTTAAACCAGCACTGCTGACAAGCCCAGGCCTGATGCTTGGCCTTCACTACACGCGCATGGCAACCTCGCTCTTTAAAGGAGTTGTCGACGGTGCGATGGCAGGTAACATGTTTACGACGGCGGTCCTGCAAGGATCTGAGCAAAAAGACAACGCGATGGTGAAATACCTGCAAGATAATAATGGTACTGCGATGGACACGATGGGACAGTCCCTCAGGACTTTGGGAAAACTGTCTTCGAGCTACTCGCAGATGTTGGGTTCCGCAGAGAGCGAGTTTATCCAAATGGGATACTACCTCTCTCAGATAGGTGTAAACTAAGTTAATAAATAATAAAAATAAAACAAAAGAAGGTATTTATGGCAGCAGCATTAGTTCAAACAAACAACGACTCACCTGTCGCAGGATTCTCAGGCGGCCCAAGCGCCCTCGGTATGCTTTCACTTCTCTCATTGCTGCAAAGCATTGCAGGTTGGGAAGTGCTTAACAATAACTCCTTGAAACAGGCGATTAGCACCCTGTCTACGGAAGGTTATCAGCAGTTCATTTACCAGCATGACCAGGCGAAGCCGATGGAAATGCAGGGAATCATGGATGCCCTCGGACAAGCCTTCAGTGCTGCTGGTTCTATCATTTCAGCTGTGGCACAGCAGTTTGGTAACGCCGAGAACACCAAAGCGACCTCCCTTTACAAAGGTCAGACTTCTAACCTGGAAACGTACGGTAAAGAGCTCAATAAAGCTCTTGCAGCCGGTTCTCAAGTTGTTACGGGAGCCACTCCTGCGGCGGCGGCGCTTGCAAGACAGGGTAATATCGCAGCAGCCCTCGGGCTCAATGCAGCTCCTGCTGCAGCTGATGCTACGGCTCTTAACGACATGATCGGTGGGAACTTTGATTACACAAGCAGAACGATTTCAGACACTGAAAAAGGTGCCCTTGTTCACATGACAAACGATCAGCTCGTAGCAGCTAAGAACGCTTACGATGATCAGTTGAGAACTGTTTCTGGCTTGTACCAGGGTGCGTCTCAGCAGATGACACACTTTGACACGACAACCTCGCTTTACACCAAGTTGGGAACTGATACAGCAACATCGATCACGACAGGTCTTAAATCGATGTACACTAAAGACGCTCAGATCAAGCAAGCGAGCAGCACCTTGTTTGGTTCTATGCAGCAGATGGCGAACTCAATCAACGCCACTTTAGGCAAACAGGCAGCGACCTTCCAAGACGAGATCGCTCAGATTGCACAACAAATGCAATCGCTCTTCAGATAAGCGAAGAGCGCCCGATCGCACGGCCCAAGACCTCTGTCCCCGCTCCTCGGGGTCAGAGGTTTTTTTTTGCACAATCGCTCTCACTTCGCATGTGCCTTGACGAAAGCGATGAGGGCCTTTTCCGCCGATGGCCTTTGCGTGGGGTCGGGGTGCATCATGGACTGGATACAGGCGTAGTAGGGGCTGGTTTTGAATGCCTCCGGGATCCAGTGGGATTTTAGCCGGGAGATCTCGAGGAGGATCGCCTCTTGGCTCTGATTTTCCCAAGGGAGGGGGGAGCCAAAAAAGAGGACATAGAGCACAGCGCCGGAGCTCCACACGTCGACTTTTTTCGGGTCCTGTAGCATGTATTCTTCGATCGTAGGATTGGGTTTGCGCATGATTGCGGCATATTCGGGTGGGCTGTAGGCCCATTTGATCTGCAGAAAGCCCCTTGTTGATTGTGTGGACAGATGAAAGGCTGCGTTGAAGTCACATAGAGCTGATCGCGTGGGAGTGGTGCGCAGATCGACGAGGATGTTGTCGGGAGTGATGTCGTGGTGAACGATTTGCTGCGAGTGCAGATGGGCAACTCCAGTTAAAAAACCTTTCGCAATGGCTTTTTTTTGCTCTAAGGTGAGCTGCAATTTTTTTGCTCTTTCGCGCTGAAGTAGTGCTTCGAGAGATCCATCGGGATAGTAGTCTTCGACGAGGTAGATGTGGTGGACTCCTTCTTTCTCAAAAAGAATCCGTTCTTTGAGGTTCACTATGCCTGGAGTTCCCTTGAGTGTATGAAGCAGGTCAGATTCGTCGAGGGCTTTATGAAATTCGAGTTTTTGCATCGTGGCTTCGTGGTCTTCTGAATCCCCTTCGGGGAACACCATTTTTGAGCGAATGAGGGCGACTGGCTGGCCCGTTTGCATGTGGAGCGCGCGACTGCTCACCTTGCCCGATCCAAGGCCCAGTAGGTGGCCTCTAGCCTCGATGATGATATAGAGGGCTCCACTATAGGAGTAGAGCATTTGGAATAGGGAGTCGGGAGATTCCATCATGAGGAATCCTCTGAGCTTTTCTAACACCTGGTTCTCAAAGCGCTCGAAGTTCTCTGAAAAATGGCAGACGAGTTTTTCGATTTCGCTGCGGTGGGCGGCGATTAAGCTGGCCAGGTGCGCGCTCTCTTCCGTGAGCTCTTCTTTTAGGTACTCTTTAATTTTAGAAAGGGCCGATGCGATTTGCTGGTCAAATTGCATGGGAAGGATGCTTTTCCGAAACCGGAGGACAGACGGCAAATAGTGATCGAGGGCGGCGATCAAAGTGTCGCAGTGCAAGAGCAGTTTTGCGAGTTCTTGGGAGCTGAAAGGAACTGCCGCCTCCGCTGCTGCTTCGAAGAGGTAGTGGAGCTTGCATTTGAGCTCAAGCACATTGCGCTTGAGCGTGATCCAATCGGGTTCTCGCTGGCTCATCGGAAGAATGGCTAGCGCGTCGATCCTGCGCTCTAGCTGTGGAAATGTGACCTTTTCCAAAGTCTCGAGAAAGGGAGCGATGTTTCCCTTTGTCTCAAGCTCATTTCTCAAGCCACTCTTGATTTTCTCTTTGCGCGCCTCGGTCTCATATTCCTCTTCGTAGATCATATTTTGAGTCTCTGCAGCAAATGATCGCCGACTCTGAGGGCATTGGCGATGATGGTGAGTGTGGGATTCACAGCAGAGCTCGACACGAAGAAGCTACCATCGACGACGTAGAGATTATCGAGGTCGTGTGCTTTACAGTTGATGTCGAGTGCGGAGTCCTTGGGGTCTTTGCCAAAGCGGATCGTTCCGTTCTGGTGGCCGACGGCGGCAAGTGGGATTTTTTTCCCGAAGTAGGCGTTGCAGGGGACGATGTGGTGGCGAACGCCGACGTTGTTGAGCATCTGCTTGAGTTTGTGACGGAGCCGTTTGTGTCCTTCTGTGTTGTTGTCGGTGTAGTGGAGCTGGATCTTGCCTTCTCGGGTGAGCTCGATCCGGTTATTGGGATCGGGCAGGTCTTCGGAGGTGAGCCAGAAGTCAATCGAGTGATAGGCGAGGCGACGCAGGATAAAACCGGGGGAGAAGGGAGGCGCATCTGCCCGGAACATGCTCTCATCGGCTTTGCCGAGCATTTGGATGTGGCCGAGCGGGTAGTCCCATTCGGGCGAGCTGTGGTAAAAATCGTTGATGCCCATCGTCTTTTGAAAGCGGGTCGGGTTGGGCTCTCGAGTAATGGCGATCACGGCTGAGTTGTTGTGGCACATGTAGTGGCGTCCGACAACTCCTGATCTATTGGCGAGGCCGTGAGGGTAGTTTTGGCTGGTAGAGCGCAGAAGTAGCGCGGCGGAGTTGATCGCACCACAGGCGACGACGACGACATTTGCCTTATAGAGCTCGGTGTGTCCATTCCTTTTGACGACAATTTGAGAAATCTGTGTGCCTGTGCTATTTGTCTCTAAGCGCTCGACGTAAGACTCGGTGAGGATCGAGACGTTGGGATACTTGAGAGCGGGGTTGATGCAGACGACGTGGGCGTCGGCTTTGCCATCGACAAGGCAGGGGAATCCGTCGCAGGTGTTGCACTTGATGCAGGGGCTGTCCTTGCGGTTTTTTTCGTCGATGATGAGTCCGAGCGGCAGAGGAAAGGGATGGTGTCCTTCTCTCTCGAGGGCGTTGTAGAGGCGCTGAATTCTTGGCTCATGTTCAATTGCGGGATAAGGGAAATCCTCTTTGCTTGCGGGGTCTGTGGGATCAATTCCCCGTTTCCCATGGACGTGGTAGAGCTTTTCTGCTTCGAGGTAGTAGGGCTCAAAATCGGTGTAGCTGAGCGGCCAGGCAGGGGAGACCCCTCCGTGGTGGTGCACTTCGCCAAAATCTTTCTCGCGCATCCGGAGCAGCGCGGCCCCATACATTTTGGTATTGCCGCCGACGTAGTAGTGAGTTCCCGGAGTGAACTCTTTTCCTTTCTTGTCGACCCATTTTTCCGAGGTGTTGTACCGCCCGGATAAAAAGACCTCTTTCGATTCCCAGTTTTCCTTTTCTCTAGGAAGGTAGGAGCCGCGCTCGATGATCAGGATTTTCTTTCCTGAAGGGGCGAGGCGGTGGGCGAGGGTTCCTCCTCCGGCTCCAGATCCGATGATGATGACGTCGTAATGATGGTTGGGGCTCACAGTTATCCTCCTGATGCAAAGCCGGGAAATAGGGTCATGCCACCGTCGACGAAGATCGTCGTACCAGTGATATAGTCAGTGTGATCGGAAGCTAGCCAAGCGGCGCAGCGGGCAATGTCCTCCGGTTCTCCAATGCGGTTGTAGGGAACTAGCGTCATGAGTTCCTTGTAGGCCTCAGGCGTCGCCCAAGCATCGTGGTTAATCGGCGTACGGATGGCGCCGGGAGCGATCGCATTGACGCGGATGCGGTGCGGCGCAACCTCTTGCGCAATCGATTGCATGAGGAGATGGATTCCTCCTTTGGAGGCGGCGTAGTTGACGTGTCCTGCCCAGGGGATCATTTGGTGTACGGAGCTCATGCAGATGATTTTCCCAGCGGCACAGGAGATCTCTTTTTTCACGCCCCTTTTTTTAAACTCTTTAACCGCTTCTCTTGCGCAGAGAAATTGTCCGGTGAGGTTAATTCCGATCACGGTGTTCCACTGCTGCAGGGTCATGCTTTCCAGCGGAGAATCGCGCTGTACACCGGCGTTGTTGACGAGGATGTCAATTGTTCCAAACGCCTTGTACATCGCTTGGTACATGGCAAGGACCTCTTCTTCTTTGGAGACATCTGCTTTAATCGCGATCGCTTTGGCGCCCTCTTTTTGGATAGCATCACATACGGCTTGGGCCTCATCCTCTCCCACGACATAGTTGACTGCGACATCAGCTCCTGCTTTTCCAAGCTCAATTGCGATTGCCTTGCCGAGCCCCGAGTTGGCGCCCGTGACGAGCGCTTTTTGTCCTACTAAAAAGCGGCTTGCCTTGCAGCAGGGAGTCACGACTTTGGGTAGGTTTTCTTCTGGTTTTTTCAGTATCATATTCAAATCTCCTCGCCTGTTTGTTGGATGAGCTTGGCAATGAGTGCAGTCCATCCCGTTTGGTGGCTAGCGCCAAGGCCTGCGCCGTTATCGCCGTGGTAGTATTCATTAAAAAGAAACAGATCCTTAAAGTGGGGATCTTCTTGGAATTTCTGGTTGCCGCCAAAGAGTGGGCGTTTTCCCTCTTCATTGCGCAGGAATAGGCGGATCATCCGTTTTGATAGCTCTTGGCTGATGTCCCACAAGTTCAGAAGGTTTCCCGATCCAGTGGGGAACTCGAGTTTGATCGTGTCGCCGTAATAGTGATAGAATTTTTGGAGTGATTCGATAAGGAGGAAGTTAATGGGAAACCAGATGGGGCCGCGCCAGTTGGAGTTGCCGCCAAAAAGGCCGTTGTCCGATTCTGCGGGCAAATAGCGCACCGTGTGGGTCTGGCCATCGACGTGAAACGTGTAGGGATTGGCTTCGTGGTATTTGGAGACGGAGCGGATGCCATAATCGGAGAGGAATTCCGTTTCGCTGAGCATGTACTTGAGCACACTGATCAGGCGGTCTTCTGTCAAAATGGAGAGGAGTCGGCGGTGTCCGGCACCAGGACGGTAGACGCAGGCGATGTTCCAGCTAATGTTAGGGCGTTTGCTGACGAACCAGTCAACTCTGCGCGCGAAAACGGGGAGCTTTTCCATCATCTCCGGTTCTAAAGTTTCAACGGCGAGCAAGGGAAGAAGTCCGACGAGTGAGCGCACTTTGAGCGGGATGATCTGATCGTTGGGCAGGTGGAGGGCATCGTAGAAAAAGCCGTCCTGCGGATCCCACAGAGAATGCCCCTGTCCTCCGCAGTTAGTCATCGCCTGGGCAATGCGTAAAAAGTGCTCGAAGAATTTCGTCGCGATGTCCTGGTAGTAGGGCTCATCCAAAGACAGGTGGAGCGCGATGCGCATCATGATCACCGAGTAGAACGCCATCCACGCTGTTCCGTCCGACTGGTCGATATGTCCTCCGGTGGGAAGAGGAGCGCTGCGGTCGAAGACGCTGATGTTGTCGAGTCCGAGAAAACCGCCCTGGAATACGTTATTGCCTTCTTCGTCCTTGCGGTTAACCCACCAAGTGAAATTCATGAGGAGCTTGTTGAAAATCCCTTTCAAGAAGGCGCGGTCAGGCGTACCGCTCATTTTTGCATCGATCTTGTAGGCTCGCCATGCGCCCCATGCAAGCACAGGCGGGTTGACGTCGGAGAAATTCCACTCATAGGCAGGGAGCTGACCGCTGGGGTGCAAATACCACTCGCGCGTCATTAGTTCGATTTGCCTTTTGGCAAAATCGGGATCGATGAGGAGCATCGGAATGCAATGGAAAGCGGTGTCCCAAGCGCAAAAGTAAGGGTATTCCCATTTGTCGGGCATCACGAAGATGTCAAAGCTCGTCAGATGCGTCCAATCGCGGTTTCTCTTCATTTTCCGCGAAGCGGGGACGCGAGGGTCTCCTGTAAGCCACTGATCGACATCCAAATAGTAAAACTGCTTCGACCATAAAAGTCCTGCCAGGGCGGCGCGCTGGACCTGTCTAACCTCTTCTTTAAGCTTTGGAGGCTGGAGGGCCGCGTAGTAGGCATCCGCTTCCTCTTTTCTCTTGGCAAAGAGCGCATCGAAGTCCTCAAAGGGATTTGTCAGGGCAGTTTTGGAGAGCCTGACACAAAAGATTTCCTGCGCTCCTGGAGCTAGCTCCATCCGGTAAAGGGCGGCGCACTTGGTTCCCGTGCAGAGGGGATTGATGGCATTCCGATCTCCGCCGACCACGTATGAGTGGAAGGCATCCTTGACGTAGGGGCTCTCGTTAGGAATTCCGTACAGCTTATGCAGATTGGTTTGGAGCCTCGTCGTCACGTCTCGAATATATATCTCAAAATTGGTTTCATTTTCGGTGAAGAGAAGCTCAGGCGTTCCCTGGCTGTAGAAGTGATAAGATCCCTCGACAGGATGCAGAAGCTCGACAGTTCCCTCTTCTTTTTTCTGCAGGGAAGGCTTTCCATTTTCATCGCCAGAGGGGCCTTTGTCGCCATATCCCCATCCCCATGTATTTCTAAACCACAGTGTGGGCATGAGGGTGCAGACCGCTTTTTCCGGTCCGCGATTGATCACCGTGTAGCGCGCAAGGATGTCCTCTTCGCCTGCCTTTGCATATTCGATGAAGACATCGAAATAGCGATTTTCATCGAAGACTCCGGTGTCGATGAGCTCGTACTCGAGCTGTCCATATCCTCTTTGCTGATTGGTCTGTTTCAATTGCGCATAGGGGAAGGCGCTCTGTGGGTACTTGTAGAGCATCTTCATGTAGCTGTGTGTCGGCGTATTGTCGAGATAGAAGTAGTACTCTTTGACGTCCTCGCCATGGTTGCCCTCGGGGCCGCTGAGACCGAACATGCGCTCTTTTAGAATGGGATCCCGTCCGTTCCAAAGAGCGAGCGCAAAGCAAATTCTCTGATGGCGATCGCAGATCCCCGCGATCCCATCCTCATTCCAGCGGTAGGTTCTCGACGGCGCCATGTCGTGCGAGAAATACTGCCATGCATTGCCATCTAGACTGTAGTCCTCGCGCACAGTTCCCCATGCGCGTTCAGCGAGATAAGGCCCCCATTTTTTCCACTGGGAATGCGCCTCTCGATAGGAGCAGATGCGTTGCTGTTCCGCTGTTTGTTGCATGACCTGATAATCTATGTATTTTCTTTATCAGTACACGATTGGGGTCTTTATACACAAATCACTTCACAATTTGAGACTCTGAACCTATCTCAGTAAAAAGTTTCAGTCGGTTTTTGGGGCTTTTTGGTCAATTTTCGATTCAAAATCTAGGGGTAATATCGACATAAGTATATTACCCCTAGATTTTGAATCGAAAATTGAAAAAAAATCCTCCTAAAACCGACGAAAAATTTTACTGAGATAGGTTCCTTAATCAAAAATCCCATTCGAAGCGCAGATCCGCTTTTTGCTCGAAAATGCCAGCCCCTAGTTCCGCTCCATACTTGGCGGCAAGGGCAATGGAATTATTGACTGACCAGATGAGCTCTAGTCCTGGAGAGAAGCGATTCACCGTTTTATGGTAGGTCC
>JAZJZV010000006.1:0-15318 GCA_040389485.1 Chlamydiota bacterium
AAAAGTGCGTATTGCTTAATGAATCCCAAAGCATAAACGCCGGAGATGTAGAGGTGTACTTGACCCTCTTCAATCGCCTCGAGAAAGCTAGAACGGATCGAAGTGGAATTTTCCACCTCTTTTAACGAGAGATTGAGCTCTTTGCGCTTTGCTCTGAAAAGCTCGCCTACTCGCTTTAATTCTTCACTCATATTCCTCCGAAAGGGCAAAATGTCCGACCCGCATCATAACAAAACCTCATTTCCACGACTAGAGGATAATGAGAGTGGATCAGTATAATTTGTAGACACACTCTGAGAAGCTGTCTTGAAATTCAGCTTCTGGGCTTGTATTTTATGGCAAGCAGTGTAAAATTGGACCTTATGGCTTCTCAAAAACCGAGTTACTTTGTCGCGAAAATTTCTTTAGAATTGGCGGACAAACTGCGCAGCGATCTGATCGAGCAAGGATTCGAGATCTCCGTGCCGCAGTACACCGTTTTCTCAGCCCAGAAAAAAGGAGTTTCCTGCACTCTGTATACTTCTGGAAAACTGATGGTTCAAGGCAAAGAAAAAGAGGAATTCATCTCTTTCTATCTCGAGCCTGAAATTCTCCAGGCACTCTCTTACTCTTATCCCGAAACGCAAGTCGATATGTCAGCTCACATCGGCATCGACGAATCGGGCAAAGGGGATTTTTTCGGTCCCTTGTGCATTGCCGGGGTCCAAGCATCTGCCGAACAGATCAAAGAGCTGCTCGCCATCGGTGTCAAAGACAGCAAAGCCTTGAAAGATTCGAGCATTCTCACGCTCAGCGGAAAGATCCGAAAAATCTGCCCCCATGTCATCGTCTACATCTCCCCTAAAAAGTACAATGAGCTCTACGCCAACTTCCGCAATCTCAACTCGCTTCTCGCCTGGGGACATGCCACAGCAATCGCCGATCTTGCGGAAAAGACGCAATGCAAAAAAGTCATCATCGACCAGTTTGCCAGTGAGCACCTGGTCATTAACGCCCTCAAGAAGAAAAGCCTCGAGGTCGATCTCACCCAAATGCACCGCGCTGAATCAGACCCCGTCGTCGCCGCCGCTTCCATCTTAGCTCGTGCTGCATTTGTAGATGGGATCCAAAAATTGAGTACCCAAGTCGCCATGGAACTGCCGAAAGGAGCTTCCGCTCTCGTCATCAAAGCGGGCAAAAAGCTCGTCGCGATTCACGGCGAAGGCATTTTGGAAACTGTCGCCAAGCTACATTTTAAAACGAAAGACCAAATCCTCCATGATTAAGTATCTTTCTCTGAATAATCTCGTCTTAGTGGAATCCTCCCAGCTTAGTCTGGGCAACCAGTTTAACGCGATCACAGGAGAAACCGGCGCTGGCAAAACCGCACTGATCGAAGCGATCGAGCTCGCCCTTGGATCCCGGGCCGATAGCTCCATGATCCGCAAGGGGTGCGACCGCGCATTTGTCGAGGTGAGCTTTGACATTACCCATTTACCCAGAGTCCATGAGCTGCTTGACGAAGCGGGTATTGCGCTTGAGCCTACCGAGCTACTCATCATCCGCCGCGAGATCACCCACGAAGGAAAAAACCGCGCTTTTATCAATTGCAGATCCGCTCCCCTCCCCCTTCTTCAAACCATCGGGGCTGAACTCATCGATCTCATCGATCAGCACGCCCCCCATGCCCTGCGCAAAAGCGAAGAGCAAAGAGCCCTAGTCGACCTCTTTGGCAACCTGAAGGATGAACTCACCTGCTTCCAGCAAGCTCTGAGAACGGAAAAAACCCTCCATAAACAGCTCTCTGAGCTTCAGACGCGCGCACTGCAAAAAGAGCGCGAAGAAGAGATTCTCCGCTTCCAGATCGAAGAGATTTCCACTGTCCAGCTCAAAGAAAACGAGGAAGAAGAGCTCTTCGAAAGATACAAGCGGCTTGCCAATTCTCAGGAGATCCTCGAAAAAATCGACACCCTCGTCAAATCCCTTTCGGAGAGTCCCTCTGCAGTCCTCACCCAGATGAGATTCCTCCAAAAGCATTGCGACGCTCTCGAGCAGTTCGATCAGAGCCTGGCTGAAACAGCTACCCTGATGCGCGATGGCCAGCTCGCCTTGAGTGAAGCGTTTCACAACCTCCAATCCTACCGCAATAAGGTCGATAGCGACCCCAGAACCCTTCAATTGCACGAAACCCGTCTACAGGCCATCACCCAGCTCAAACGCAAGTATGGCCAGAGCTTTACCGAGATCGATGCCTTTTACAAAAAATGCAAGGAAGACCTGGACCGCTTGGAAAATATCGACGAAAGCCTCACTGCACTCAACACCGAGCTCAAAGACGCGCAGGAACACACCCATAGCTGCGCAAAGCATCTGACCCAAAAACGCAAAGAAACAGCCACGCTCTTTCAGAAGCTCCTCACTGAGCAGCTCCGCTCTCTCAACATCCCCGGTGCAGAGGTCTCCATCGAGATCGCCTCTCAAGAACGGAATCAATCAGGCGATGACGAGATCCGCTTTTGGCTCAAGGCCAACACCGGAGAACAACCCGCACTCGTCAAAGACCAGTCGAGCGGCGGAGAGCTCTCACGCCTGCTCCTTGCCATCAAGATCTCTCTCGCAGAGAAAAACAACACACCGACCCTCATCTTCGATGAGATCGATGCCAATGTCGGCGGAACAACCGCAACCATCATCGGCGAAAAGCTCAAAGAACTCGGCAAACACCGCCAAGTGCTCTGCATCACCCACTTCCCCCAAGTCGCCTCCCACGCTGACCTGCACTTCTCCGTGAAAAAGCAGGAGAAAGAAGGACGCACTACAACCCAAATCAAGCAACTTACTTCTAAAGAAAGAGATGCCGAACTGCTGCGCATGCTCGGCGGCAAAAACACGTTGGCCCATTTGTAGACAGCTTCTCATCGTCAATCCCGCAAAATTTAGCGGGAACATCGACGTCTCCACTCTTTGCGATTTTTAAAAATTCACCGTTTCCTCATAATACATTTTCAAAAACAGGAGCGCGTTGTGGCCTTGAAAATAGCAAAAACACTTTCTCTGATCCCTCTATTTCTTCTCACAACTTCGTATGAACTGATCACTGACTACGGATTCGTCGACAAAAAGCATCCCGTCCATCTCGATTTGGAATTTCGTGGGATCGGCAAAGCAAAGTTCCGCACCGATTCAGTCAAAGGAAGCCATGAAACTTACGCCGATGCGCATGCTTTTGCGTACTACTCCCACTACCTCACTCCAGACAATTCGTTGAGCTGGAAAGTCGGTTACTCCTACCTGAAATTCAACTGGCTCAGGAATCCCCGCTTCCGCGGAGATAATTACAACTTTGCGAGCGCCTCGGTGGGCTATGTCTCGACGTCGATCAAAGATTGGCGTTGGATTTTGGGAACGGGAGTGTCTGTCTCTGCCGACTCGCTCAATTTCGGTCAGACAGGAGTTTATTACGGCCTCATGTGGGGCAGATACCGTTTTGCTGACAATATCGGCATGCACGTCGGCTGGGCAGGCTATGTGGGCGTGAAAAACGGCTACGTGCTTCCCATTATCGGAATCGATTGGAGCGTGGGTAACCATTGGAGATTCTACGGCATCTTCCCGGTCAATCTATCGATCAAGTACCTCTTCAACAACTATTGGGCGACCGCAATCGAAGTGGCTTCCTTTGGAAGACCCTATCGCTTCCCCATGCGGGTTCACGAGGGCAAAGGACGCTTTAAGAATGGAATTTTCGAGGTCTATTCTTATGGGGTTGAACTCGACCTGATCTATCAAAACGGAAATGCGGTGAGTGCATCAGCAGGAGTGGGTTGGGATGTCGGGGGCTGGGTCCTCATCAAGGATCACGCCAACAACCATGGCAAGTACTACAAGTACAACGGTGCTCCGTATGCCCAGGGAAAACTGACTTGTACATTCTAGATGATAAAGGCCCTCATTGAAAATGAGGGCCTCATTGGATTAGTGAGAGAGTTGGAACGAATCGATGAAGATGTTGAAGTTAGACTCGTCGTAGTTCTGCACTTCGCATTCCATTGCCATGAGATAGAGACTGTTTTTCACCATGAGAGCCCGTCCTTTGAAGTAGACGCCACCTGTGCGAATAAAGAAGTCCAAAGCCTCATGTCCACCCACGAGAGAAAGATCGGCGAAGATCAACTGGTTGTTGGGATTGTGCGTGAGGATCCCGTTGAGAAACCCTTCCAAACTCATTCTTGCATAAGATTCGTCAACGAAGTCGGGATATTGAGCCACCAAGAGAAGAAAGACGGTCTTTTGATCGACAGACGAGACGTAGGCATCGTATTTCAAATCAAATCCTTCTTCAGGAATGCGCATTTTTTCTGAGAGATGATCGGGCTTACTGGGGAATTTCATTGAGCAATTGTTGCTTGTAGCGCGGAATTCTTTCCAATCGCAAGACGCACTTTGCTGTGTGGCCGCTTTACTCCCTTTTGCATTATCCGCAATCAACGGATTGAAAGAGATCGTAAGCGCTGCAACCGAAGCCAACACTACACCTCTTAGTGTACTATATATTCCTAAATTCATACCCAAATCTCCCCTGCCTGTATTATTTAATTGATTGATTGACTCCGCCCATCACCCACGCCATCACCCACACAATGGCGACAATAATGACAAATGGAATAATGATATTTAATAGCGCCTTCCACGCTGAAAACCCCTGGACCTCGCCTAACGCATTCACCAAGATCACAAATCCCCAAATCGACACAATCGTTTGGATGAGAAACACTAAAAAGACAATGCCGGCCTCATAGCCGATAAATGACGTTTCAGCAAACTCACGGTTGTAAACCTGACCTCCGAAGAAGCCGAGCAGTACAAACCACATCAGTACCGTTACGATGCTGGGAACGTTAGACCAGGTCACTGCTGCGCGAATTGTTTGGAATGATCCTTTTCCACCAATCCAAGAGCCAGTCACCTTTAAGAGCCAAGTGCAAATCGTGATTCCAAGCATCCCCACAAATGTCGAAAGAATGAGAGCTCCGATGACGATTGCCCAAACGGGGACCGTCGAGGCTAAAGAGAGGTTCTGTGCGAGATTGGACGCAATGGGAAAGCCATAGACAGCCGAGAGGAAAACAAAACCGCGTTTAGGGTCTGAGTTAACAATTGCTCGCATTGTCTGTCTGGTATTGATCCAAATACTGAGCCAAGGATTCCCTTCCATCGTCTTAGCCATTGCCCCCTCCGCTTACCGTTATCTTCGATAATCCTAATAATAGAAATAATTAATTAACTAATCAACATAATAATTTAACTAAATTATGAATATTCATTAATTATAACAACTTAAGATCGCAAAATAATTACGCAAGTGAATAAAACGCAAAAAAGGTGACTCAAAGCTCTGCAGAGGATTAGGCGGAACATATAGAGGTGAAGATGGGGTGTTCTTCAGAGAAGTCAACGCAAAGACGCTGAGAGTCTTTGCGTTGTGCTGTACTATGGAAAAACAGTTGATCGAATGAATTAGCTGCTGACGCCTTCGTCGTCATTAGTGTCGATCTCATCTTCAATGATGATGTCCTCTCCCACTTCGCCCGTGCCAGAAGGATCGGCATCAGTATCACTGCTGTCAGACTCATCAGAAGAGCTGGCGCTTGAGGAATTGCTACTTTTGGGGGTGATATTGACACCTGGGGCAACAACTGCAAAGGACTCCTGAGCGGGCAATGCCGCGCACATAGTGAGAATACAAGAAAACAGAATCGAATGGGACATCGCTATCCTCCTCTTTAAAAAGAGCTTGAGTATAGCCAGTGACTAACTTTGTGTTCAACGAATTTCATGAATACCAAAAACAATACATTGATAATTAGTATTAATTGCAAAAGTTAATTAATCGATTGATTAATATTCAATATAATGCAAATATACAATTAAGAAGGAAAGGAGTGGAGACATTATGGCACCAAGACTGAGAAGAATGCGACCTTACCATCCGCGCAAACGCTCCAAAAAAGGCCCTTCGCTGATTAAGCAGGCTCTCAAGCACCAGATCGACTCTGATGTCGGAACAATTATTGTTCAGTACGAACAAGGTAACATCGACGCACTCTCCTCTGCCCAGCTCAAAGCCAAGAGCGACTTCCAAAAGCACTCTGACGAGATGCAGAAACTTGCCCAGAAACTGGGAGACAATTGCGTCAATGCCGTCAAGGAGTTCTTAAATAGTGCAGAGACCCTCATCCACACGAGTTCCACTTGGATTGATGATGCGAAAATCCGGACGTGCTATGCGACCCGGAAAAAACTGGAAAGCGAGCTCGGCGTAGCAGCCTAATAGACGTATTCTAAGACACTTGCAAAATCAGGGCAGCGAAATGCGTATCCTGATTCCATCAGCTTGGCGGGTTGCACTTTTGCGCTAGCAAGGAGCAGCTCTTCTGCCATCTCCCCCATCACCCACTTGAGTAAGCCAGCAGGCAGATGACCGCACATCGGGCGATGGACTTTGCGCGCGAGCAACGCTGCAAACTCCCCCTGTCTCAGCGATTGCGGCGCTACGCAATTGACGGCCCCACGAAGAGACTCGGTCCGAAGAATGTGATAAAGAGCCCCGTAGAGATCGTCGATCCCCATCCAGCTAATCCATTGCTTTCCCGAGCCCAGTTTCCCTCCCAATCCCATGCGATAGAGGGGGAGCATTTTCTTTAACACTCCGCCGCTAGATCCGAGCACTTGTCCGAAACGGGTATGGACAACGCGCACGCCCCTTGCCTCTACTGCTTGGAGGGATTGATCCCACTTACTGCAAAGATCTGCAAGAAACCCTGAACCCTGCGGACTCTGTTCCGTGAGAATCTCCTCGCCCCGATCACCATAAAAGCCGACCGCAGAGGCGCAAATGATGGTCTTGGGAAGCTGATCCAAGCGGCTAAGAGCTTGAGATAGCACCCAGGTATCTCGGCAGCGGCTCTGGAACAGCTTCTGCTTTTGCTTTTCACTCCATCTCTTTTCTGCAATGTTAGCGCCGGATAGATGGATCACTGCATCAAAACCCTCAAAGTCCTCCCTTTGAAAAGTTCCACTCTCGGCGTCCCAACAGATTGCATCGGTGCATTGTGCCGTTTTGCGACGCACCAGACGGGTTACATCCATCCCCAACGCACGCAGAAAATAGACGAGCCCTCCTCCGATAAATCCGCTGGATCCGCTCACGAGAATGCGCAGAGGCGTTTTGGGATAGCGGGCGTAGCACTCTAAATCTTGCCGGATAATGGCATGTTTCCAGGAGCAGTAGCGAGAGAGCTCTCGGGCTACTTTTTTGGCAAAATAGGGGGTCTCATAGGTGATCTCATCGCGCAAGACGCTCGTAGAGGCAGTGAGTGGAAGAAACCGATGGCAGTGGGAATAACTGCGAAAAGGCCCTTTGAGCTGGATATCGGTAAATTCTTGATCTTTGACGTATTGTGCGTGCTCGAGAAGCCAGTGGAAGTGTACTAGTCCCCTCTTCACTTGGATTCCAACCTGCGAGCCCTCTTCGTCAGGACGTCCAGGAGGAAATAGAGGCTGTGCATGGATCCAAGGGGGGATCAGCCGCTCCAGGGCTCCATTGTTCATATGCCAGGAGAAGGCCTCCTGCACGGAAACGGGAAGCTCAGATTGGAAGGAAAACTGCTTGCTGGTCATGGTTTCCCGCTGAAAAACAATCAAATGTTCACAGAGAGCGCAGAAGAAAGATCTGCGCTCTACTTGAAGAGGCTTATTACTTGCAGCAGCCGCCTTTGCTCCCTTTTTCTGTGTCGCAGCAGAGATGTTTGCAGCGAGGGACCATGCGGAGCATCCAGAGTCCAGCAAGACCTATGATCGCATAGATCAAACGGCTCAACCATGTCGTATTGCCATGAAATAACCACGCAACGAAGTCAAACTGAAAAAAGCCCCAGAGTCCCCAGTTGAGAGCTCCAATGATGACGAGCAAGAAAGCAAGCACATTCAAACACTTCATTTTTTCCTCCAAATGAAAGCACAGCCGCCCTACGCGAAGGCGCGAATAGCGGAGCTAATTGCATCTTAAGGAATGAAGAATTCATTTGTCGAGTAAATTCAGTAGACGGCCGAGGATCTCTTTTAAGAGACTAAGGCGGGTCTCTTCATGGGGCTCGAGAAGGGGTTGGAGCTTGATGAGATAGGGGTCTTCCCGTTTCAGATACTTATAGGCGTATTCGAAATGCACGCCACTTAAGATCACTCTCCCTTTTCCAAAAGAGGTCTCGATGATGGCGGGCGGAGCACCTGGCAGGTCAAGATACGAGCTGAGCACCTTGGCATCAGGGCTCGTTAGGGGAAAGGGCTCAAAAGTGCATCCCCCATTGAAATAGACGCGACACTCTCCCTCGTTCCAAGAGATCCGGGCGGCTTCTGCTCCCCTGGAATGCTCATAGTGGTACTTGTTAAATCCATAGGCCGGCCCCGTCGCTTGGCCCGGATAAAAATGCAAAGAACGGTCTGCGCACACCTCTAATGGCTGCCCCTTTTCGAACTCGATGCGGCTGCAGCCGAAGTAGGCGCCGGCGCATATCCCTAAGTAACTGCCGCCCGCCTCGACAAAGGCCCGCATTTTATCCGTTCCCTTCCCTTGGAGCAATTCTTGGTAAAAAATATCCCTACCTCCTGGAACGATGAGGAGTTGAGAAGACTCTTCCCAAGGCTCATTCAGCAGCTGCTGGGCATCGATGCGGCGTGCAGGCAGTTGCAACTCAGAGAGGCATCGCATGAGCTGCTTGAGAGATTCTCCACTGACTCCCCGATCGCTATAGACGCAAATGGATCGCATATTTTCCTTTACATAGGATAACCAGAGGGTTATGATAGCTGCTCCTTTGATATTTTGGAACTCCTATGGCCGCATTAGATGAGAAAGAACTCGAGAAGTTGATCCACCTCTGCCGGATCGATTGCACTGAGGAAGAAAAGAAAAATTTACACGCGCACCTTGCCAATGTCCTAAAATACGTCGAGCAGTTGAGCTCTGTAGACACGGAAGGGGTAGAACCTTGCTACCGAGTCAATGAAACATCCTCGACTGTCACCCGCAAAGATGTTCCGGGCAACCTTTTGTCCAGAGAGCGCTTTCTGGCCAATGCTCCCTCTCACGTCGGCGGCATGATCCGCGTCCCGCCCGTGATCAAATTTTGAACCTTTAAAGAGTGGAACCATGTACCGACTATCCGCCCATGCCATCCGCGATCTCTTTTGCAAAGGGGAAGTGTCCGCTGAGACAATTGCTGAAATGGTCCTCAAGAGGCTTGCCCACCACGATTCCAAAGTGGGAGCGTTTCTCAATGTGACATCCGAGCGGCTAGAGCGCAAAGCAAAAGAGCTCGACGCGCGTCGCAAAGCAGGCAAACCCCTGGGTAAGCTCGCAGGCGTACCGATTGCCATCAAAGACAATATCCACATCGATGGGGAGATTTCCACCTGCGGTTCCCGCTTTTTGTCCAACTACCGCGCCGTCTTTGACGCCACCGTCGTCAAGCTCCTCGAAGAAGAGGATGCCCTTCTCATCGGCAAGACAAACATGGACGAGTTCGCAATGGGCTCTTCGACTGAAAACTCCGCCTACCACCTGACGAAAAACCCATGGGACCTCAAGTGTTCTCCTGGTGGATCTTCAGGAGGATCTGCTGCTGCTGTTGCCGCTAGGTTCTGTCCCATTGCTCTTGGTAGCGATACGGGCGGATCGATCCGTCAACCCGCCGCATTTTGCGGGGTTGTTGGATATAAACCGACCTATGGACGCGTCTCTCGCTTCGGCCTTGTCGCATTTGCCTCTTCCCTCGATCAGATCGGGCCAATGACGCACAACGTCCACGACGCCGCGCTCGTAATGGAAGTGATGGGCAAGCACTGCCAGTGGGATGCAACGAGCATCAATGCTCCTGCCGTGGAGTACTCCCAGCAAATGCACGCTTCCGTGAGCGGATTGACCATTGGTGTCCCTTGGCATTTCCTCGAGCAACTCACTGACGGCAGCAAAGATGCTTTCATGAATGCCATCGAAGTGTACAAGAGCTTGGGAGTGAAGATCGTTGACGTCGACCTCGATATCCTCAAATACTCCGTTGCCACCTATTACGTCTTAGCCACCGCAGAAGCATCGACCAACCTCGCCAGATTCGACGGCGTTCGCTACGGCATCCGCTCGAGCAGGGCAGCCACACTCGACGAGGTCTACGACTTTTCCAAACAGGAAGGTTTTGGGCCTGAAGTGAAAAAGCGGATCCTGCTCGGAACGTACGTTCTCTCTGCTGGTTACCAAGACGCCTACTACAAAAAAGCGCTCAAAGTGCGCGCCCTCATGATCCAAAAGATCAAAGAGGCCTTTGAGAAGTGCGATATTATCGCGATGCCCACTTCCCCCATGACCACATTCCCATTGGGATCAGTGCAGGACCCTCTTCAGATGTATCTACAGGACATCTTCACTATCGCAGCCAACCTGGCAGGCGTTCCAGCCATCAGCATTCCTGCGGGCTTTAGCCAGCAAGGGCTCCCTCTCGGGCTGCAACTCGTCGCCCCTCAAATGCAAGATCTCGCCCTCTTCCGCTTCGCTCATGCATTTGAAAAAGCTACCGATTACACCCACAAAATCCCGCCCCTTTTTGATGACGAGGTAAATAAATGACACATACTCCTTACGAAGATTGGGAACCCGTCATCGGGCTCGAGATCCACGTCCAGCTCAAGACAAAATCGAAAATTTTCAGTCCCGCTCCCAATCAGTTCGGCGATGAACCCAACACCAATATCAGCGTCGTCTGTACAGGGCAGCCAGGATCCCTTCCCGTCCTCAATGAAGAGGCGATACGCCTCGCCGTGCAATTTGGCTGCGCCGTCAAAGCGCAAGTGGCCAGATTCTCCAAATTCGACCGCAAATCCTATTTCTATCCCGATAGTCCTCGCAATTTTCAGATCACCCAATTCGACCAGCCCATCATCATCGGGGGACATGTCGTCGTCGACGTCGGCGATGCGACGAAACACTTCGCCATTCACCACGCCCACCTCGAAGACGATGCTGGCATGCTCAAGCACTTCAACTCCTTTGCTGGAGTCGATTACAACAGAGCAGGTGTTCCACTCATTGAAATCGTCTCTGAGCCCTGTATGCACTCTCCTAAAGAAGCCGCTTCCTTTGCCATGGCAATCAAGGCGATCATGCAGTACCTCGATGCCTCCGACTGCAATATGGAAGAGGGTTCTTTGCGCGTTGACTGCAACGTCTCCGTTCGCCGCAAAGGAGAAAAAGAGCTCCGCACTAAGACCGAAATCAAAAACATGAACTCTTTCCACAACATGGAAATGGCGATGGAAGCAGAGATCCGGCGTCAAATCCGCCTTTATACGGAAAATCCACAAGCAGATCACAGCACAGTGATCCAACGGGGCACCTACCGCTTTGATTTGGAAAGAAAACAAACAGTTCTCATGCGCGAAAAAGAAGAAGCGGATGATTACCGCTATTTCCCTGAACCCGATCTCCCTCCGATTCTGCTCACGGAAAGCTACATCGAATCAATCCGCGCAAACTTGCCAGAGCTTCCCTATGAGCGCCTCAAGAGATACCTCTCCACTTATCTGCTTCCCTCCGGCTCTGCTTCTTTGCTCGTGAATGAAAAAGAACTCGCTGATTATTTCGAAGAGACATTAAAAACGTGCAACAGCCCCAAAAATGTCTGCAACTGGATCACAGTTGAGTTTGGCGGAAGATATAAAGACAGCGGCAAGACCCTGCTCGATTCAGGAATCCCCTCCGAACACATTGGAGCGCTCGTTCAACTCATTGAAAAGGGAACGATCACGGGGAAAATTGCTAAAAGCGTCGCTGATGACATGGTGGCAAATCCTGGGAAGCATCCCGAAAAAATCGTTCAAGAAAATCCCGATTACCAACCGATGCAAGACACTTCGAGCATCGAGCCCCTCGTCGATCAGGTTCTCGCAGAGAATGCCCAATCAGTGGAAGACTTCAAAGCAGGCAAGGCGCGCGCCTTCGATTATCTGGTCGGACAAGTCATGAAGCTGTGCAAAGGCAAGGCTTCTCCCTCTGTTGTAAACGAACTTTTGACCAAAAAACTAAAGTAGTTATACTGCGCGATACCGGCTAAAATTTTTTTAGACGATTAGTGAGCGCGAGTAATGACTAAACGACTTGGAATTCCTGCATCTTTTCTCATTTTGATGGCCTGCGGAGGCTGCTATCCCAACCGCGCTGCGTTTGATCCGTGGAGCTATGCTCCGCACGATTCTTCCTCGACATGGAAGCCGCCCTCTTATGTTACGGCAATGGATCTTTCCGATCAGGCTCCTGAGCTTCCTTTGCAAAACGAACCATTCAGTCTCGGGGAACTGATCGACATCGCTCTGCGCAACAACGTTCAAACTAAAATCACATGGGCTTCTGCGCGTTCTGCTGCTGCAGCTTATGGACAATCGCAAAGCCCCTTCTTCCCCTCCATCACAGGCACTTTTTCCTATCAGCGCGACCGCCAACCTGTTTTTTCATCGCCATTCATCAACCCAGCGACTGGAAGTCCCGCGGGTGGCGCCTCCACAGTCACCGTCCAGGACATTTACTACACCATCTGGAAGCCGCAGATGACGCTTTCCTACCTCGTCTTTGACTTTGGCACAACAAGAGCCACTTCCGAAGCAGCTAGACAGGCGCTCTACAACGCCGACTGGACGCACAACGACGCCATCTTGATGCTTTTGCAGACGGTCATGAATGACTACTACAACTATCTCTACCAAAAGATGCTGCTCAAGGCAGATATCGCCAACGTTGAAACCGCGCAGCTCACCCTCGATGCGGCCCAATTGGGATTTGATACGGGTGTGCGCAATGTTTCTGACGTGCTGCAATCCACGACGCAACTTCTCCAAAACCAAACGACGTGGGCTGCCCAACAGCAAAATGTGGAAAATGCCTACACGCAATTGCTCACCGATATGGGGATCCCCGCGAACATTTCCATTAAAACACAGGATCTGCCCAATAATCTTCCCGACAACGACATTGTCCCTCCGGTGGAAACCTTGATTTCCATTGCGATGCAGAATCGCCCCGATTTGCTGGCAGCAGAAGCCAACCTTCGCTCCAAAGAGCAAAGCCTAAGAGCTGCCAAAACCCACTGGCTGCCACAGGTAAATTACGACCTCACTATGGGGAAAAACTATTATAACCAAGGGCTACACGACCAGTACAACTTCATCAGCCTCTTCAGCGTCTCGATGCCAATCTTTGATGGTTTCTTTTATCGCAACGCCATCAAAATTGCAGAAGCGAATAAAAAGCAGGCGGAAGAACAGGTCAAGCTCAGCGAATTGGACATGGTCCAACAGATCACAACCTACCACTACAGCATCCGCGTCTCTTACGACACTTTGAAATTTGCAACGGCATATTTAGCTGCTGCGGAAGAGCAATACGTCGTTGCTCTCAGCCAATATAAATATGGAACCAATACGATTTTGGATGTCGTCTCTGCACAAAGCTCGCTCGTCGATGCCAGAGCCAGCCAAGCCAGCGCCTTCCAACAATGGTACACATCGCTTGCCAACCTCGCCTACGCTACTGGAATCATCTCTCCGACTTATCTCGCGCCATTTAACCAAATGAACACTACCGTTCAGGTTGAGGACGCGGCATCCATTGCTGAGACGATAGCTGGCGGAAAAGCGTTAGAAGATAGAGCAAAGGTCGAAAACACTCCACATGAGGGACTCCCCAATGAAACGCACAAGTAACCATCTCCTCAGCCTCGCTCTTTTTGGCATGATCACGGTGGCAGGATGTAAATCGGCGCCTCCCCCTCCTCCTCCAGCCCATGCGGTGTCGGTCATCACGCCCATGCTGCGCAACGTGCCCGTTTACGTCGATTACATCGGCCATATGGTTGCAAAGACAAGTGTTCAAGTGCGCGCGCAGGTCTCTGGCAACATCGTCGCACAGTACTACGTCGAAGGATCTAGGGCCAAGCAGGGCGATCTGCTCGTCGTGATCGATCCTCGCCCCTTTGAGGCTAATCTGGCCAAAGCCCAGGCCACTCTTGAGCAAACCTATGCGAACCTCGAGTACGCCAAAGACGTCACCTACCGCTACGCCAAACTCGTTCAAGAGGACTTCGTCTCCCAACTCAACTACGACCAGTACGTCACCAACATGGTAGCACTCGAAGCGCAACTCAATCAAAACAAAGCAGACATCGAAACGGCAAAGATCAACCTGGGCTACTGTTACATCACTGCCCCCATGAATTGCATCACGGGCAAGCTGCAAGTGAAAACGGGCAACTACGTCGATGCAGGCGCCAACACCGAACTCACATTGCTCAATCAGATCCAACCGATCCTCGTCGACTTCTGGGTTCCCGAGACCGATCTGCTCACCATCCAGGAGAGGCAACAGCAAGGAACCCTCAAGCTCCTCGTCTATCCAGAACCTTCCCACAAGCATTGCTTCACAGGTGAATTGACCCTGATAGACAACCAGATCAACACGGGCACCGGAGCTGTGCTTTTAGAGGGCACACTCAAAAATGAAGATGGCCTGCTATGGGCAGGGCATTTTGTGGATGTGCGCCTGATCATCGGCGAACAGAAGGATGCGCTGCTCGTGCCCAACGATGCCGTCATGGTGGGGCAAAACGGCTCTTACGCCTATGTCGTTACCTCCGACATGACTATTGCCACACGCAACCTCAAAATTGGCCAGAGGTATGAAGATAAATACATCTCGATCGTCTCGGGACTCAACGCCGACGACCAAGTAGTCACCCAAGGACAGCGCAATCTGTATCCAGGGATGAAAGTGAGAATCGAACCCGCTGAACCTGCAACTCCCCCTGCGCCCGCGGCAACTTCTAAACAGTAGTCAAAGGAACTCGACATGAATCTTTCGGAAATATTTATCCGCCGGCCCGTGATGACCATCCTCGTGATGGTGGCGGTTGCTTTCTTTGGCGTCCTTTCCTACATTTCGCTCCCCGTCAGCGCGCTGCCTGACGTTGAATACCCCACGATCACCGTCAGCGTCGATTGGCCAGGAGCAGATCCTGAGACCGTTGCCAACAACGTCGTCGTTCCTCTCGAGCAGCAATTCACCTCCATCGAAGGGATCCAAACCATCTCCTCAACGAGCTACACTGGCAGCGCCACCATCGTTCTCCAATTCAACCTCGACAAAAACATCGACCTTGCCGCCCCCGACGTCCAAGCTTCGATCAACGCCGCCAATCCCCAGCTCCCCCAAGACCACCCCTACGCCCCAACCTACACCAAAAC
>JAZJZV010000006.1:15328-18599 GCA_040389485.1 Chlamydiota bacterium
CCTCTACCCCCGTCGTCTATTTCGCCATCACATCGCCGACGATGACACGAGGAGATCTCTACAGTTACGCTTATACAATTCTCGCCCAACGCCTGAGCATCGTCGATGGCGTCTCCCAAGTGCAAACCTATGGTTATCCCTATGCCGTCCGCCTCCGCGTCGATCCGCAAAAATGCGCTGCAAAGGGAATCGGCATCGATGAGGTAGGAGATGCGATCAAACAGGCAAACGTCTATATCCCCGTCGGCACCCTTTATGGAGACAAAAGAGAGTTTACCATCGATGTCAATGGACAGCTGATCCCCGCTGCGCTCTACGATCCCATCATCATCAAAAATGACAACGGATCGATTGTGCGCTTCCGCGATATTGGGCATGCAATTGATAGCGTTCAGAATGACAAAGTATGGGGCGATTATTACGGCCCCGAACTTCAGGCGCCCGCCGTTGTCATCGCCGTGCGCAAACAAGCAGGTGCAAACACCCTCGCGATCATTGAGACGATCAATGACCTACTCCCTGCCCTCGCCGCAGAGATCCCCGGCGGCATCAAAATTGTCCGCCTGTTCGACCAATCCGACTTCATTTGGGAATCCGTACATGACGTCCAGTTCACCCTGGTAATGGCTCTCATCCTCGTCGTCGTCGTGATTTTCTTCTATCTGGGAACCGTGCGCGACACCATTATCCCCATTGTCACAATTCCCCTCTCAGTCCTCGGGGCATTTATCGTCATGTTGTGGCTCAAGTTTACCATCGACGTCCTCTCTCTTCTCGCCATTACACTTGCGATCGGATATCTCGTCGACGATGCCATCGTCGTCCTTGAAAATATTGTCCGCCACGTTGAATTAGGGGAAAAACCCTTTACGGCAGCACTCAACGGTTCCAAAGAAATCAGCTTTACCATCTTGTCGATGACGCTGTGCCTCTGCACCATCTTTATTCCCCTCGTGTTTATGGGAGGCATCATTGGAAGGATCCTGCATGAATTTGCAATGACCATTGTCTGTACGGTGCTCATCTCGGGAATGATCTCCCTTTCGCTCACCCCACTCATGTGCAGCAGGCTCATCCCCATCCATGAGGAAGGACGCAAAAAGAACTGGGTGGAGCGCCTCTCAGACTCTCTCAACCACCGCCTGCTCAACATCTACCGTCCCAGCCTTGAATGGGCGCTAAACCATCGCTTAATGGTCCTGATCGGAGGAGTTCTCAGCCTGGGGCTTTCGATTGTGCTACTCGTCGTACTCCCCAAGGACTTCCTCCCTCCCGATGACTTGGGGCTCGTCGAGGCCTACATCCAATCCGTCGATGGCACATCTCCCTTTGCCACCCATGAGTACATCAAAACCCTCTCCAATATCCTCTTAGACGACCCCAATGTCGCCAACTTGATCGGCGTCGCCGCCTATCCGCAAGACAACGAAGGCGTGATGTACATCCATACAAAACCTCTCAAAGAAAGGCTTGCCTTAGAGCCTCTCTTAAAACACCTCCAGCCCATCGTCAACCAGATTCCCGGCTGTCAGGTCTTCCTCAAACCCCTTCCCCTGATCAACCTCCAAGTCGGAACATCAGACAGCAAAGGAGACTACCAATACACTCTGCAAAGTCTGGGCACCGATGATCTCTACAAATACGGTCAGATCATGGAAGACAAGATGAAGCAGCTCAAATCGATCACCGCCGTCGTCAGCGACCTCGATATCCAGCAGCCCCAAGCGCAGATTGAAATCCTGCGCGATCGCGCATCGCAGTACAAAGTCACAGCAAACCAGATCGAGAACGTCCTCAACCTCGCCTATGCAACGAGCAACCTTTCTCCGATCAATACTCCCAGCTACCAGTATTACGCCATCATGGAGACCTTCCCGCACTTTTACCGCAACCCCGCCGACCTCAATCAGATTTGGTTTCAAAATACAGACAACAAAATGGTTCCCTTCAACGCCATCTGCAGAGTTACCGAAAATCTAGGTCCGCTCACCGTCAACCACATCGATGGCCTTCCCTCTGCGACCATCTCCTTCAACCTGGCGCCAGGAGCACCTCTTGGCAACGCGCTTAAGGACGTCACTGATCTCGCAGCGAACATTCTTCCCGATACAGTGACAGGATCGATCCAGGGATCGGCCAACGTCTTTAAATCCTCTTTTGCCAGCCTAAAATTCCTGATGATCCTCAGCATGTTCGTCGTCTACATCATCCTCGGCATCCTCTATGAGAATTTCTTCCCGCCGATCACCGTCATGTCTACCCTCCCGCCCGCCGCAATGGGAGGACTCTTGAGTCTGGTCATCTTTGACCAAACTCTTTCGCTCTATGCCGTCGTTGGAATGATCATGCTACTTGGAATCGTAATGAAAAACGGCATCATCATGATCGACTTTGCCAATGAATCGCGCCTCCACCAAGGAAAAAGCATCCATGATGCGATCTACCACGCCTGCGAAGTGAGGATGCGTCCCATTCTGATGACCACCTTTGCTGCAATGATGGGCGCGGTGCCCATCGCACTTGCCATCGGTGGCGCCACAGCCAAGAGCCGCCAGTCGCTCGGGATCGTGATCGTCGGTGGACTCATCATCTCACAAGTGATGACCCTCTACCTCACACCCGTCATCTACACCTATGTCGAAGGACTGCATGAGCGCCTCACCCGCCATAAGCAACCTAAGGTCGAGGGTGAAACGCATTAAACGCATCCGCTAGATGCTGCGTGCTGATATGGGTATAGCGATCGGTCGTCGCGATATTGGCATGCCCCAACATTTCCTGGATCACTCGCAGATCGGCGCCATTTTCGAGTAAATGCGTGGCAAAAGAGTGGCGCAGTGTGTGCGGAGAAATAGACTTCTGAATGCCGGCAGCTTTGGCGTAAAACTTCACCCGCTTCCACACGAGCGTCCGGTCGATCCGCCGATTTTTTTCCGTCACAAAAAGAGCGGGAAAGTCAGACTCCTTCCGAAACCTGACGAGGTAATGGTCGATTGCACTAGTGGCCACTTGAGCAATGGGCACGATCCTTTCTTTGCCCCCTTTTCCCTTCACTCGGACCACCTGGTCATCGACATCCTGTAGATTCAGTCCGCACACCTCAGAAACGCGCAGGCCTGATGCATAAAGAACAAGAAGAACAGCTTGATCGCGCGCGCCCGCAAATTCCTCGGGATTTGGTGCATGCAAGAGCGCATTCACCTCGCTCACCGTCAGCACTTCGGGAATTAGCTGCCACATCTTAGGCGAATCCAAATGCAGCGTCACATCT
>JAZJZV010000006.1:18609-19025 GCA_040389485.1 Chlamydiota bacterium
TTAGGTCTTCAAGCGAACCTTCAAAATGTGGAAGAATTTCTTTTTCAATCACCTTCTCCCTCTTCAAAAAGCGAAAGAACATGCGCACAGCAACAAGCGCTCTGCAAATCGAGCTCGTTGCATAGCGCTCTTCGCGGAGATGCTCCAAAAAGGCGATGACATCGGCTTCCTTCGCATGGTCGAGATGTTGCACCTTGCGCTTCTGAAGCAATCGGAAAAAGATACCCAGGTCACGTCGGTATGAGGTCAACGTGTTTTGCGCTAGCCCCTTCTCAGAAGCTAGGCAATCGAGAAAATCATCTGCATTAGAGTGCATACAGGCTCCGAGCTTACTTGGAGACTGTATACCACAGGGTGTAGACTCATGTCCAATTGAGCTATACCAAAAACGGCCATAAACTTGGAATTTTTGCTCC
>JAZJZV010000007.1:0-1716 GCA_040389485.1 Chlamydiota bacterium
CGATCATGGGAAACCAGCACAGAATATCGGGATCGGCCAGCCACACAGACAGGTAGGGAGCATCCTCGGGAGTTGTGATGCGAAAAGATAATCGGGAGCTCAAATCGTTCATTTATATCCTGCTACTTAAGATGGCATTCCATGAGGTATCGCGTCATGTAATTGCCCTGGTCCTTGACAAAGCGCTCTTGCTTTCCATACTCCTGAAAACCCTGTTTGCGCAGAAGATGGAGGAAGGGGTTTCCTTCAAAGACATCGATGTGCATGAGCTCAAGGCGAAAATAGTTCTTGGCCAAGTGCATCAGGTTCTTGAGCAGATCGGATCCAATTCCCTGATGCTGGTATTTGGGATCGACGACGATTTTAAAGAGGCAATGGTGGGACACTTTGCGATAAGGCATGAGAAAAAGCGTCGCAATCGCGCAAGGTACGCCATTAAGCGTTGCCGTCAAACTCGAGCTGTAGCGGCTAAAGCCTATCCAGCATTGCACGGCATCTTCGATCTCTTTTCCCGCTTCAGAAACGGGAAACCACTTTTGCACGAGAGGGTCGTGAAGCCAATCGCGCAAATAGGGCAAATCGGTAACATAAGTGTAGCGGACGTCCATCCCTTGCATCGAATTAACCAAACTCCATCAAATATGCGTTCACGAAGCCGTCTAGATCGCCATCCATCACAGCGTGGATATTCCCTACTTCATACTTGGTTCGAGTATCTTTGACAAGAGTGTAGGGCTGGAACACGTAGTTGCGGATCTGACTGCCCCAAGCATTCTCCATTTTCTCGCCTGCCATTTCCTTGAGTTTGCTCTCTCTTTCCTGAACCTCTTTTTCATAGAGTTTCGCGCGGAGCATTTTAAGGCAAGTCTCGCGGTTCTGGGTCTGGCTGCGTTCACTTTGGCACGAGACGATGAGATTGGTAGGCAAGTGGGTCATCCGCACGGCAGAGTCGGTCTTATTGACGTGCTGGCCGCCCGCGCCGGACGCGCGGTAAGTATCCACCCGGATGTCATCGGGTCTCATCTCGATCACAATGTCGTCATCGATCTCAGGAGTAATGTCGACCGATGCAAAGCTGGTATGGCGCCGCGCATTGCTGTCGAAGGGAGAAATGCGCACAAGACGATGCACGCCTCTTTCTGCCTTGCAATACCCAAAGGCAAAGGGCCCGCTGATCTTGATGGTGATGCTTTTGATGCCGGCAACTTCTCCATCGACGCAGTCGAGGACTTCGACTTTCCAATTGCGCCGCGCTGCCCACCGTTGGTACATGCGGGAGAGCATGAGAGCCCAGTCGCATGCCTCTGTGCCACCCGCACCTGAGTTGATGCTCAGGTAGCAATTTTTGCTATCGAGCTCGCCAGAGAGCATTTTGCGCACTTCCAGTTCCGTCAGCACTTTATCAACAGCATCTAGTTCCTGGATCAGTTGCGCATAAAAATCGGCATCGCTGACCTCGTTGACTTCGGGAAGCAATTCGCGCACATTGTCAAAGCGCAGCTTGACCTCGCGGTAGGGAATGACCCATTCCTTGAGGGTATTGCATTCTGAGATCACCTTTTGCGCAGCGTGATTATCATCCCAGAAGTCGGATTTTTCCATGAGGGCTTCCAGAGCTTGAATTTTTTGCTCTTTTACCCCTAAGTCAAAGATACCTCCACATATGAAGGAGGCGATTATCGATGCTTTTGATTTGGTCTTGGACCTGTTCGTTCA
>JAZJZV010000008.1:0-5292 GCA_040389485.1 Chlamydiota bacterium
TGGAGGGCAATCGCAGGGACTCGCCGAGATGCTCGGGAGACTCATCGATGGCAAAGCCTGGCTGCACCGTGGCAATTTCAAAGAGGACGCCGCCGGGTTCGCGGAAATAAATGGAGTGGAAGTAATCCCTGTCGATGACGGGGGTGACATTGAGTCCCACTTTAAGTAGCCTCGCGCGCGCCTGTAATTGTGTGGCTTCGGTGGGGGTTGCAAATGCGACGTGATGAACGGTTCCAGCTCCTGCCTCTCCTAAAACCATTTCGGGAGAGCAGAGCACGTCGACTAGGTCTCCGGGGTTGCCGCTGGCAGAGTAGCGGAAGCGGTTTCCCTTTTCAGCGATGAGGACGTGGTCCATCTGGGCAGTGAGTAGTGCAGCCGTTTTTTCGTACCCTTCCACAGAAAGGGCCATGCCGTAGAACCCTTTGATGGCATATTCGGGGGGAATGTTTCCGTAGGTGAAACCCGGTCTTTGGTCGCGGTGGTTGAAGACGAGTTCTAGTCCCAGGCCGTCGTGATCTTCAAAGTCAATGAAGAGCTCGTCATCAAAGCGTTGCTCTGGCGCTGCGTGTTTTACATGAAATTGAGAGAGTCTCTTGAGCCAAAAATCGAGGGAGTTAGCAGGTGCGGAAAAGGAGGTCGTGGTCAGTTGCCCTTTTCCTTTTCTGCCTTGGGGAATTCCCGGGAAGGGAAAGAAGGTCATGATGGTCCCAGGCGATCCCTTTTCATTTCCATAGTAGAGGTGATAGACATCGGGCGCATCGAAGTTAACGGTCTTTTTGACGAGGCGCAGGCCTAAAATGCCTGCGTAGAAATCGCAATTTTTCTGCGCATCGGATGTGAGCGCTGTGATGTGGTGAAGACCTGTCACACATTTTTCCACTAGGACATCTCCTGCTCGATGTCGCTTGATCGCAAGAAACCGAGAATGGCCCTTTGCTCAAGAAGGTCGGTGAAGAAGATGCGCGCTGCGGCAAGCGCTTGCGAGCGGAAAGCATCCGATGCGCCCGCGATGAGGTTTAAAATGGCATCTTCGCCGCGAGTGGGTGTGTTTGTGAGTTGCTCAAATGCAAGAGCGAAGAGCGGTGAGAGGGAGATGAAGTGCACTTGAGAGGTGTCGGGATGGCGGTAGCCGAAGAGGGAGTAGTTGCTAAGAGCGGGAGGCGTATCGGTACTGAGTTTTTCAAAGACGGGATAATGGTAATGCAAGAGTTTGCTCTCGGGATTGAGGTAGAGGCAATCGCTCAAGACATCGCCATCGCGCGTGAAGGGTTTTAAGGGGTGGTCTTTTTGCATGAACAGCTCGATCTCGATCCATTCGAAGTGGAGGAGATCTTCTAAGAAAGGGATGTTCCAGCGCTGCTGGTAGCTGTGTTTTTTCGCGAAATGATAAAACGCCTCGGGCATTTTCCATAGAAAGGGCGAGGTTGATTTTCCGCGGGCAATGAAATCTTCTACAAGTGTGTTCCATTGATCAGAAGAGAGTAGATCGTAGGTGAGTGGATACCCTTTAATGAGCGTGTCTTCGATGTTGTTGCGGATGAGGTTCTGATACACGCCAATTCTGCCTGGTTTTGACGTAGAATCCTTTTTGAGACAGCAGGCAGTGAAGCCAGCGATGGTGTCAGCAAAGGGCATGGCGGGGGCTCCATACGGAGTCGACAATGCCTTGGAGCTTTCTGACTTCGGCGTGAACGGAAGGAAAATCATCGCAGTTGAAGTCGCGCTCGAGAAGGATGGGGACGGGGGAGATGCGCTCGATGACCCAGTGGAAGAGATCGTATACGGGAGCGATGATGGGGTGTCCATGGGTATCGATGATCAAGTCGTCGGAGACTTTCTCATGTCCTGCCATGTGGATGTAAGCTGTTTTATCGAGGGGAATCTGTTTGAGAAAGGCGTGAGCGTCGTAACCGTGGTTAAAGCTATTGACGTAGACGTTATTGACATCGAGCAGAAGTTGGCAGCCGCTGCCTTGCACAATGCGGGTTAAAAACTCCGACTCGCTCATCTCAGGAGTAACAGGGGTGTAATAGGAGACGTTTTCAATGGCGATAGGGCGCTCGAGAAAGTCCTGCACTTGGATGATCCGCTCCGTGACGTGACGCACGGCATCCTCTGTGAAAGGAAGGGGGAGCAGATCGTAGAAGTGGGCGTTATCGCATTTGGAGTAACTGAGATGCTCAGAGTAGAGTTGGACGGGGACCTCTTTCAAGAACCGTTTGAGATTTTTGAGGAATTGCCAGTCGAGGGGCTCTGGACTGCCCAGGGAGAGCGAAAGTCCGTGGCAGATGACGGGATATTTTGCGATGGCAGCAGAAAATTGCTTTTTGAAAAAGCCACCCAGGTCCATCCAATTCTCGGGAGCTAATTCGATGAATGCAGGGGGATCGTTTTCTAGATGAATGAGGGCTTCGGCGAACTCGCGCCGAAACCCTAGACCTACGCCAGTAATCATTAGGAACCTTGTGTTGGCCCCGTTGGTCCTGTTGGTCCTGTAGCGCCGCAGGAGCTTTGTCCGCTTTTGTTTCCAGAACTGCCGGTTGCGCCAGTAGCTCCGCCGCAAGAGCCTTGTCCACCCTTGTTTGTTCCGCAAGAGCCATCGCCTGTTTTGCTACCGTCGCCCGTGCCGGTTGTTCCCATAGGTGACGCTGGATCGGGGGCTTGTGCAGATTGCGATTTCTGAGGGGTCGAGGGTTTTTTCTGCGAGGCAATATCCTGGCGGATTTGCGGGCCTGTCCCGAGCATAGTGTAAGCGAGCAGGTTTTCTGCGTGAGCTCCGGAGCTTAAGAGCGCCGTTGCAGCTGCGATGAGGGCAATATTTTTCTTCTTCATATTTCTCCGTCTGAAAAGAGGTTCATAACCTTTTTTCTTTTTACTTAGAAATGAGATTAAAGAAAAATGTTTTAATCCTCTTTGTTCCCTCTAAGAGTTTCGAGCTCGGGCATGAGCGAGAGATCGATCATGGGTCGCCTGGGAAGCTCTCTGCGGGGTTGCGGAGCAGCAGGGGGCGCAGTGGGAACGACCATTTCAAACTTGAACAGTGCGTGGGCGATTTCCTGGTTGATCTGCTGGCTCAGCGCATTGAACAGAGCAAATGCTTCGTGTTTAAATTCGAGAAGGGGGTCTTTTTGACCGACAGTGCGCAAGTGCACTTCAGTGCGGAGGTGGTCGATGTGCAGCAGGTGGTCTTGCCAGATGCGGTCGATGTTGCGGATCAAGAGGCTGCGGATCACCTGTTTTAAGATCTCCTCTGGTGTCATCCTGTTCTGCGGAAGGTGCGCAAGCATTTCCTGGGCAGATTGGATCTTGGCTGCTTCATGGGCGATTTTGTGCGCAAAGGCGGTGAGGATCTTAGTGGATGCGAGTTTCTCGATGTCTTCGAGCTGGAGGTAATCGTTGTCAAACTCAGAAGCGTCGAATGTCAGCGGAAAGTGAGTCAGGAGCCACTGGCGGAAGCCTTCGGGGTTCCATCCCCCTTCTGTATTGCGAGATGAGAAAAATTGGTGCGACATTTGCCCGCAGAGGCCGTCGAGGATTTCATTGGCGAGTGCGATGGTGTCTTCGCAGTGGAGAACTTCATTGCGGAAAGAGTAGATCTCTTCGCGCTGCTTGTTCATGACATCGTCGTATTCGAGGGTGTGTTTGCGGATCGTGTAGTTGCGTTGCTCGACCCGTTTTTGCGCTGTCTCAATTGATTTATTGAGCACTTTTGCAGAAATGGCTTCTCCTTCAGGCGGACGGAAGCGCTGGAGGAAAATGGTGATGCGCGGTGAGGTGAAAAGGCGCATGAGGGCGTCTTCAAAGGAGACGTAGAACTTCGATGTACCAGGATCCCCTTGACGGGCGCAACGGCCGCGAAGCTGTCTGTCGATACGTCTGGATTGGTGGCGCGTGGTGCCGATCACGTGCAATCCGCCGAGCCCAGCGACGCCTGATTTCAGTTTGATGTCCGTACCGCGTCCTGCCATGTTGGTGGCAACAGTAATGGCGCCAATGGACCCTGCTTCTGCGATGATTTCCGCTTCATGGGCGTGGTTTTTAGCGTTGAGGACGGTGTGCTCGAGTTTATTTTGCTTTAAAATGCGGGAGAGTTTTTCGGAGGCCTCGACGGACTCTGTGCCGATCAGGATGGGACGGCCTTTGCCATGAGCTTCCTGGATGTCTTTCAGGATGGCGTTGTACTTTTCGCGCTCGGTCATGTAAATCTCGTCATCCGTATCGACTCTTTTTCCCGGGCGGTTCGTGGGGATCGAGATCACTTCGAGCTTGTAGATCTCTTTAAATTCATTCGCCTCGGTCATCGCCGTTCCCGTCATGCCTGCGAGCTTGTTGTAGAGGCGGAAGTAGTTCTGCAGGGTGATGGTCGCATAGGTTTGGGTTTCGCCCTGGATCGAGACTCCCTCTTTGGCTTCGATCGCCTGGTGGAGTCCGTCAGAGAAGCGGCGTCCTGGCTGAGGGCGTCCTGTGTTCTCATCGATGATGACAATCTTGTCTTCGGCGATGATATAGTCGATGTCCTTTTCCATGAGCAAATGCGCGCGGAGGAGTTGTCTTAAGTTGTGGGCACGCTCTTTGCGGTGGGCGTCTTGTTCGCGCAAGACGACTTTGCGCTGGATCTTTTCTTGCTCTGAGAAATCGGGGTTTTGGTCGATCTTCGCGTACTCATGTCCCAAGTCGAGCATGACAAACTCATCGGAAGAGGCTTCCGACTGAACGTGGTTCACCCACTGGTGGATCCCTTTATCGGTTAGCTCGAACTCGCTTGCGCGCTCATCGACGATCATGAAGAGTTCAGCCAGGGCTGCAGCGCGTTCTTCTTTATTGGGCTCGGAGTAGAAGTAGATGTCCCACTTGTCGACTTGCGCGCGCAGGTGCGGGTTTTCCCGGATGCGCTTTAAAATCTTGTTTTGGGGAGTTCCCTTGCCGACGAGCCAGAACTTGCGGAAAGCTTCTTTGACCTCGAGATCGGCCTCTTTGCTGAGCTTCGGAGCTTCAGAATTCTCTTCGAGCACGCCATGCTTTTCGAGCATCTTGCGGGCATCCGTGGCCAGCTTGTTGCACAAGTCGCGCTGGTGGCGGACAAGAACTCCGACGTTCTCTTTGAGTTCGTCGTACATTTGACGGGAGACAGCAGAGGGTCCAGAGATGATCAGTGGCGTGCGCGCTTCGTCGATCAGGATCGAGTCGATTTCATCGACGATCGCAAAATAGTATCCTCTCTGGCACTGGTCGTCTTTGTTCTGCGCCATGGAATTATCGCGCAGGTAATCAAATCCGAACTCCGACGCTGTT
>JAZJZV010000008.1:5302-18839 GCA_040389485.1 Chlamydiota bacterium
TTCGAACCCGAGATCTTTCATCTCCTGGTCGGTGATGTAATGTCGCTCCGACTTGATGGCTTTCTTCGGATAGCAGGTTTGGCAGTCGCCGTCGTCGCAGGTGCAAGTGTTCTTGGCCATGGTTCGTTTCCTTTGCGTTGGTGGTGTGGGTAAGCGCTTGTCAGGGCTCCGACGGATAGTCCCAGCCAGCGGAAAATCGCTCCGGTCCACTCGCAGTCGCGCTGCACGAGGTAGTCGTTGACGGTCACGAGGTGGACGGGCTTTCCCGTCAGGGCGTTGAGGTAAATGGGCATCGACGCGGTGAGCGTTTTCCCTTCCCCGGTTTGCATCTCTGCGATCGCCCCATGGTGCATGGCGATGGCACCCAGGATTTGGACGTCGTAGGGGATCATGTCCCAGGGTTGGTCATACCCAGAGACGTGCACCTCAGTTCCACACATCCGACGGCAGGTATTTTTGACAACGGCATAGGCCTCGGGAAGGATATCGTCGAGCGTTGCGCCCTGCTCTAATCGTCTGCGGAACTCCGCAGTTTTCCCTTTAACCTCTTCATCGGATAGGGACTGGAGCTGCTTTTCCCATCGGTTCACTTCCTCGACGGTTTTAGCATATTTCTTTAATAAACGGGTTTGGGCTGTTCCAAACGCTTTTTTTAAAAAACCGAGCATGATGTATCCTTGTAAGGCTTGCCTTTGAACCCTAGATTATATTGGGTTTGAACATTTTAGAACAGTCAAGACCCCATGTACCGAACAAAATTTTGCCTATAAGAACCTATCCCGGTAAAATTTTTGATCGGTACAAAGGTCATGATCTTCGAAGAGGGCGCAAAAACTTTATTTTAAGTGAATGAGAGTGAGGGAATTGAAATTTTCTACTAACTCTCAGTGGTGATAATTTGCCCTCTGTGCTAAGTTAAAGTCATAGCTTTCACCCACCAAATGGGGGTTTTTTGGCGTTGAGTTTAATTTTGATTCTCATCCAAAAGTCTCTTTCTCATGAGAGAAGAGTCGAACGTAAACTTAAAAAATCGGCTTCCCGCGCTTCTGCCAAGTAATTGGGTGAGGGGGGGCGAGCGGATCTTCGTGTTTTTTTATGATTAAAAATTTTTATCTTTATGGGCTTCTCCTATGCGGAGGAGGGTTGCTTGCTGCAGATCAGCAATCGCTTAGGTTGCCAGAGTCTTCGCTCATGATGGCAAGTGAGAACATGACGGGTGCCGATGAATTGAAGATCGTCGATCAGCTCATTGAGACGACGAAGCGCCAGCTCGAGACGCAAAAGCACCTCAAAGATCTCATGATCCAATTTAGGGATCAGAAGGAATCTTTTGTTCAAGGCAATCAGACCAAAGAGCATGCGGGGAAAATGGTTCGAACAGCTCGCCAGATTTACGAGATCATCACTGCCAACCATTTAGAGTTTTTATTCCCCAAGGACTACCTTGATGAACTGACATTCTTTTCCTCTATCGCAGGAAAAAGCGGAATCTCAAAACCATGATCCGATTCCTCGCCCTGATGCTTTTGGGGATTCTGCCTGCAAAAGGCGTTGAATCTCTATTGCCAAAAGATTATCTTGATGAGCCTCAGCGAAAGAGCGGTATGATCATGGACGCAGCAGACATCTTCTATTTTGATCGTCAGACCAAGAAAATGGAGAAGGAGAAGGTATACGGCCGTTTCTTTCTTCAATTGCTCTATGGCGATGGACTTCTTTCCAAGGTGGCCTCCTCGCTGCTACTGCCGCCGCTGGCCAAGGTCCCGTTTTTTTCGCAGCTCTACGGCCTCTTCCAAAAGAGCCGATTCAGTCGCTCCAAAGTGATTCCTTTTATCCAGGAATTTGACGTGGACGTTGCTGAATTTTTAGACCCTGTCTCCTCCTTCTCCTCTTTTAACGACTTTTTTATCCGGAAACTGAACCTCACCTTCCGTCCTCTGGCGCAAGGTGAAAATGTGGCTGTTTTGCCTGCTGATGCGCGCTATCTCGTCTACCCACAGATTGATATGGCGGATGGCTTTGTGGTGAAGGGAAAGAAGTTTAGCCTGCGCGATCTATTGCAAGACGATGCGCTTGCAAAGAGATATGCCAATGGGGCGATGGTGATCGCGCGTCTGTGTCCCACGGATTACCACAGGTTTCATTTTCCTTGCAGCGGAACGCCGGGCACTACGCGATTGATTAACGGCCCCCTCTACTCCGTCAATCCCCTTGCTCTCAAGAAGAACATTGAGATTCTCAGTGAAAACAAACGTGTGATCACGGAGATCGACTCGAAGGCGTTTGGCAAGGTGCTCTACATCGAAGTGGGCGCAACCAACGTTGGCAGCATTTCCCAGACCTACTCTCCTGGTGTTTTCTGTCCTAAAGGAGCGGAGAAGGGATACTTTTCATTTGGGGGATCCTCCCTCATCGTGCTCTTTGAGCAGAATACCATCTCTTTCGATGCCGATCTCGTCGAGCAGTCAGCAAAAAAAATCGAAGTGCGCGCCCTCTTTGGTCAGTCTTTAGGACGTTCAGTTCGGTGATTGTGGCGTTGTTCTTTCATACATTGACAGCTGCAAATTAATAATTTTAATTATAAGCATTTATTTAAATAAACTCGAATTAAATATACAATTTATTAAAAATCATATGGAGAATTGTATGTCTGCAATACACTCAACGCAAAGTGTTTAGGGTTCCTTTTTTCGGGAGAGAACGAATTGGAACTAGCCCTGGATGCCATCAGATATTTAAATAATTGAAATAAACTCTAATTAAGTGTACAATTTATTAAAAATAATGGAGAATCGTATGGCAGCAATAAACTCAACGCGAAGTGTTTGGGGTTCCTTCTTTCGGGAGAGGGACGAATTGGAACTAACCCTGGATGCCATCAGAAAAAACTCTCTTAGTTCGCTCGATTTGAGAGGGAAGGCACAGGGTGATTCACTCGTTCAATTAGTAGGGGCTCTTCGATTCAATAGCTCCCTTTCATCACTTGACTTAGGATCCAATAGCCTCTTTAATAGTGGAACAGAAACTATTGCTTCTGTGCTAGCATCTAATAGTACCCTTACCTCACTTAGCTTGAAGTCCAATCGGATCCGAGATAGAGGAGCAGAAGCTATTGCTACTGCACTAGCAACTAATAGTACCCTTACCTCACTTGACTTGAAGGGTAATGAAATAGACGTAGATGTTATGTTGGGAACAGCGGCTCTTGCTACCGCGCTCAGAACTAATAGCACCCTTACATTGCTTAACTTGGAGGGCAATAGTCTGACAGAAGTATCAGCAGTGCATCTTGCAACTGCGCTGACAACAAATAGCACCCTCTCATTACTTTGCTTGAACTACAATCCGCAGATCGCAGATCGTGGAGCAGCAGCTATTGCTGCCGCCTTAACAACTAATAGTACTCTCTCAACACTTCTCTTATTGAACAATCGGATTACAAGTACAGGAGCAGAGAGTCTTGCTGCCGCACTAACAACTAATAATTCCCTTACATCACTTGACTTGGGGAACAATGCAATCACAGATGTAGGAGCAGCACATCTTGCCGCCGCGCTCAGAACTAACAGCGTCCTCTCTTTACTTAGACTGTACTGCACTGATCTCGAAGATGCAGGAGTAGCACATCTTGCTTCCGGGCTAACAGCTAATAGTTCCCTTACATCACTTGACTTGGGGAACAATGAAATCACAGATGTAGGAGCAGTATCTCTTGCTAGCGCGCTAGCAAGTAATGGCACCCTCGCAACGCTTAAGTTGCACGATAATAAACTACTCACAGATGCGGGGGCAAAACATATCGCAGCCGCGCTGAAAGACAATGGAGCTCTTACATCAATTATGATGGGAACTTTGCAAGGACCTAGTGTGTTGGAGATTCGTGGTTTGACTGAGAGAAATCTTTACAACATCGAGGCGAAAGCTTCATTGCAGAGTCTTTGTTCAAGAGCGCTCGTTCGAGACGTCTTCGAAAGATGCGACAGAGAGATAAAATGCAGAGTTTACGTTCAGATTTGGATTGCCTTTGGCAAGCCAGAAGGCGATCCTCAATTCGGGGAACACAATGTGTTTAGACTTTGGTCAAAATTCGCCAAAGCGGTTAAAGCTGCTGGCATTGATCTTGGGGACCGGACGATAGGGGCATTACCAGCTGCGTGGGATCCCTTGGTGGATGAATGTGAATGGTGAAGGTCGCTTGAAATACATGAGCAAAGCTCAGTCTGCAGAGAGTCTTTTGCAGATGGGGCAGTGCTCAATGCGATGGCCCCGCGCAGGACAGTATTTTCTAGCGTAGTAGATGATGCGCAGATGTAGCTCGTTCCACTTCTCTTTTGCAAACACCTTTTTCAGATCTTTCTCTGTTTGTTCGACGTTTTTGCCGCTCGAGAGTCCCCATCTTTTGGCGCAGCGATGGATGTGGGTATCGACGGGAAAGGCAGGTTTGTGGAAGGCCTGTGACATTACGACAGATGCTGTTTTGTGACCAACGCAAGGGAGTTCTTCCAATGCTTCAAAAGAGGCGGGGACTTTGCCGTGGTGCTTGTCGATGAGGATTTTCGATAGATCCCAAATGGCTTTTCCTTTGCGACCGGAGAGTCCGCAGGGGCGGACGATCTGTACGATCTCTGAAACCTCGAGTGCGATCATTTGCTGGGGCGTATTCGCCAATGCAAAGAGCTGCGGAGTGACCTGATTGACCCTTTCATCGGTGCATTGCGCAGAGAGAAGAACAGCGATGAGGAGCGTGTACGGATCGGAGTGGAGGAGGGGAATGGCAGGATGGGGAAATAGGTCTTTGAGCGTCTCTTCGATAAACGCAGCGATCTCTTGTTTTTTCATCACTTTCCAATGCAGAATTTCGAAAAGATAGCAGAGAGAATGTCCTCGGTAACATCTGCGCCGACAATGGTTCCCAGTTCGCTGAGCACTTTGCGCATTTCCAAAGAGACAAATTCTGGCGAGATTCCCGTCAGAAGTCCATCGATGAGGGCCTCTAGAGCTGAAATGGCTTGACCAAGCGATTGGTAATGTCTTGCGCTGGTGATGACGATCTCTTCTTTGGAGGGCGGTCCTTTTTTCCAGATCAACTGATGGATGGCGTTTTTGAGAGCTTCGATGCCATCTCCTGTTTTTGCAGAGATGTGCAGTTTATCCGATGCGACATCTGAGAGCAGGTCCATTTTATTCCAGACAACAAGTGTTTTGTGTGGAGGGGAAGAGGCGAGCAAATCGCCTGCTTCGGCGCAAAGGGGCTGCGTCGAGTCGAGGACGAGCAGGATGAGATCGGCTTGCTGCATGGCATCTTTAGTGCGACGGATGCCCTCTTGTTCGATCACTTCTTCCGTCTCGCGGATGCCTGCTGTATCGATGATTCTGAAGTGCAGATCGCCCAGGCGAAGGTCCTCTTCGAGAAGATCTCGAGTCGTTCCTGCAATTGCCGTGACAATCGCGCGGTCTTTGCCGAGCAGCGCGTTCATGAGAGAGGATTTGCCTGCGTTGGGAGGGCCAGCTAAGCAAAGAGAAATCCCGTGATGGATGATCTTTCCCTCTTGAAATGTCGCCAAAAGATCTTGCATTTGCCCTTGGATTTTGCGCAGATGGTCAACGACCTCGTTCATGCTGGCAAACTCCAGGTCTTCTTCGGGAAAATCCACCCACGCTTCTAAAATCGCGGCAGTGTCGACGAGGGCTTCCTGGAACTGCAGTATTTTTTTGGAGAGCCTGCCTTCGAGCTGCTTCTCGGCACTATGCAAGGCTAGCTGGTTTTTTGCGCCGATCAGTTGCTGGACGGCCTCTGCTTGCGCTAAGTCGATTTTGCCACTTAAGAATGCGCGGAGAGTGAACTCACCGGGACCTGCTGCCCGTGCCCCAGCCTTGAGGATGGTGTCGAGAACGCGCTGGGTGATCAGGCTGCCTCCGTGGCAGTGGATCTCAACCGTATCTTCTCCTGTGTAGGATTTCGGGGCGCGCATAACGAGGGCGATGGCATGATCGATACATTTGCCCTCAGCGTCGATGATTTTTCCGTAGCGGACGGTGTGAGTGGGGCAAGTGAGTAGGGATCCCGTAAATACTTCAGCAGCAAGCGCGATCGCTTCTTTTCCCGAAATGCGGATGACAGCGATCCCTCCCTCGCCGGGCGCGGTGGCGACGGCTGCTATCGTTTCTCCGGGGATGTAAGCGCGATGTGTGTGTTGCATTTGGGCTGGGATTATACTCCATTGCCGTTCCGCGAGCAAGCCCCTATCTCGCTTAAGAGCGAGAAAATATTTTAAATTCTTGAGGAGCGCGTTTTTGCATTTGGAGTTGGACTTGTCGAAGTTCTTATTTCACACGCCTCGTTCCTAAGAACAGAGAAGAGAGTGGTCGGATCGCTCGTGTGATTATATGTATCGCGGCAATAAAATATTTACTATAAGAACGGGCGTGTTGCATAAATAGCTGAGGATGAGTGTTTTGTCTTTGCCTAAAATCTAAGTCCTATAATTTTTTTGCGATCACACGAAAGATTTTATGATGCTGAGAGTCGCCTTCAAGCGATAAGATCAATTGTAATAAAATATAATTTAAAACATTTAATTGTTTAATTTTTATTGAAAATAATATTAATTGCAATTAAAATAGATAATAAAAACTAAACCCAAGGAGAATTCTTCATGTCCTCATCAATTACTGGCGCATTTACAGATTATACAGTTTTCAATGGTTATCTAGATATGAGCTGGAAAGGCGCTGAGGCCGTAGCGCCTACTGTCGCAGCGCTCGCACACAACTCAAGCCTCACAAGCCTGGATTTGGATGGCAATCAGCTCGGCGCTGAAGGTACCGCCCCTCTCACACAAGCGCTCACGGGGAGCTCAAGCCTCACAAGTTTGAACTTGAGGGGCAATCAGCTCGGCGCTGGAGGTGCAGCCTCATTTGCGCAAGCGCTTACAGTTAACACCAGTCTCACAAGCCTGAACTTGGGGTTCAATCAGCTTGGCGCTGAAGGAGCCGCTTCTCTTGCGCAAGCACTCACAAATAACTCAAGCCTCACAAGTCTGGAATTGGAGTACAATCAGTTCGGCGCTGAAGGTACCGCCCCTCTCGCACAAGCGCTCAGGGGGAGCTCAGGCCTCACAAGTCTGAACTTGGGGAACAATCAGCTCGGCGCTGAAGGTTCCACCTTTCTTGCGCAAGCGCTCACAGTGAACACCAGTCTCACAAGTCTCACTTTGTGTGTCAATCAGCTCGGCGCTGAAGGCGTTGCCTCTCTTGCAACAGCACTCAGAGTCAACTCAAGCCTCACAAGTCTAAACTTGGAGTACAATCAGCTCGACGCTGAAAGTGCCGCCTCTCTTGCGCAAGCACTCACAGTTAACTCAAGCCTCACAAATCTAAACTTGAAGTACAATCAGCTCGACACTGAAAGTGCCGCCTCTCTTGCGCAAGTACTCACACACAACTCAAGCCTCGCAAGTCTGGACTTGTGTAGTAATCAGCTCGGCGCTGCGGGCGCCACCTCTCTTGCACCAGCACTCGGAGTCAACTCAAGCCTTGCAAGCCTGAACTTGGGGCACAATGAGCTTGGAGCTGGTGGTGCCGCTTCTCTTGCGCAAGCGCTCACAGTCAACTCAAGCCTCACAAGTCTGGACTTGGATGGCAATCAACTCGGCGCAGAAGGCGCCGCCTCTCTTGCGCAAGCACTCACACACAACTCAAGCCTCGCAAGCCTGAGCTTAGGGTTCAATCAGCTCGGCGCGGAAGCCGCTGCCACCCTTGAGGAAGCGCTCACACACAACTCAAGCCTTACAAGCTTGAACTTGAGGAACAATGAACTCGGCGCTGAAGACGCAAGTCTAATGGGACGCATTCAGTTGCTCCTCGAGCGCAACCGACACATTGCTACTGTGCGTCGTTTGCCACTCGAGGCGCGCTGCGCAAGATATTTTACTAAACTTGTGTTTGAAAGCTACTCTCAAGAGAACAAAAACGCAGTATACTGTCGTATATCGAGGAACTCCGGGGAGTCGAGTGATTCACAATTCGGAGAAAACAACGTTTTCAAAGTGGATTGGTCGATCTTTTTAAAGTCTGTTGCCGATGCTGGTTTTGATTTGCAAAAGGGAGTGGAACTTTTCCTGCAAGACAATGGTAAAAAGCCCGTTTTAGCTCGCTATGTCACATTCGTCTAAATTGAAATGAGGGTGAGCACTTACGACTCACCCTCTGAAACACTCAGATATGGCGCAGGGCGGAGGTGATGAGCTGGGCCAGTTCGGGATCTCCCTCGATTTTGCCCAGGGCAGTGGTGAGCGCTTTCTGCGATTGCGCCTGGTTATACCCTAAGTTGAGCAGCGCGGAGAGGGCATCGTGCACTATCGAATTTTCATTTTGTAGCGCAGTCGGTGCGGAATTCACACCGCCGATAAAGGTTTTTTTGATTTTATCGCGCATTTCAACCACGAGCCGCTCTGCGGTTTTCTTCCCAATCCCGGGGATTTTGCAAATGATTTGGGTGTTGCCTTGAGTGATCGCTGCCTGTAGCTCGTTCACTTCCATGTGACCGATGAGAGCCACTCCTGTTTTGGGGCCGATTCCTGAAACGTCGATGAGGCTTTCGAAAAGCGCTCTCTGCTCTTCTGACAAAAAACCAAATAGTCTTTGCGAGTCTTCCCGCACCACGAGTGTGGTATAGAGAGTGACGCTTGAGCCCAACGACGGCAATTTTGTGTAGTTGTTGAAGGGGATGGTGAGCGAATACCCCACCCCATGCACATCAACGACGGCTTTTAGAGGGGAGGCTGCGACAAGAGTTCCTTTTAAATATTCATACATGGGCTATCCTCTCCTGAAATTGCATGTTGTTAGCGTGGCAGATCGCAAGGGCGAGAGCGTCTGCGGCGTCCTCCGGCTCCGGGAGCATGGGGAGCTTGAGGAGGAGCTGAATCATTTTTTGGACTTGCTCTTTGCTGGCGCCGCCGTTGCCGACGACGGCGATTTTCGCCTTTTTGGGGGCGTATTCGAAGATGGGAACCTGCCGTCTTGCTGCGGCAATGAGGACTGCTCCGCGCGCCATTCCTAGCTTGAGAGCGCTCTGCACATTTTTGTAGACGAACTGAGTTTCGACGGAGAGGGCTGTAGGGGCATATCTCTCGATGAGCTGATCGACGCCATTGAAAATCGCAAGATAGCGCTCAGGCGCGCTCATCTCAGCCGAAGGTCGAATGCATCCAAAGTCGATGGGGACGAGATGGGGGTGAGCGGCTTGGATGACGCCGAACCCGGTAATCCGCGTTCCGGGGTCAATTCCAAGGATAATGGGGTCTTTTTTGGCCATGCAACAAACATAGCCCATCAAGAATTTGTTGACCATCCCCTTGCCGCGCGACAACTAAACCCTTGAATTTTAGCTGCTCTGCATCTTTGGGTGTACAAAATTCCCCACTCCTTGTTATTTTTTCTCTCGTGGACAGTGATGTCCGCAAAGAGACTCTTTGCGAATTCAAAGCCATGGTTTTATGCTGCAAAAAAAAGTGCGGGTGAATGGGATCCCTCAGTAGGCTTGAGCCAAAAAATATTATTGTGCGCATGCCTAATTGGATTGGCGATCTCGTGATGGCCACGCCGATTCTCACAGATCTGAAAAAGGCATTTCCGAAAGCACGCCTGACGGCGATGTGTCGATCCCCCATATGCGAATTATTGAATGAAGATCCTGAGATCGATGAGCTCTTTTGCTTTAGCAAGGCAAGTGGTTTTAGCAGAAGGCAGGAGCAGCGCGATATTGTCGAGAAGCTGCGCAAAGGGAACTACGACCTGGGGATTTTGCTGACGCACTCCTTTTCATCGGCCTGGTGGTTTTGGCAGGGAAAAGTCCGCAATCGTTTGGGTTATGAAGCGCACTTTCGGAGCCTCCTCTTGACCGACAGACTCCCTTTTCCTGAAAACATTCAGAACCAACATCTCGTCGTCACCTACAAAATGCTCCTCGAGCCTCTCGGCATTCCCGTCTCAGAAACCCCTCCCCGTCTCTACCTGACAGATAAAGAAAAAGCCGATGCACGCACTTTGCTCAGACAGCAGGGAATTCCAGACGAAGCAATCGTGGTGGGCATTAACCCGGGAGCCACTTATGGCTCTGCCAAATGCTGGCTTCCCGAAAGATTCCATGAAGTGGCTCAGCGCCTGCTCGCCGATCCTCAAGTGTTTGTCGTCTTTTTTGGAGACCAGGCCACGGCATCGCTTGTCAAAGAGATCTGCCAAGGGCTCCCTGGCCGCGTCGTCAATCTAGCCGGTGCCACTTCTCTTAGAGAACTAGCTAGTGTCATCAGCAACTGCGATGCCATCTTGACCAATGACAGCGGGCCGATGCACGTCGCTGATGCGCTGGGTATTCCCACTGTTGCCCTCTTTGGATCAACAAGCGTCGTCGTCACAGGCCCTTACCACGGTGCCAAAGTGATCCACAAGCACGTCGAGTGCTCTCCTTGCTACCAGCGCACTTGCCCCATCGATTTCCGATGCATGAAACGGATCGAGGTTGATGAGGTCGTCGATGCTATCGAAAAAATCATTAGCCCTAAGCGTCCCAAACTACATATCGTGCGATAAGATGTTCAAGCAACTCTGGAGAAAATACGGGATCAATCCCTTCGATCGTCTCCTCAAGAACGCACGTCAATGCGGTCACAAGCGCTTTCTCATTTGCTGGAACAGAGGATTGGGTGACATCCCTTTGGGTCTTTATGCGCTGACGCGCCGCATCCGCACCTTTATCCCCGATGCTGAGGTGGTGTTTGCCACTCGTCCTGATTTGGCAGACGGATTTAAAATGTTAGAAGGAGTGACAACTCTCGTCGATCCCGACATGAAACGGGGCGCTCCCTTTGATCTCGATGCTCTTCTTGCGAAGTTCTATCTCACTCGCGCCTCTTTTGACGTCATTTTGGAAAAACCCGATCCGACGCGCTGGCTCATGTGGCAACTGGGTACATTGACGCCCAAGCTCCAGTGGAACTCTGAGTGGGATGCACTGTGCCAGTCATTCGGTCTTTCTCGCGATAAAAAGTATGTCGGCGTGCACGTACAGACTGAGACGAACTACGCTTACGAAAAAAATTGGCCCGTGGAATATTGGAAAGAGTTTTTCCAACGTGCCTATCGCGAGCACGGCGTTCATGTGATTCTCTTTGGCTTTGCTCAAAATCCCGTTTTTGAGGGAGAAGGTATCGTCGATTTGCGCGGGAAAACTCCGCTCTTTGAGATGCTTTCCATCATTAAGAATCGCTGCAACTATCTCCTCCTTCCCGATTCGGGAGTGCTCTCCATCACCTACTATATCGATGCCTCCTTTCCAATAGAGATCGTCTCTCTTTGGGCAGACCCTCGTCAAGGAGTCTTGAAACAAAATGTCGCCTCACCCAATCCCTCCTTGCGCCACCGGGCCTTGATTGCTAAAGATAAGGACTTGCGCACCGTGAGTGTAGATGAGGCGATGCAGGCGCTATTTTCGAATGAGAGGTCCACATGCGCGATTTGCTAATGGCCCTTTCTCAAGAGCACCTCATTGCGGAGGCAAATACCTTTCCTTCCGAGGCGCAAAACCGCTTGCGTCAGCAATTGGGGCGTTTCCAACCCGCAGATGTCGCACGGCAAAAGCAGGCCTTTGCCCACATGCACGAAAAAACAGTTGCACATGATGATCCCTGGACCGATGTCGCACTAAGTGGCTCTGCTACCGATCGCGCAGCGGGCGAAGCGCTGCTGCGTCAAGGCAAGGTGGGTTGCATTATCCTCGCCGGAGGTCAAGGATCCCGCTTGGGGTTTGAGGGACCGAAGGGAATGATTCCAGTGACGCCACTCCACAAGAAAAGCCTCTTCCAGCTCTTTGCGGAAAGAGCCAAAGCCGCCAGCCAGCGGTATGGTTCTTCCCTGCCTTTGTGCGTCATGACCTCGCCGCTCAACCACCAGCAAACAGTCGACTATTTTGCAGAACAGAACAACTTTGGACTCTTGCCCGATCAGCTCTTCTTTATGCAGCAAAACATGCTACCCCTACTCAATGATGAAGGGGGCTGGTTATTCGCAGGTCCCGGGCGTTTGGCTGAAGGGCCCAACGGTAACGGGGAAGCGCTGCGCCACTTTTGCGAGCAGGGCATCTTCGCTAATTGGCATGCGCGCGGAGTCGAGTGGGTCAACGTGATTCTCGTCGACAACGCCCTCGCCGATCCTTTCGATGCGGAATTTGTAGGGTACGCTTCCCGTAGGCAATCGGAAGTGGCTCTGAAGGCTGTCGAGCGCCTCTCTCCCACAGAACAAATGGGGGTCCTCGTGAGCCGCAGCGGCCAATTGAAAGTGGTCGAATACTCTGAGTTTGTCCCCGATGGAAGGGAATATGCGTACTCCAGCACGTCCTTGTTCAGCTTTTCCATGCCATTCATCTCGCGTCTTTATCTCGAAGGTCAGAAAAAAGAGATGCCGCTGCATCTGGCCCGCAAGTGCGTCACAATCGACTCGGGCAAAGTGCACATTTGGAAGTGCGAGTCGTTCATTTTCGATCTTCTCGACGAAGCGCGCTCTGCAGCTGTGCTCGTCTGTCCGCGCGAGAACATCTACGCTCCGCTCAAAAATGCGCAGGGTGACAAAAGCCTGAGCACTGTCCAAGAGGCTCTCATGCATTTCGATCGCAAATTCTACGAGAGCGTGACGGGCACGCCTGTTGGCGATGAGCTCTTCGAGCTCGATCCCGCTCTGTACTACCCATGATGTTCAGCAGACAAACACCGTATTCATAAATATTTTCCCATTGCGCGATCATCTGGGTGAGTGGGCTCCCCATCTGGGTTATTGAATGGCATTTCTGTGTAGCCTAGCTTCTTATAGAAGAGATAGGCATTCGGAGAAGCTTCTGTTTGTAGCAATGTTATATCCTGTTCCTTCAGTGCTCGCTCACAACAATCCATCAGGTATTTTCCCATTCCACAGCCACGCTTTTGCTCATCTATGACAATGATCCGAAGAGCAGCCCTATGCTCTGGCCATATCTGTATGTGAGCGTATCCAATCACTTTATCTTCCCCATACAAGAGCCAATGAAGATGACCTTCTTGATTCAAAGCCCAACGGTAGGGATCTTGAATCTTCAATCGGTCAAAAAAATGCTTCTGCCTGAAATCAAGGGCTTCTTTTTTCTCTTTTTCTGATGATATGAGTCGTGCTTGAAGGTGAATGTTATCCTCAACTGTCGGAAGACGTGTTTAATGTGGCCTTCTCAAATTCTCTAATGGTCTCAAGGAAATGTTGCTCTACCATTGAGGGCTCATCAAGCATCTGACTTTGATATTTGGAGTATTCAACTCTTGCTTTATCTAGAGCCTCCTCATGGCTTACTTTCCCAGCATGAGAAAGGATGTCACGGGAAGCCATCCGTAGAAAATCGTCAAGTTTGGCTATCCAGTCTTTCATATACATAGAGTTGCGGCTTAAAGCTTGCAGTTCGGCAAAATCCAAGTAGAGAGACACAATCAGATTGAGGATTTTCATTTCCTCTTCATTG
>JAZJZV010000009.1:0-1652 GCA_040389485.1 Chlamydiota bacterium
TAAGACAAATTCATCGCTACGACATCTAGACCTATCCTGCAACAAATTCGGCTCCGAAGGAGGCCTAAATCTCACGCAAGCGCTAGTCACCAATAGCACTTTGAATACACTCAACCTGCGGTTTTGCGAACAAAAGCCAGAAAATGCCTCTGCTTTCAGAACACTGTTCGCAGCCAATACCACACTCACATCGCTCGATTTAAGCGACAATCAATTAGGTGAGCAGGGAGGGCTGGACCTAGCAGCTACCTTGAACATCAGTACTTCTCTTTTCCTCCTCAATCTCGCAAATTGCGAGATCACATCAACAGGATGTGAGGCAGTTGCATCATCGCTAGTGGGAAACTCTACTCTGATCTCTTTGAACCTATCCCATAACCCCGTAGATGATAGCGCCGTCTCAAGCATTGCGACCGCACTCAAATCCAATGGCACACTCACCGAATTTTCCCTGGATGGAAATACCCTCACTGCAGAACAAGGGGCCAGAATCGCTGCCGCACTCACACAAAACACCTCTCTTTCTTCCCTCCAATTAGGGGACCGCTGTCTCCAACATGAGATAACATGCCGAGCTCTCCATCTCTCCCTCTCTGTAAACAGCACCTTGACATCGATCAGTCTATCCCCCCTGCATTACTACCCAACGCCGACCCCCGACCGCCCACTCTATCCAAGACCTGCGATACGCTCCGCCGTTGATGATCGGCTTGAGCGCAACGCACACAACTTAGCGATGAAGCACACGTCGCTATTTGAACGGACTCAAAGAAAAATTTGCGAGATGGAATGGGCAACACTGAGTACAGAGGAAAAAAATCGGGTTGACCTACGTTACCGGCTGCTCTCCAACAACCCACTCGCTCCCCCTATTGGTAAATATAATTTTTTCCAGGACTTGCCACTGTTTTGGCAAGCGGTTACAGATGTCGGCCTCGAGAACCATTTTGAACTCCATCCATGGAGTAGGGCAACCCCCCACTGAGATCTAGCCATCTGGCGGTATCACCAGAGGAAAGTCGAGCTAAAGTTAGAAGAGGGTGGGGTGAAATTTTCTCGACGGTTGTAGTGGAACCGGTGTATACTGCGTCAACTCGCCTTTGTACATTTTTTTTTGCGAGTAGATCCAGAGGAAGGACCATGACGGAATCGTTATTTTTGAATCGTGCAGGAGACAAATACAATGACTTTGTGACGACAAAAGTCGTCGCCATCCCCGAGCTCAACTGCACGCTGCGCGAGCTCACCCACCTGCCCACAGGCGCAGCTGTCATGCACATTGACAACGATGACCCTGAGAATCTCTTCTGCCTCTCCTTCCAAACGCTCCCCTCCAACTCAAATGGCGTAGCGCATATCCTCGAGCATACGGTGCTCTGCGGGTCTGAAAAATTCCCCATCAAAGACCCCTTTTTCTCCATGAGCCGTCGCAGCCTCAACACCTTTATGAACGCCCTCACAGGGTCTGATTTTACTTGCTACCCGGCTGCCTCTTTAAATGAAAAAGATTTTTATAACCTCCTCGACGTTTATATCGACGCCGTGTTTCATCCCGAGCTCAAGCGGATGAGCTTCTTTCAAGAAGGACACCGCCTGGAATTCACCCACCCGAGCGATCCCGCAACACCCCTTGTCTATAGAGGGATCGTCTT
>JAZJZV010000009.1:1662-3237 GCA_040389485.1 Chlamydiota bacterium
AACGAAATGAAGGGAAGCCTTTCCTCCCCAGACACCCGCATGTGGCATGCGATGATGGAACGCCTCATGCCCGATCTACCCTATGCATACAACTCTGGCGGAGACCCCCGAGAGATCCCCAACCTCACCTATGCAGAACTCATCAACTTCCATGAAACGTTCTACCACCCGAGCCATTGCCTTTTCTTCTTCTATGGCAACATCCCCTTAAAGCAACACCTGGACTTCATAGCGGAAAAAGCGCTTAAAAACGTACCACCATCCCCTTCCCTCCCCCCGATTCCATTGCAGAAGAGATTCTCGCAGCCCGTTCAAGAAAAAATGCGTTACCCCATCAACGAGGCTGACTCGATAGAGCAGAGGACAATCATCTCCTTCGGATTCCTCACAGCGCCTCTTATCGATCAGGAAGAAGTGCTGGCACTCTCCGTACTCGACTCCGTCTTGATGGAGACCGATGCCTCTGTGCTCAAGCAAGCCCTCCTCAAATCGAAACTGTGCATCCAAGCAGACGGATTTATGGACGCCGAAATGAGCGAGGCCCCCTATGTGATCGTCTGCAAAGGATGCGACGCACAAAATGCCGATAAACTCGAAGAAACTCTTTTACAAGCCCTCTCCCAAGTTATCGAAAAAGGGATCCCTCAAGACCAGATCGATGCCGCCATCCATCAACTCGAGTTCTCTCGCCTAGAAATCTCAGGCGACCACGCTCCCTTTGGACTCACGCTCTTCATGCGCTCCGCCCTTGCCAAACAGCACGGTTGCGACCCCGAACATGCCCTCGCTCTCCAAACCCTGTTCGAAGGACTTATCGCCAAGGTGAAGGATCCCGCCTACCTTCCAGGGCTGATCAAAAAATACTTCCTCTCCAATTCCCACCGCGTTCGGCTCACAATGGTTCCCGACCCGCACCTCTCCGCCGAGGAAATCGCCCAAGAAAAGCAAGCACTCAAAGAGATCCACGACCATCTCACCGAAACCAAAACTCAGCTCATCCTGAGCCAAACACAAGAACTCGCCGAGTTCCAAAAAAAGACAGAGGAGCAATCGCTCGACTGCCTCCCCAAAGTCACCCTCGACGACGTGAGCACCATCGCCAGAGACTTCCCCCTCAAGCATGCACGCGTCGGCAATCTCGACGTCTATCACCACGACTGCTTCACCAATCACATCATCTACGCCGATCTGATTTTCGACATGCCCGAGATTGCAGATGAGAACCTTCCCCTCGTCCACCTGATGACCTCACTCATCCCCGAAATTGGCAGCGGAGCTCGCACCTATGCGCAAAATCTCGACTATCTGCAAGCGCATACCGGAGGCATCGGTGCAGCCTGCGGACTTCACATCCAGATGTCCGACCCTAAAAGCGCAAAACCCTCCTTTTCCCTACGTGGAAAAGCCCTCTACCGCAAAGCTGACAAGCTCTTTTCGCTCTTACGCGACACGATCACCCGTCCACGCTTTGACGAAGCCAAGAGGATTGAAGAGCTCATCCTTCAGATCAGAGACTCGCAGCTCACTCGACTCAACCGCCAGGCCATGCGCTATGCCACACACCTCGCCCTCAGT
>JAZJZV010000010.1:0-1671 GCA_040389485.1 Chlamydiota bacterium
CTTTGCGATTTCTGCATCAGTCCCTCGCAGTTTCTTGCCTGACCAGGCGGTGAGTCCCATGTTTGTTTTTTCGGCATTTGCTCGGGAATAGATGATTTCAGCGGCAGTATGGCCATGAGTTGCCCAATGCATCTTATTTTGTACGATTGAGAAAAACTGCTTTGAATCTTCTGTTTTCGGGTCATAGTCGATGCTTGTGGCATAGATATCGAGGACTTTGCGCCAGAACACTTTTTCGGAGGAGCGAATATCTCTGATTCTGGCTAAAAGTTCATTGAAATAGTTCCCTCCTCCTCCACGTTTAAGTCGTTCGTCATCAAGAGTAAATCCTTTAATCAAATACTCTTTCAATCTACCAGTGGCCCAGATGCGAAACTGGGTACCTCTATGCGAACTGACTCTGTACCCGACAGAGATAATGACATCGAGGTTGTAGTATACTATCTGATAATTTTTGCCATCAGAAGCAGTTGTCCGGAATTTCCGGACAACTGCCTCTTCGAGCAGCTCGCCTTCCTTAAAGATATTTTGTATGTGTTCCGAAATAGTCCGCTTATCTTTGTCGAACAGGTCACACATTTGAGCCTGGTTCAACCAAACAGTTTCATCGAGCAAGCGAACTTCTATTCGAGTTTGCCCATCCTCTGTCTGATAGAGGATCAATGAATTTTCTGGAGGGGAATTTTCCATATTCAGCTTCTACAAATGATTTTTAAAAAAGTGTAGAGGATGAAAGGTCTGTTTGCAAGAGGATCTGATTCATCGATTAGCTGTCCCATGATATAAGACACCATCTCCGGTTTAATTGCGGTGGATTCTGGCTCATTTGAATCCATAGACAGCCTCCACCTGATCTGCTATACTGACAAAAAACGGTGGTAGCATGCGGATTGGATATTTGGGCGCAGGAACATGGGGATTTTGTTTGGCCTCGCTTCTCGCTGCGAAGGGGCACGATGTCGTGCTCTGGACCTCGAACGCGGAATTTGCCAAAACTCTTGGTGCGACGAAGGAACACCCCAAACTCCCTAAAGTTAAAGCCGATGATCGCCTGGTCGTCACGTCCGATCTCAAGGAAGCGATCACTGGCGCGGAGCTCATCGTCGAATCCGTCACTTCCAAAGGGATCCGCCCGGTCTTTGAGAAATTGCTTGCTCTGGGCGGTGTCAATTGTCCCATCGTCATCACTTCTAAGGGGATCGAGCAAAATAGCGGGCTCTTGCTTCACGAAGTCATTGTGCAGATGTTCGGTGAAAAAATGCGCAAGAACATTGCGTGTCTCAGCGGTCCCAGCCACGCAGAAGAGGTCATCCAGAAACTGCCCACATCAGTCGTCGTCGCTGCTTATGACCAGGCGCTCATGCACCTTGTCGTCGAGGTGTTTGGAACTCCCTTTTTCCGCGTCTATCCGAATGCCGATCTCGATGGTGTCGCTTTTGGCGGTGCAATGAAAAACATCATGGCAATTGCGTGCGGCATTTCCGACGGGCTTGGCTTTGGCGACAACACCAAGGCAGCGCTGATGACGCGCGGACTGCATGAAATCAGAAAATTATCTGTCACCAAAGGGTGCAAGCCGGAAACACTCAATGGTCTTTCGGGGATGGGCGATCTGTGCGTGACTTGTCTTTCTAAACTCAGCCGCAACTACATGTTTGGTAGGTTGATCGC
>JAZJZV010000011.1:0-1283 GCA_040389485.1 Chlamydiota bacterium
ACAAGGGAAGTATGGCAACCATTGGAAAGGCCAAGGCAATCGCGATGTCGGGTAAAATGCAATTCACCGGCCTCATCGCATGGCTCATGTGGGCATTTGTCCACATCCTCTACCTGATCGGATTCCGCAACCGCCTCGGCGTCCTCATCGGTTGGTGCACGACGCTTCTCACGGGAAAAAGAGGGGTGAGAATCATTTCAAGGCCCATCGACCGAACGCCGAATCAGCCGAAATGATCAGAGAGGCATTCCTGCATTTTTGGCAGAGAGCCCCTGCCCTGCTCCTCGGTCTGGCACTGCTCCTCGGCATTGCCGCATCGCTTTCCACTCCCCTTCTATTCGCCGCGATCTTCCTCCTCCTCGCTGTGAGCGCGCAAAAAAAAAGCATGATCCTCATCACCACTTGCCTATTTGCACTCGGCTATCTTTCTACCCCGCTCAGATGCCCCATCACCACGCTTCCCTCCGAAAAAATCGAAGGAATAGGCCTATTTGTCATCGACTCCCTTCAAATCCAGGCCTCCCCCTTTTCCCAATCTCTCGTCTACCGGGGCACACTCAAAGAGTTCACCGCCGCTGATGGAACAATGTATCGCGATCTCCCCTGCGCGCTCTTCCACCCCAAAAGCAAAAAATTCCCACCTGCAGATTCCAACTACCGGATCGCCGGATCGCTGCTCCAAAAAGGAGAGCGGCAGTTCGTCCTCAAACCTCAACCACACCGCGCTTGGGAACCCATTGCAGACACCCATAGCTTTGCGCAGTGGCGCCACCTCGCCAAACAATCCCTCGCAACGCACCTCAAGAAAAAAATCACCCATCCCGACGCGAGAGAACTCCTCACCGCCCTAGCCACAGGAGAAGTGCACAACCGCATCCTCAAGATGCAATTTGCAAAAATTGGGCTCCAGCACATCTTGGCAATATCAGGTTTCCATTTTGCCCTCGTCGCCCTCTTCTTGTACGGCATCCTGCGCATCCTCCTTCCGCGCACCCCAGGTTATCTACTTCTCATCGTCGCTTTGAGCCTCTACTACTTTTATCTGGGCAACGCTCCGTCCATCCAGCGAGCCTACATTGCACTCACCCTCTTCTTCATTGGCAAAATAGCGCAATGGCGCATCACCGGACTCAATGCCCTAGGCTGCGCGCTCTGCCTCGAGCTCCTCATCGATCCGCTCTCTATCTGCGATCTCGGCTTTCAACTCAGTTTCCTCTGCACCCTGGCGATCCTTCTTTTCTATACACCCATGCACGCAGCCATCAAACACCTTCTCCCCGAGC
>JAZJZV010000011.1:1293-10893 GCA_040389485.1 Chlamydiota bacterium
GATGTTTACAACGAGTAGCTGGTAGCTAGTAGCTGGCATCCTGCTATGAAAAATTCAAACCTCGAACTTTTCTGCCCTTTCTTCCTTTCCTGCCTTTTCTCCCCTCCTCCATGATCCCCTCTCCCAAACAGCTCCTCGCTATGAGCGCTTTCGACAAACACGGCTATCTGATCTCCCATTTCTTGCGGCAAGCGCTCAGCGTCAACTTGGCTGTCACCCTCATCGCGCTCCCTGCCCTTCTCTATCACTTCCACCAGTTTCCCCTGTTGAGCCTTCTCTACAATCTCTTCGTCCCCCTCTGCGTCACCCTTTCCCTATTTCTGCTGCTCGCCGCATTCCTCCTTTTCCCCCTCACGCCCCTATTAGCAGATGCACTCCATTCTCTCAATAATGCCTGGACGGGAGCACTCATGCACCTCGTCTCTCATCCCCCAGCCGTTCTCCAATATACCGTAAGAACCAGCAGCATAAGTGCTTACGTCGTTATCGTCTTTCTTTGCCTTTCCCTCATCTTGGGAATCGTCCTTTCTGAGAGAGAACGCTCTCAGCGCCTCGTCGTGTAATAAACGCATATCACTTACAATCAATGCATTATCTGTTTATTTATAAGTTAAATTAAAATATTGTTAATTACATTGATTTAATAATAAATTCAGACTATAATATAGTAAGAAGGTTACATAAATAACAATAATCTTCAAAAATAATTATGCCCATACATTCGTCTAAACCATTCCATCCATCGTATTATGCGCATGCACTCCCACAAGTTGGCGGCGTCTTGCCAGGCGATCTGGGGAATTTGAGTCTTAGCGGAGATCTGCTAGGAAGCATTTTAGCTACGCCATTCAAAGCCATCGGAAGACTCTTTGTGAGAATGGGAAATTCTGTAAGAGAGCATCTTCCCAATCCCTTCCGAAGAAGTACGCCTCAGGCTAACCACTTGGGAACTACACGCACAGTCACTCCTATCGTTGTGGAAACAGGTACACCTCAGACTCAAACCTCAAATAGAAAGACTGGTAAGAGCAGCAGCCCTACCCCTTCTTTGCCGACAACTGATTCGACCCTGTTATCAGCGGGCACAGAGAGCTCTGTAACAACGGCCGCAGATACAACCAAGACCTCAACAATTACGCAGAGATCCTCTAATCTCCCCAAGTTAACTCCTGCACCTACTTCAACGCGCACATCATCCCAAACGCCTTCGAGCCACATCGCCGGTTCATCAAAAGCAAGTTCAAGCACTCATCACACTACACCCAAATCAAAAAATCCATTCAGCCGCATGTTTCGTCTACCGCGCAAAACTGAGGGACATCTCATATCCACCGGAAATTTCATTCGCAATGAAAAGAATCCGCAACAATTCGATACGCTATTATTCAAAGGACCTAGTGTGACATACATTTGTCCTAAAGGCTCGAGATTAGACGGCGTTTATCCTGATACGACTACTGAACGAGGAAGTGATATAGAAATGGCAACAAGGGCACCCACGCTAAGATTAGATGTAAATTTTAAAGCAAAAAACGAAATCAAATTAAATAACGTTCAAATCCACAAAACGACACAAGAAACAAAAAAAATGATAACGAATTATCTTAAAACTGAAAAAATCACATTTTGCCTCACAAAAAAACCATCCTGTTCAGTTCAATACAAAGATGGCAGCAAACGAGAATTTTCACTCACTCAACTCGAAGTCAACCAAATCTCAACATTCAAAAACCAACCCGCGTTTATAGCAAACCTGTTATTGAGTCATCTTTGATGATTATTACATTCGTCCACAAAGATAAAACCGAGACTGCAATCCCTGCACCCCCTGTAGCAACGGGCTACAACGCATTTGTAGATCCAGCCTACCAAAAATTCCACGCGATACATTCCATCAAGTTCGATCTTGCCGCTAGTACGCCTACCTGTTTCTGCAGATTGAAAAGCGGAGAAGAGCGCAGTTTTTCGCTCAGTGATAAAGAAATGGCTTTTATCTCCTTAGTTGAAATGGGGCAGCGGCATCCACTCGATCTGTTTATGCAAGTGATTTATCCCCATGTTCCAGATAAACACATCGAAAACACTCTACAAAAAGATGCCCAAAAGCGCCTTTGCACTGTCGAAAAGGACTACTGGAAGGATCGAAAAAGAATTACCACAAAGATCAAATCCCTGAAAAACAGACTGGTTGTCGTAGAGCGCCGGATCGAAAAAGGGGCCGTACTTAAACCCTCTTTCACAAAGAAAGTGGGTACGCTGGAAAAGTTGGATCATCATCTCTTAGCTGAACACTCCACGACACTTCCTGAGTTTTTGACAGAGCGAGTGGAGCTGAATGGGAAACTAGCTTCTCTCAACAAAAAAATCGCCTCTACACAAGCCTCCATTGATGAACGAAAATGTACTATTCGGGAGCTTACGAGCTCAACAGGATCTAGCTCTTCTTTGACAGGCGGTGTTATTTCGCATGAGATAGAGAAAAATTGCTCTGTGTACCGACTGAGACTCGAACAGTTGCAAAACGTGAAACTCTCCATTCAACAGTTGGAATCTCAACTAAAAAAATCTGCCCACGAACCTGAAGATTCTCGCAATCGCATGATCTTAGGGACTCAACTTCTAGATTTGCAGCATCAGCATTTTTTACTGACCAACGCGAGCAACCTCTACGAGAGCCTTATTCCCCCCGCAGCTAAAGAACTGATCAAGCTTGAAAGAGATCTGAAGAAATTAACAGACCAACAGGCCCATGTAGTCGCAAAGATCTCCAAACATGACCAAATCAGTACCAGTTTCTCCCTCTCTTCAAGCAGTCGTAAGAAGTTTGAAAAGCACAAGAGGCTATTCGATGAAAAACCACAGCTCAAAAGAGAGATCTTCTTAGCCAAGAAAGAGCTTGCGGACCTGAGATTCCGTCGTCGCGAATTATACCTCACGTGAACCAATCTAAAAAACATTGCACTTGGCGCAAAGATCTCGAATAATGGTTCCTCAACTAAGGAGGAATCAATGAGATCTGCCATCGCGCTTCTTTTGCTTCTCGCTGCTCTCATCGAAGGCAACGCCTGCCCTTTTTGCCGCGAGTCGGTAATCACTCTGCAAACCGTCTACGAAACTGAACACTTTCGCGTGCTCATCGATTTTGAGCCTAGAGTCCCTGGGCATCTTCTCGCTGTGACTAAGCGCCATATCGCGATGATCGACGAAATGACTCAGGAAGAATGGACAGATCTTCATCAAGTAGTCCCCCGCATAGCCAATGCTTTTGCACAACTTTTGGACACAGACCAATACGTCGTTCTGGAAAAAAACGGTAAGAAAGCCTTTCAAGACATCTCCCATGTTCACATTCACTTCTTTCCCATCCACGACGAAAAGTGGGGCGATGTTTTTGACATCATTCCCAGAAGATTAACTCCTGAGGAGATCGATGCTGAGGTGTCCGCATTTAAAGAACACTTCCTCTGTACCGGATAATTTTTTAATTTGCAGGACGATCTAGCAAAGGCACAGCCGTCGTGCAAACGAAAAATTGTCTGGTGCAGAGGAAGACATCCAAAGAACTTGAAAAAAATGGTTTACCTGTCGATGATCGGGAAGTTACACCGATTTAAATCGCATGCGGAGCGGCCATGGAAAAGCGAACCTTAGGAATATGCGGACTGATTCTCTCGACGATCTCTCCACTATCTGCTGATGACCTTCCCTCTTCTACACAAGGTAAAGAGGCCACAGGACTTGTCAATCCCACAAGTCGATACCAGGTCGACAATGGCTGGAATCTCTTTCTCAACACGGAATTTCTCTGGTGGGTCGCCAAGGAAGATGGACTCTACTATGCTCAGGGCGGCTACAGCAATCAGCAAACGACGGTTGTTCCTCCAGATGGCACGATCAACTTCGATGGCCATTTGCAAAAAGTGAAGCCCGAGTGGGGCCCTGGTTTCCGCATTGGATTTGGCGGGAATATGTCGTATGACGAATGGGATATCTTCCTCAACTGGACATGGTTCAAGTCCGATTCGAGAGACTCGAGCAAGGGTTCGCTACTCGCTTTGTGGGGACATCCCGACAATTCAGGCGCAAGGGCAGCCACATTTGCAAGAGGCAAGTGGGCGCTACTGCTCAATGTTCTCGACTTAGAACTTGCACGCTCTTTCTGGGTTGGAAAACATTTCTCCTTGCGCCCTTTCTTTGGAGCGCGCGGCGCCTGGATCGATCAGGATCTTAAAATCCGCTACATCTATGCAACAGCTCCCGTGTCGAAAGGCAAATTGAAAATGAAGTCAGACTTTGAGGGCGGAGGTGTGCGCGCAGGTGTCGATGCGCGGTTTGCGCTGCTCAACGGCTGGAGTTTTTACGGACTGGCCTCTGCCTCTATGCTCTATGGATTCTTCGATTGCGACTTTAGAGAAACCTGGGTCAGCCAAAAAATCGCAGGCACTAGAGATGGCTTCCACCAGGCGACTTCCACGATGCAAATGGCGCTCGGCGTGCGCTGGGATACGTACGTCCATCACGACCGCTACCATTTTGGACTCTACGCAGAGTGGGAGCAGAACATCTGGTTCGGCATCAACAAAATGAACCACTACTTTGACAACCTCAGCGACGGAAACCTGCAGCAATTCAATGGCGACCTCTCCCTGCAAGGAGGGACTTTTGGCGTACGCTTCGACTTCTAACCTGGGAAACAAGCACATGAACAAACACATCGCCCTACTTCTGCTCGCAGCCAGCTCTACCTCCGCGATCGCGATCGAACCCAAACCTGCGAGCGAGGCACCTGAGGGGCGCGTCAACTTCCCGAGCAATTTCCAAGTCGAACAGGGCTGGGATCTCTTCGTCTTTGGAGAATATCTCTACTGGATCGCCAAAGAGGATGGCCTCTACTATGCGCACACAGGCAAAGGGAGCGGAACTGCGGATTTTCCTGCATCGGGGAAATCGGACTTCAGAGGACACTTGAAAAAAGTGGATACGGAGTGGGATAGCGCTTTCCGCGTGGGGTTCGGCTTCAATTTTCCCAAACAAGGACTCGACATCGTCGCCTACTGGCTGAAGTACTCGACCGATGCAAGCAATTCGGCTCACTCCTCGAGCGGCACTCTCTTTAGCATGTGGGGCTTTCCCGACAGCAGCGGCGCCCAAACGCAAACCTTTGCGAAAGGCCGCTGGGACCTCGACCTCAACTGCATCGATCTCGAATCGGGGCGCTCGAGCTGGTTTGGCGGCAGTTTTTCCCTCCGTCCATTCATTGGCGTGCGCTGGCTGTGGATCGACCAGTCCCTGCACAACCACTACCACTACACAACTACCCCTGTTTCTTTCGGCAAGCTCCGCTCTGAATCTGATTTTATGGGAGGAGGCGTACGTGCCGGAGGAGATGCGCGGTTTGTTTTTGGGGCAGGCTTTCACCTCTATGGGATCGCCTCTGGATCGCTTCTCTATGGGGAATTCAACAATAACTTTTCTTTAAAAGAAGATTCTGTGCGGATCGCCCACACCAAAGACCACGAATTGAAGGGAATCTCGACCCTCCAGCTCGCCTTAGGGCTGGGATGGGAGACCCACTTCGCAAAGGAGCGTTGCCACCTCGAGTTCCACTTAGGCTGGGAGCAAAACGCCTTCTTCAACGTCAACCAAATGAACCACTACATGCAGCAGCTCCACAACGGAGACTTCTTCAAAGAAAGAGGCAATCTGAGTCTGCAGGGAGCCGTCGCCGGGGGCAGGTTCGATTTTTAGCCCTGTTGACCTAAAGTCTTTCGTTCATGTACAATGGGGCGGTCTTTTACGGCGGTCGTAGCTCAGTTGGTTAGAGCGTTGGATTGTGGTTCCAAATGTCGCGGGTTCGAATCCCGTCGATCGCCCTTCTTTTCCTGCATCGAATCTGCATTTCGCTGATTTGAGGACAGACTCTTAATCGAAAATGTGTTACATAAATAATAAAGAGGGGCTTGCAAAACTCGCTTTCGCGCTCAAATTCGATGATTTTGCGATTGGCTTAGGTTTCTTGCTAATCGACATATTCCTTTGGTCATAGGCGATTTGCAAGAAACCTAAGCCAATCGCAAAAGCGCGGATTTGAGCCGAAATTGGAGTTTTGCAATTCCCTCTAAAATGCAAAGGGTGGCGCCATGTCTCTTTTCGAGGCGTTTATTTTTGGAATACTCCAAGGAATCACGGAATTCCTCCCCATCAGCTCTTCTGCTCACCTCAAGTTTGCCAAACTCTGCCTGGGCGTTCCCAACTCTGAAGAACAGGTGCTCTTTGACCTCGTCTGCCATTTGGGGACCTTAACTGCCCTTTTGTTCTACCTCAAAAAAGAGATCTCCACCCTGTTTCGGCGCAACCGTCAAAAGCTCTTCTTTGTCCTGGTTGCCACTTTCCCGCTCGTTCCCTCCTACTTGCTCCTCAAGCCTCTGCGCGAGGCAGCTTCCCAGCCCCAGTTTTTGGGACTATGCTTAATCGTGACCGCTGCCATCCTGTGGCTGGGGCAGCATTTCCGCTTCAAACGGCCCGCGATGCAACTCGCTTCGAGCTCCGAGGACGCCAACATCAACACCATGCGGCTGGGAGATGTCCTATGGATCGGATTTGCTCAGTCAGCAGCCCTCATCCCCGGGATCTCGCGCAGTGCTTCAACCATCTCCTGTGCACGCTCACTGGGATGGAGCGCTAAAGACGCCGTCCGCTTTTCCTTCCTTCTCTGCATCCCGACCATTATCGCCGGTAACTGCCTCGAGCTCTTAAAGATCTATGTCTCTCACCCTAAGACACTTACAATTTCATTTCCCAGCTGTACGATCGGCTTTATTGCCTCTCTTGTCTTCGGAGTCATCTCGATCCGCTGGGCGATCCCCTATCTTGAGAAGGGGAACTTCAAATCTCTTGCCTATTACTGCTTTGTCTTAGGGATTGTCGTTACTGCTTACACACAATTTTATCACGGGGGCCACTGATGGCTAAGATCTCCGAGCCGGAAAAGAAAACAGTCCTACTTCCCGAGGGTAAAGGGCTGATCTTACTGGGGCTTTCCCTTTTGCTCCTCATCAGCCTCTTAAGTTTTCAGGTAGACGATCGCAGCAGCAACTGGCTGGGCCTCATTGGCTGGAGCATCGCCTTTGCGGCAAATTACCTCTTTGGAATCTGCAGCTATTTCATCGTCCTGTTCGGCGGATGGATGGGTTGGCAGTATCTCGTGGGACGCAAGATCCCCCCACTCACACCCAAACTCATCTGGTTCTCCACATTTCTCGCCTCCTCTGCGCTGCTTCTCAACCTGGCAGCAGAACACGGCAGCTTTTTGAACGGGCTCTTTGAGCAGCAGATTTACACCGAATCCACGCTCTTTGATCTTCCCTACCCCCACCGCACCATGCGCTACAATCTGGGAGGAGTGCCTCTTTACTTTTTGTACCGCGATCTGCCTGCGTGCAACCTGCAGCACATGCTGAGCGATGTCGGCATAGGCCTCACCTTTTCCTTTGCTGCGATCGTCTCTCTTCTTCTGCTCACCGAAATGCAGATCATTCCCTTGATGCTTCTCTTAAAAGAAAAGAGCAAGGCAATAGGGTCCCTGCTCCAGAAAAAAGAGGTTACGTTGGATGAGGTGAAATCTCCTCAGGAGATTGAAAACGCGCTAAACCACCGTTTCTCCCCTCCTCCTTATCCACCGCGCAAAGAAAAAGAGGGAGAACTCAAGATCCGCACGATGCACGATAAGCCTGAGCCGGAAAAAAAAACGGAGCGTGAACCCAAGCAGCTCACGCAGAACAAACGCGCTATTGCCATCAACGCTCAAAAAGTGGTCAACGGGGATTTCACTACCTTCCAGCTGCCTCCCCCATCGCTTCTGAATAACCCCAAAAAAGTCGACCAGCCCTCCTTGAAAAAAGAACTCAAGAAGCAAGCAGAGATTCTCGAAGACACATTGCTGAGCTTTGGGATTGAAGCCAAAGTCGGCGAGATCAACTGCGGCCCCACGATTACCTCTTTCGAAGTGCATCCCGCCATTGGCGTCAAAGTTCAAAAGATCAAAACGCTCGAAAATGACATCGCCCTCAACCTCCAGGCCAAGTCGATCCGCATCATTGCTCCGATTCCCGGAAAAGCGGCTGTCGGCGTAGAAGTCCCCTCTCTCTATCCGCAAGAAGTGAGCTTTAAAGAGCTGCTCACCAATTATCAGCAGAACCCTCGCAAGATGATGATCCCCCTCCTGCTCGGCAAGGCTGTTGCGGGAGATAACGTCATCAGCGACCTCGCGAAAATGCCCCACTGCTTGATCGCGGGAGCTACGGGATCGGGAAAATCGGTGTGTATCAACACAGTGATCATGTCGATCCTCATGAACGCTCGCCCCGATGAGGTGAAGCTTGTCATGATCGACCCCAAAAAGGTCGAACTCACGCCGTATACCAAATTGCCCCACATGATCGCTCCGGTGATCACCGAGGCTCATGGGGCATACGCTGCTCTGAGCTGGCTGGTGAAGGAGATGCAGACGCGCTACGACATCCTCAAGCAGCTCGGCGTGCGCAACATCAGTGCTTTCAACAGCCGGCATATCAATGCCGAACTCGAAGCCTCCCTCAACATCGCCATCCCCGTCAAGATGTATGGCATCGTAGCAATCATTGACGAATTCGCCGACCTGATGATGGCCTCGAGCTCCGATCTCGAGACACCCATTGCGCGGATCGCTCAGATGGCGCGCGCTGTCGGCATTCACTTGATCCTCGCCACCCAGCGCCCTTCCCGCGAGGTCATTACGGGACTCATCAAGGCCAACTTCCCCACGCGCATTGCGTTTAAGGTCGCCAGCCGCATCAACTCGCAGATCATCCTCGACGACGTCGGCGCTGATAGCTTGCTTGGCAATGGCGACATGCTCTTTTTACCTCCAGGCACCTCCTCTCTGATGCGCGCTCAAGGTGCTTACATCAGCGACGAAGAAATTAATCGAGTCGTCGATTTCATCTGCAATCAGGCTCCCCCGAATTATCTGATTGAGTCCTTTGACAAAATGCGGATCGAAGATAACGGCTCTTCTGATGGTTTGGACGACAGTCCCCGCGACACACTCTACGAGCTGGCACTCTCTCTTGTCATCGACACGCGCACAGCGTCTACGACCTACCTTCAAAGAAAACTGAAAATTGGGTATGCCCGAGCGGCATCCCTAATGGATGAACTCGAATGCAAAGGGGTCATCAGCGAACAAGAAGGTGCCAAGCCTCGCCGCATCCTCATCGACTCTCAATCCAATGGAAAATCGGGTAATGCCTATGAACAACAAGACTTTTTGGAGTAAGCTCAGCACTTTGAAACCCACGACGGCCGAACAGTTGGAAGTGGAGCGCAAACTCCTTCCCCGCCTTCGACTCATGGGCTACTTGCTTCTCGGGATCAGCGTCCTTACCTGCTCTTATGCCATCATTGCTCCCAAAGAAGAGCAGATCTATTACACCAATCAGGAAGAAAAGAACTCCTTCTTCCAGCAGAATGAACTCTCCTCCGGACTCTCACTTGAGACCGATGATACCCCCTTTGAGCTCAACCCCTCAGAAGTTCTCAACTTCTTTGTCGTCAGCGCCA
>JAZJZV010000012.1:0-5381 GCA_040389485.1 Chlamydiota bacterium
CAACGTGTCGCGTATCGAGGCGGGACAGGTGTTTCCCATTGTGAAACAGTATCTCTTTCGAGACGACGCGGCGGCTAGTCCCTGCTTGCTGTCGATCATTCGTCACATGGATGTCGTGTGTGCTGCCTTGAGAGAAAAGGGGTATCAATTCTCTCCAGTGACGATCGGACAAGTGGATCAAGCAATGCTGGATCGCAACGAACCGGAACTCGACCGCATTTTGATCGCACTGACCAAAATCCGCGAGCTCATCGTCCAAAAGAAGATCCAAGTTAACCTTCCAGCCATGAGCAGAGAAGAGAAAGTATGGACGATGAAGCGGCGCTTTGAAGAATTCCAGGGCAAGCACTCTTACCACATGTTGGGTGCTAACTGCACAGCGGCTTCCTACCGAGAAGAGGCATTTGTCGTGGCATTTCTCGATGCGGCTCTCGATGGCGATAAGGCCGTGAGGGTCTATGACTCGCAAGTCGATGTCCGCGACCACAAGTTTGGAATCTTCGATCTCATTTGCAATGTGATCGAAAGGATCTGTTTGCACTTTTTTGCAGCGATGCCATTGACAGGGCCCTTCCTCGGGAATGGACTGACTCACCCTGATGCGACGCGCCTTGCCTCACAAAGTGTCGTACCTGCTGTCTTAGGTGAGACGGCATTCGCAACGCACCAGATGCTCACTGCACCCTTCACTCAGCGCCCTCTTTTCCCAGCTGGGGAAATCCTTGCCCACGACGCCCCTGTGATACCGCCGCCGACTTGCTTTCAACGCATCCGCTACCTGTGGCGTAGACGCTCTCTACTTACACCTCCTCCCAAGAATCTGTTGCCGCATTAAGAGTCTGTCGTCGAATTAAGGCTTCATCGCTTATCGACGATATGTTCTAATAATCAATTACTTGCGTTGTAGTTTTAAATTTCTTTATATTGTTTATTTCATTTCTTGATTCATGTATAATATATTTAAAATTAATTTATTTCGCGAGGGTTTATATGAGTTGTTATTTAGATGTCATTTGCAAACCGCTGCGTCAGTCTTTTCATAGCCAGACGTTTGCTTTGTCATTTGAAGATCCTTCTCCTTATGTGACTGGCGACGGAAGCACATATCTTGCCTATTACGTTCCTAACTTCAAAGGAACTGAAATGGCTGTTCAGCGACGTTCCATTTGGGATACCCGTTTCCCTGCGACTGCCGTTCATTGCAGGCTTGACGTACCCGAGCTAAAGCTGGGAGGGATCTGGAAGGATGTCAGGTCAGATGGATGTAATAGAGGATTGGGGTTGGGTCAGGTAATGCGATCCAGTACCACAATTACAACTCTCATATTGGATAATAACCGCTTAAGACCAGAGGCTGTCACTGAGATTGGCGAGGCACTTCAGGTGAATGCGACTCTGAAAACTCTTAAAATGGTTGGAAACAATTTAGGGACTCATGCGCAACCGCTAGTCTCTGCCTTGTTAATCAACCATACGCTTGTCTCTCTGAATTTATCTTTCAATTCTCTTCGAGAGGAAGAGGGGGAAAACATTGCTTTAATGTTGAATGGTAACAGGTGTCTTGCGCATTTGATATTGGCGGGCAACAGCTTAGGTAATAGGGGAGCTGAAGCGATTGCAGGGGCTTTGACGGCCAACTCCACACTGACAGAGCTCGATTTGAGTCGGAATACAATTGAGGAAAAGGGAGGGATTGAGCTGGGAATATCTCTCTTGAATAACAGTAGCCTGACAGTATTGCACATAGGGGGTAATGATTTCAAAGAGGGTACTGCACGGGCGCTGAGCCACGGGTTGCGCATCAATTCCACTGTGGAGATTTTGAGTCTGAGAGATGTTTTTTTTGATCCTGATGCTGATCAACTTCTCATTTCTGCACTTGCGATCAACACAAGACTAAGAGAAGTTGTGGTTCCGCATTGGGAGGCGGAAGATGCGACATGCGATGCACTCCTCGATGCCTTGGCTTCAAACGCGTCTCTCACTTCTTTGGGATTTGGAAGCAATGATCGTTTTGCTGATAGAAGAACTAAGGCAAAGCAAGTGGTGGAGCGCCTCGCGACGAATGCATGGAATGAGAGGCTGAGAGGAAATTCATTATTTTATCTTTTGTTTGAGCATTTAGAATGTGAACTTGCTGAGCCCTCTTCAAAAGTGCAAAGAACATAAAATCGACAGAAGCCTGAGTTTGCAGACAGCTTCTAAGAACCTGCAATGATTTCCGCCAGCAGGGCCATGCGCACATAGAGACCATTTTCTGCTTGTTGGAAGTAGTACGCGTAGGGCGTATTGTCGATCGATCGATCGATTTCATTTACTCTGGGCAGTGGATGGAGGATTTTGAGATTCTTCTTAGCCTTTCCGAGCATTTCTTCTTTTAATACGTAGGCATCTTTGACTATTTCGAAGGTAGGGGCATCAAAGCGCTCTTTTTGCAGGCGCGTCATGTAGAGAACGTCTGCTTTTTCAATCACTTCTTCGAGGGCGCGATGGAAGGAAAAGCGCACGCCTTGTTTTTTGAGGAAGAGGACGATTTCTTCTGGGAGTGTGAGCTGTTCGGGCGAGACGAAATAAAGGCGCATGTCAAAGTAAGCGCATGCTTGGCAGAGGGAGTGTACCGTTCTGCCATACTTGAGGTCTCCGACAAATGCCAAGTGGATATTTTTCAGGCTGCCTTGGCTATCCTGGATCGAGAAAAGATCGAGAAGGGTTTGTGAGGGGTGCTGATTGGATCCATCGCCGGCGTTAATCACGGCAGTTTCAGTGGCCTCGGAAGCCACGCGTGCAGAGCCTTCCAATGGATGGCGCAGCACAATGGCATCGGCGTAACTCCCAATTACTTTCATGGCATCGTGGAGCGATTCTCCCTTTTGAGAGGAGGAGGTGGAGGCCTCAGCAAATCCGATCACTTGGCCTCCCAGGCGGATCATGGCCGCTTCAAAGCTTAGGCGGGTGCGCGTGGAGGGCTCATAGAAGCAAGAGGCGAGGATTTTGCCTTTGAGCAGATCTCCCGGAGCTTTTTTTCTCATAACAGATGCTTTCTTGAGCAAGCTGAGAATTTCTTTCTCTGATAGATCGAGAATGGAGATGAGGCCTTTTCTTTTCACGGTGTATGGACTCCTTTGGACTTATAGAACAAGCCCACTGCTGCGTTGTACACCTCATCTACCCCAATTTGCAACATGCAAAACGGCTCTTTACATTTCTTAGAGAGGCAGGGAGTGCAGGTGATCTTTTTGGCAATTGCGATGCTGTTTTCTGCAAAATAGGGGCCGCACAGTTCGGGGTTTGTCGGGCAAAAGGGCGCGATGGTGGGGGTTTTCATCGCAAAAGCAACGTGCATGGGTCCCGTGTCGTTGGTGATGAAGAGATCGAGCCGTTTGATGAGTGCTGCCGTCGACCTCAGGGGAAGGTTAGTGATTGCGGACGCTCCGCTGATGCGCGAGGCGATGTATTCAGCTAGGCTCTTTTCAGCAGGAGTTCCCGTGATGAGGATTTTGCAGCCGAGATGCTGGGTGAGCCTGTTGCCAAGATCGATGTAGTGGGAAGGCGGCCACTGTTTGAAGCGGTCTTTAGCTCCAGGGTGCATCCCCACGAGCGGCAAGTAGGAGGGGATTTCGAGGTGTTCCAGAACGTGGTCTGCTTGATTGATGTCTTCGGGGCTGATGAAGAGCTCCATGCTCCGGTCGAGGGGATGGGCGCCAGCGGAGGCGGCAATTTGCAGACGGCGCTCGATTTCGTGACAGGGCTTTTGTTCGATCGCCTGAGTGAGCAGAAAATCGAGTCCTTTGTGCAACCCCTTGGTGCCGATGATCTCGTGGGCTCCCAAAATGGCTCCGAAGGGAATCATTGGTCTTTGAGAGACGTGGAAGCTGAGGACGTGGGAGAAGTTTTTTGCGCGCAGCTTGCGGTAAAGAGGGATCAGATGGCGAAGAACGGGATCTTTGACGACAAAGAGAGCGTCGATGCGCCTGTTGTGCTGGAGCACCTCATAACCGATGGGACTTGTGACGACGGCGATGTAGCTCGAAGGAAACTGCTCGCGCAAAGAGCGCAGAGCGGGTGTTCCCCAGAGAGTGTCTCCGAGACCTGTTGTCGAAAGAATGAGAAACTTTTTCTGATCGATGGGATTTAAGGTGCGCGGTCTAAGAGTTGTAACGATGCGTTGGAGAAGGCGGTTTTTCCAATTCATGAGTGGGTGGTTTGTTCGTGAAGTCGGTCTGATTTCATATTTGTGAATTCTCTCCAGGAGAAGATGGGGAGGTTGTCGATGTCAAGTTCTGCCAAGCATTGCAGAAAGATCTGTGCGATTTGCAGATTGGTGATCAAGGGAATGTGGTGATCGATGCTCAATCTGCGCAAGGTGTAGCCGTCGGTAATGCCTTTGTTTCCCAGATTGCGAGGGATGTTGATGATGAGGTCGACTTTGCGGTTGGAGATCAGCGTCTTGACATTGGGCTCGCTCCGCTCGCTCGCCTTGTAGATGCATCGAGAGGAGACGCCGTGGTGGCATAAGAAGTCGTTAGTCCCTTCCGTGGCAAAGATCTCCCATCCCTTTTGCTCGAGGGCTTGGAGAGGCTCGAGGAGCTTGAGCTTTTTATCGCCTCCGATACTGACGAGGATGTTTTTGCCGCGCACTGATTGCTCTGTAGCGAGCCAAGAGAGGAAAAAGGCTTCGAGCAAATCGGTTCCCATGCAGGCAACTTCGCCCGTGGATGCCATCTCGACGTGGGCGACGGGATTGGCGCCTTTGAGCCTCTGATAGGAAAACTGCGATGTTTTGACGCCGACGTAATCGAGCTCAAGCGTCTCATAGGGCTCCCTTTTATATTTGCCGAGCATCGCCTCTGTTGCGATCGCAATGAAATTATGGCGAGTGACTTTGCTCACGAAGGGGAAAGAGCGGGAAGCGCGGAGGTTGCACTCGATCACTTGGAGGGCGTTGTTCTTGGCGATGAACTGGATATTGAAGGGGCCTGTGATGTTGAGAGCTTTGACGATGCTGCGCGTGATTTTTTTCGTGCGTCTAATCGTTTCGAGATAGAGGCGCTGCGGCGGCAGTACAATGGTTGCATCACCCGAGTGAACGCCCGCATTTTCGATGTGCTCTGAGATCGCGTCGATGAGGATCTCTCCGTCTTTGGCTACACCATCGACCTCGAGTTCCTTTGCATCGGTGATGAACTGGGACATCACGACCGGGTGGTCGGGGGAGATGCGCGTGGCCTCTTCTAAAAACCTCTCCAGTTCCTCCTCTGACGAGACGATATTCATCGCTGCTCCAGAGAGCACATAGGAAGGACGGATGAGAAGAGGGAAACCCTTCGTCTTTGCAAATTTTTTCGCATTGGCAAGGCTCGTCACCGTTTGCCAATCGGGCT
>JAZJZV010000013.1:0-3150 GCA_040389485.1 Chlamydiota bacterium
AAGCTCTCTCGATCACAAGCATTCGGTACATGTCTCTGCCTGTAAGAGTCCATAGGATGTCGCGCGCTCTTGCCAGAGTTAATCCTTTAGCCAGAACCTGTTCATTCATCATTTTTTTGACGTATTCACCCTGCCTCTCATAGCGCCTTTTCTCTCTTTCCCGTTCGAGCTCCTTCAATTCGGGTGCAACAACGCTGGCCCCGCGCAAGAAATCGATCACTCCCCTTTCTGCATCATAAATTTGGCGCGCCAATTTTGCGGTGATGCTCAGGCGCTTCTTTGGAGACTTCTCTTGCATCGATTCTCTAACAAGTGCTGTATGCCGTTCAGGAGGGATAGATTCATCGATCAACGACTGCAGAACCCCCCGTTTCGATTTAAAGATGGAATAGATCGTTGGCATGGAAACTTCAGCTGCTTTTGCGAGTTCGCTGATCGTCACGCGATCGAACCCTTCGCTTTGAAAGAGTTTTTTGGCAGCTGCCAAGATGTGAACCCTAGTCTGAGCTGCCTGTGCATCCCTGGTTTCGGAAGTGTAAACTCTTTTTTTCTTCAGTCTCATGTTCAATATACCTTGCTACATTCAATATAGCGTGCTATAACGTATCCAGATTTGAGTATAGAGTACTATACTCAATGGCAGATGTCAAAATCTTAACAAATGGAGGCTGCGGTGGAGACAAATCATGCAATGCTAGGTGAGGAGTATTACAAGCTCGTGGGAGAAAAAAATGTAGAGGGAATCAAAAAATGTCTTTGCCCCGATGTAGAGTTTTACTCTCCTATGGCAATTTTAAAGGGAAGAGACGCCGTCGTGCTTGCAACTAGCCATTTTATGAATGCGATCGAGTCGCTGACAATCCGAGCTAAGTTTGGCTCAGCTGATCAGGCCATGATCGTGTATGATGTCGATATGCCTGGGATAGCAAAACACTTTCCCGGTGCCTCGTTGCTCAGTTTTCGCGATGGCATGATTGTCAGGATTGAACTGTTTTACGACAGCGCGCGGGCCGTAGAAAAAAAAGAAGAGATCTTTGGATAGTTACGCCATTTTTCGGCTTTCAGAGTGTGTCGATGAACCCTTAGTTTGTAGACACACTCCCTGAGGCAGCCATCAGTGCAGATCCGGATGTGCTCGCAAAAAATTCAACAAAGTATAGATAATGAGCAAAAAAGGAGTGTCAAATGGGTTACCTCGCGCCAGCGTCTCGTTTTGCAAAGAGCTATTGCTCAATCATTTTTTCACTGACCCTTCTCACTGCGCCTGCTATTTTTGCAGGTGAGCAAGAGCTGGCCAGCGATGAGCGCGATGCACTTGATACGCTCACCCAGTGCCTAGCGGGGGGAGAAAAACAGACAGAAACCCTGAGCACGTCTGCTGCGCCTTCTTATCGCGTGGTGGAAGACAAAGCAACGCTTCCCATCCTCAACCCGACATTGGAAGGACGCACGGTTGAAAAGCTCCAGCTGTCCAATGGACTAAAGGTACTTCTCATTTCCGACCCTGGCGTCGAACAGTCCGCTGCGGGAGTTGCCGTCGGAGTTGGCTCCTGGGATGATCCGAAAGAATATCCAGGAATGGCCCACTTCTGCGAACACATGCTGTTCATGGGAACAGAGGCGCATCCGGTTGAGTTTGAGTACTTTCATTTCATCTTCGACCACGGCGGCAAGGTCAACGCGTTTACAGCACCTGACCGCACGGTCTACATGTTCTCCATTAATAATGATGCTTTTGAATCTGCACTCGACCGCTTTTCTCACTTCTTCATCGATCCGCTCTTTTCACCCAACTGCATTGACCGCGAACTGCTCGCTGTCGACCAAGAGCACGCTAAAAACATCGAAAGCGATGGCTACCGCCACTACATGATTCTAAAGGAGACGGGCAATCCCAATCACCCCAGTTATGGATTCTGCACAGGCAATGCCAAGACGCTCTCTGGCATTCCTCGGACTTCTCTAAAGGAGTGGTACCAAACGCACTATAGCGCGAACAACATGTACCTCTCAGTCGTTTCCCCGCTACCAATGGAGGAGCTCAAGGCACTCGCTATCCAGGATTTTTCCAAAGTCCCGACCGTCGAAACTCCAGCGAGAAACTTCCCCGCACAGTTTACTTCTGAGAATCAGCGTGGGCACATGATCTTCATCAAGCCCGTACGTGACATCAAGCAACTCTCTCTCGCATGGGAGGTCCCCTCCGAATACGCCCTAGACAATGACCGCAAAGCTCCGGAGCTCGTCGCTTACGCGCTAGGAGAAGAGGGCAAGAATAGCTTGGCACAACTCCTCAAAAATGAAAAAATCGCCGAAGGGTTGAGCGTTACCATTGATCGCTTTAGCAAAAATAGCGTGCTGTTCAACATCGATATCGCCCTCACTGAACATGGCGTCTCGCAAATCGATACGGCCATCCTGCACGTTTTCCAGGCCATTGCACGCCTGAAGGATCAGGAATTCCCCTCTTACCTGTTCACTGAAGCGCAAACAATGGGCAAGCTCAATTATCAGTACCAATCGCGCGAAGATGCCTTTGATGCCATCATGGAGCTAAGCTCTGAAATGGTCTATGAGGATTTAGAGACTTATCCTCTCAAGACTAAAATCCCCTCGAGCTTCGATCCTTCTTTCGTCCATACCTTTATCGAAACTTTGACTCCTCAGGAATGCCTCTATTTTGTGATTGCTGACCCTTCCAAAACAGGTGTCCCCACCGATTTGCGAGAAAAATGGCTCAATGCCCAATATAGCATTAAGGAAATCGCGCAGCAACGGATGACTGCCTGGGAAAAGGCCACTCCAATCTCTGCGATCCAAATGCCAGAGCGCAATCCCTACATCCCCACCAACCTCAGTCTCGTTCCGTTGCAGGAAAATGCCAAAGAGTTGGAAACCCCCGTTCTGATCAACTCGGATAACTCTTGCAAAGTGTATTTTGTTCAGGACAAACGGTACCACGTTCCCGAAGTTTCTCTGCTCTTCACATTCAAATCTCCCCTTCTGGACAACTCCCCCAAATCACAAGCGCTCGCTGATCTTTATATCCGTGCGATCACAGAAAAGCTCTCTGCGCCTCTCTCCTTAGCCTCTAGGGCAGGGCTCTCCGCACGCTTTTTCACAGATGATTACGAAATTAAGCTCGGCTTG
>JAZJZV010000014.1:0-3634 GCA_040389485.1 Chlamydiota bacterium
CTTGAGGGAGCGGGAAAGTTCGCTCAACCTCTTATTTTCTAGCGGGGTAGAGCCTTTGCCGGTGGGGTCGCTTTCCCATTTGAATTTGGAAAAGCGGGAGGAGTCGAAGGATTCGACTTTTTCAAAATTGCCCTTCTCATTGCGTTTCAAATGGTCGACGTATTTTCCAGTAGGATCTGCGGGGTCGGAAGAGAGGCTGCGCATGCGCCAGATCTCGTCAGCGGAGGGGATCCAAAAGACATCGACGAACTGGCGATTCTCTTTGTCGTCCAGGCGGTAGATGATTTTGGAGCGGTCCTTTAGGGGAATGACGTGGATGGGCTCCTTGCGGTTGCCTCTGTGGGAATGTTTGAAGTGCTGTTCGCGGAAGAGGTCGAGATAGTTCAGGCTAGAGGGGAGGAAGTATTCAGAGCTTGCCAGGTTAAAGAGCGTGCAGAGAAAGGCCAGCAAAAAGAAGGGGCGCGTGATTTTTTTGAGAGAAAGGCCAGAGGCTTCCAGAGCGACGAGTTCTCCGCGTAGATTCATCGCAAACAGCACCTTAATCGTGGCAATGAGGAGGGAGAGGGGAATGAGTAGGTCGGCGCGCTTGATGAACTGGAAGGTATAATAGGTGGCGATATGAGAGAGCTGCATTTTCTGGTCAGTAATGAAATCCTGCATGTGGAGGGAGTAGTCGATCATCCCATATAGAAAGAAAAAGCAGCCGAGAAAAAGAAAAAAGACTTTCAGGACTTCGCGGAAAAGGTACCGCTCCCAAATACACGAGAGGATCATTCAACGCCTCCTTGAAGCGATTTCATCGAGCGCAGGGAGATGAGTAAAATCAAAGGATGGGGGAGGAGATAGATCGCTGTCGACATAAGAGGGGCATGCTTCATCGATTTTGCCGAGATGAAACAGACGAGAAACAAAGAGGCGAGGAAGATAGCCGAGACGACCCCTTTTTTCGAGCGGTTGCGGCTGATCTGCGTGCCAAAGGCAACGCCAATGCAGGTAAATGTGAGGGCTGCGAGCGAGATGCTGATGCGTCGCGCAATTTCAAGCTGAGCGCTTTTGCTAATGAAACCGGTCTTGTTCTTCTTCTTTTTGACCAGGGCGTCGCGGGCCAGGATCATGCGCAAGGGCATGTAGTCGTAGCTCGACGACCAGTCAGCGGTTTGTGTGAACTGGCTGAGGTTGGCAGCCTGCATATTCATCTCTGCCTGGTTTTCAATCACCAAATGGTCGTACCCCTCCGATTTGGGATCCACGCTCGAGATGATCGAGACTTGCGCGCCTTGCAAGAGGTCATCATTTAAATTGAGTTCTTTTGCCGAGACGACAGCGAGCCTGTCGCTCGAGGAATTTTTGAGAATGAGGAGCACGTCTTCAGCATACTTGCCCGACTTGAGCACTCTCATTTCGAAGTAGGCATTTTTGAGTTTGACCAGGCTCTCGCGCTGCAAAAGGAAGAGGGGGTTGTCGGAAGCCGCCTTGCAAATGAGGGCTTTTGACATGCCGCGGCACCGGGGAGCCAGTTCGCTTGCAATCGTGAAATTGACCAAAGTGAGGAGAAATCCGGCAAAGAGCAGCGGGGCAGCGATTTGGGACAGGCCCAGGCCACAGGCGCGGAAGGCGGTCAGCTCGTGGGTATGGCTGAGCTTTTGAAAGAGTAGCATTGCAGCGATCAAGCAGGAGACGGGGACGGCAATGGGGAGAATGTAGGGGATTTGCAGAAGAGCGAAGAGGGCGACGCTCATCGGAGGGGTTCCTGCCGTGGCAAAACGCGCAATTTCTTGGAAGCGCAGGACGAGGAGTACGCTAATGAACGCGCTGACGCAGAGCAAAAATACCTGGAAGTAGCTGCGGAGTAGGTAGCGCCACACAATTGGCATGGGAAGTTTATCTCCAATTTCTTGCTGATTTTACAAAATCCATCAATATGGGACTATGGTAAACCGCAGCTAGATGAAAAAACTCCAGTTACTAATAGGAATATGAGTGAAAGATCAGATTTTAAATGAGATGCGGACATTTTTGGGAGCCAAGCTTGAGAGGGGTCGCCCCGTATTGGTCGGTTACTCGGGCGGTCCCGACTCGCAGGCTCTGCTTCACCTATTGCTTGAGTGCCGTCGCTTTTTCCCGATAGATATCCACGTTGCCCACGTCGATCACGGATGGAGGGAAGAGAGCGTCCGCGAAGCAGAGCAGTTGCGTGAGGACGTACTCAAGATGGGCTTGCAATTTCACGTTAAATCATTAAGTATGAACGATTTTAGCGAAGGTAATCTCGAGGAGCAGGGACGCCGGCATCGGCTCCGTTTCTTTTCTTCTCTCTATCAGGAACACCATTGCCAGGCGCTATTCTTGGGACATCAAGCAGAGGATCTTGCAGAGGGTGTGCTCAAGCGGATTTTTGAAGGAGCTCATCTGAGTGCTTTGGGGGGATTGTCATCCGATACCTGTTTAGAGGGGATGCGGATTTGGCGCCCTTTGCTCTCGATTCGCAAAGCCGACCTCGTCGCCTGGCTTGAGAGGCGCGACCTATCTTTCATCGATGATCCCACCAACTATAGTTCCCAATTTTTGAGGGGGAGGATGCGCCGGGAGATGCTGCCGCAGCTCGCTCAATCGTTTGGAAAAGAGATCGTCGGCAATCTTTGCAGTCTAAGCCAGCAGTCTCATGAAGTGAAAGCCCACTTTGCAGAGCTTAACCAGCCGATCCTTTCAAAAGTGCAAGAGGGGAATCTGGATCTTTCAGCGCACCCGCCCTTGCCCGTGCTCCAGATCAAATACTTGATCAAAGAACTCTTTTTTGCCGAGGGGATTACCGTTTCGCGACAGATCATGGAGGGAATCGCTGAAGCACTTTCCTCTGGAGGAAATAAGAAGAAATTTCGAGTGAAAGACGTTTTAATTGTGGTCGAAAAATACAAAATGTCTTTTGTTTGCAGTCCTGATTTGATCGAAAATAATTCTTAAGTCTTTTATTTGCATTAATCTTATAATCGGTTTTTAAAATAAATTAGAGACAAATTAATTCGATATTTGTTAGGATGAGAAAACGGTGGCCGAAAAAGGGAGTGCATGCGGGTGCGTGAAACCACCCCACTCGTTGAGAACTTTGTTTTTTGAAGTGTTTTTTCCCGCCATTTAGAACTGCTTTTAGATAAGTTGGCCAAGAAGCAGGTTTGATACCTAGTGGGATGGTCTCATGAGAGCGCTCGAATGTCCTTTACATTAATCGGCTCCAAATGTTTTAATTTACCATCTGTAACCCTGTTTAAAAGCATATGAGTAATGACAATATGAAGCCTGATTCTAAGCGAGGTTTTCCCGGCGGATTTTTTATTTTTCTGCTGCTTGCCGTTCTGATCATTTTGACCGTTCAGAACCTCAATAACGAGAAGAATGCCAAGGTCTCTTTCAGCCACCAAGTCGAGCATTTAGTGAACCTCGACCTGATCCAGAAAGAAGACAACCGCAAGATTGCTCTCAATGACAATCTAGTCACTTTCACAGGAAAATTCAAAGACCGTCAAACAGATGATGCGAAGACCCGTTTCCGCTATCTGGAATTACTCAGTCGCAACCATGAACTCGAAGGTCAGAAAAGTGAGCTCGACGCTTCTTTAACGACGTCTAAGCTAAGTGT
>JAZJZV010000015.1:0-19966 GCA_040389485.1 Chlamydiota bacterium
GTTCGGGCAAATGCACTCGCTTGAGCAGAACGACGAAAGCGTCGAAGCACGTACTCACAGATATACTCTTGCGGATTCAATCTGCCGCCGAGATAATACGTCGCTTGGGTGGCTAAGGTCCTAGCAAGAAATCTATCCGGCACAAAAGAAGGCACATTACTAGCTATGTATTGCAGAAACGACCTATAACCCACTCCAAAGAAATCAGCGGCAAAAAACGTCGCTGAAAAAGGCAAACGGAGTGCATTCGCATTTAAAAAGCACGCAAAAATCCTTCGTTGGACTTCTTGGGAATGAGTATCATGCCCGTAAACGGCTGCCACAAGAGAAATTGAGCGCAGATCTCTCCACATATGAGAAAGTTCTCCCATGAAGAAAGCAGTTAAGGGACCTCCCGATAACAGCGAAGTGAGCATAGCTGGTGCTAACGTTGTGGCAACCGATTGAAAGTCCCATTGATTAATGTTTTGATAACTCTTCAGTGCCTTATGCGCTGCTAATTCCCGATTCCCATTGAATTTTCTGAGAAAGCGATCTCTGATTGTGTCAATTGGCTCCACACGAATGCTAGGAGCCCACAGGGAAGGGCTTGGAATCCATCGCGCCCACGGCTCAGGAAGATAATCTTTAGGCTCCGGAAGGAAATCTTTGAATTCCAAGGAAAAAGAAACATCTTGAGTGAAGTTCAGTAGAGAAATAATGCTTTCTCTAGTCACATATTTTAAAACGTCACTCGCAGTAATGTCATCAGGATTACCCTTTGATGAAGACGCCACTGCATTGGATCGGCTCTCTGGATTCTCAAGATTTGAAAACTCGCCTCTCAGATATTGCTGTGCGAGCGGATCTCCAAGATCGGCAGCAGCTTGGATCAATACCAATGCCCCTTCGGGATCTTCTTCTACTCCATGAGATCCCAACATAAACCATCCCACCATAAACAGGGCAGGAGCATAATTTTGCTCGGCCGACAAAGAATAGCAGTCGAAAGCGTTTGAATCGCTTTGTTCCAGGCCAAAATTGCCACTGTAATAAGCGTTTCCCATCGAATACTGTGCCTTGGCATCTCCACCGTCTGCTGCTTTTTTAAGCCAAAATATTGCCTGGCGCAGAGAGGAAAAGTCTCCCTCAAAAGCGAGCTGGCGCTGGGCGCCGGCATGACCCTGAATTGCGGCTTTCTCCAACCAATGCAATGAGGCATTTTTGCTTTGTGCAACCCCTTCTCCGTCTCGATAGCATTTTGACAGCCGCAATTGAGCATAGGGAGAACCCTGTACTGCTGACTTTTGAAACCAGTAGGCAGCTGCCTTCAAATCGTTAGCGTCAATCAAGTGTGATCCGAAATAGTACTGAGCTGTTTTATTTCCATAGATCGCAGCCCTTTTAAACCAGTGCGCAGCCGCATTCGCATCTCTGGGAATCCCTTCACCCAGAGTATAACATTCTCCCAAACATACCTGTGCTTTCACCCAGCCTTCCTGAGCTGCTTTTCCGTACCATTCAAACACAAAGTCTTCATCTGCTATCCCAGAACTTGCGGTCGGGAGGTGGCTAGACGAGGAAGGGTGAACCCCGCGTTGAAATGTCTCAGGGAGAATGAGCTCAGATACTTGAGTGCTTTGATAATCCAGGGGACAGACATGATGCCTCCCCACCCATTTCAAAAGCGGCTCCGCTTCAAAAGAATGCCCACAAGGAGTTGTCGCCACCTGTTGAATAGGCCATTGAGTAACAGAACACTGGTTATGTATTGAAGAAGACTGCACCGCCATAAAACCCCTAAAAAAATGAAATTAATGCAGAATAATACATAAACAGATGATTCACAGCAATCAAACAAAAACGCCCAAAACTCAGGTTTTGTTAGCTGGCTTTAAAGAAACTCCAGAATAAAGCCTTAAAGGGATCAAAACCAACCCAAAAAGAAGCGCGAATCCCATCAAAAAAAATGCCGGAAATAAGAGTCTAAATTGATGTCTCTCAATCGATTGAACGTAGATCATCAGAGTAATTCCTACAAAAACCCCCATCCCTAAACTAAAGTGGGTGCCGCTAACTTTGCCATATTTTTCCTAAATCATCGCATGTGAAGGAAAGATTTTGTCTCTTCATTCCATTTTTCGCTACACTATTTCGCAGTCTAAGAGACTGTTATCGTATTTTGTTTCTGTCGATTTTGGGGTGTTTTCGGCAAATCTTTAGTAGGTGGGTTCTGACAAAAAAATGAGGCGACTACTTTTGCGTTTTACGTATTTAAAATCAGATGGTTATGCTCTATTGATTTATTTTCTTATTCAAAAAAGAATGTTTTGCGCAAACAAACTTTAATAAAAACGAAATCAGTTTGACTAATACAAACACAATGGCTATCATACCCGCATTAAAATCAATTCATTATGAGGTAAATAATGGCTCCCCCACTCTCTCATTTGCCACCTGTGCTGCTCAATCACGTCCGATCTAGTGACCCTACACAACAGGCCCCTGCACAACAACCTCACACCTTGCCACCTGAGCTGCTCAGTCGCGTTTTAAGTTTTTTACCCACAGACAGCGTTCCCTCTGCTCTTGCCGTCAATCGGGAATGGAAAGACCTTGCCTTTTCGACTACCTATGCCAAGGAGCTCTTCGACATTACTCACTTCGCACAATTTCTCAAAGTACAACTAGGCTCAAAAATATCCCCCGAGCAACAAGAGTCACTTACCAACATTCGCCATGGGCTCAAAATTTCAAATACTGCCAATCTCGTAGACCTGAAGGTACTTCTTCTACAAATGAAACGCCCTATCATTAATGTTCTCAAAACTCTTTCCCATGAAGACTTGATCGCATTGAGGGAATCTGCCGATTTATCCATTCCCACTTTTTTCGAAGATATCTTCACATTAGCTGAAATGTACAAACGAGCAGACACAATTCAAGCCATGCCAAATGCAGATGATAGGCAATCGGCTTATCAAGAGATTTTCACTTTTTTAATAAACGGGGGCAATATTGCCCATGCGATCTCATTTGCAAACACTACCTTTCACGATAACAATATAACGCGGACAAGTATTGTTAATGCCTTAAAGAGCGGCACCATTGCAAAGTCCTATCTCCTTGAGGCGATCCCCGAGTCCTTACAAATATCTGATGAATTCAATCGCGCTGAAATTATAAAAGAACTCTCCATGGCTCTTTTGAAAAAAGGCAACGTCGAGAGTGTGATCAAAGTGATTTATGCAATCCCAGAAACTGAGCGTGGTCTACTTCTTTACCGAATAAACATAACGTTATTAGAAGAGGAAAATACTAACCTAGCTGTCCAATTTGCATGTGCTCTTCCTGACAAAAAAGAAAGGGAAGCACAATCTTATTCAATTACCAGCACTTTGCTACAACAAGAGAAAGTCGATCAAGCTGTAATATACGTAAATTCTATATCTGACAAAAAAATGAAGGATCAGCATTATTACACAATTATCAGTACTTTGAAAGAGCAGGGGAAAGTCGATCAAGCTCGATCCATTGCAAACGCTATCGCTGATAAGCGCCTACGCGAACAAATGCTTTATGTGATTTCGCCTTCTTCGTCCTCTCAGGATTCACGTATGGCAGAATTAATAGTTACCACGGTTGGACTGATCGCCATAGGAGCTGTCCTCTTTGCCGCATCACGGTATGATCCTAAGGATCCCAAGGATGGAAAAAGAGTACGACCCGTCCGCACGCCTAACCCACGCCCTACACCAAAAGCAGATGCAGGAATAAGAGCAAACAATTACATTCGCTGGGACGGTGAGGCTGCAGCAGTGACAAGATATCGCCCAAGTATCACGCCGAGATCCCAAATGGGAAAAGGTACTGGCGCAGTCACAACAACTCCAGACAGTTACACTCCTTCAATAGATACAGTAGGCACTGGCGCATTCACAAGAACTCCAGACAGTTACACTCCCTCAAGGGATTCAGAAGGTACAGGCGCTATGACAAGACCTATTGCACCCATCCCCCTTCCGGAATGTCCAATGGCTAAAATGCAATCTTCTACCAACAGTTGGCTAAAATCCCTCTTGGACTGGTGATCGAAAGGTGCTCAAAAAACTGAAGTGGCCCCTGCAAACTAGCGGTCCACTTCAGTTTTTTTGCGCTTAAACTCCGGCAAGCTTTATCGACATTTGAATGGAACTCTAAGAGACTGTCGATTTTCTGGGCTTTTGGAGCGAAAATTGGCCAAAAATCCTCAGAAAAGCGGGCGGATCCTTAATTCAAGGACAGTCTCTAATATTCTTGAGAGGAAAAAGTGATTCTGATTAACTCTATTCCGTTCAGAGTAACACGGGAAAGCGGACTCATTACGTTGGTCGCAGCTTCACGCTAGCTTGCCCCATCCTTTCCACACCTATACAAATTTCGATAGGAGATAATGGAAAATGGATCACAAAGAAGCTCATTTCACTACACAATTTCGCTTCACTTTCAAACCCGTCCAGGAGAGTCAACGACGACTCATTCACAATTGGATAACTCAAGACCATATCAGGGAATGGCTTCATGGGAATGGATTGCAGAATACCCTTGAAGATTTGGATAAGTTTTTTAAGGGAACCTCTTGGGGAGGGCATTGGATCGCTTATGACAATGCAACTGCCTTTGCCTACCTGTTGACATCTGAAGATGGAGAAGATGCAATTACCCTGGACCTATTCATTTGCGACCAAAATTATTTAGGGAAAGGAATTGCTGCGTCGATGATTCGGGAGTTTTTAATCAGCAAGTTTCCTAATGTTAAAAGAGTTCTAATAGATCCTGAAGCGACCAATAAACGCGCCATCCACGTGTACCAAAAAGTGGGTTTTAAGATCATAGGAGAGTTTATTGCAACTTGGCATCCTGTGCTTCATTACCAAATGGAGCTAAACATGAAAGATCTGTTGAAGGCGGATGACTAGGTGAGTCAAGTGATCATCCTAATGTTGTTCCTCTCCCCTATTTTTACTTTTGGACAATCCATGAATCCTCCGTTTGATTATGACCTGCATCTTTTCTCTGTGCCAGGGAAAAGCAATCGTGTGATGATTTGTTTCCATGGATACGGAGATAACTATGAGGTCTCTTTATCACTGAAAAATCTTGAATGCGTTGAATCCACCCTCATTAGCTTTAATTTCCCAGAATACGACATCACACAAGGAAGAAAGTACAACCCTAACAATGCCACCTTTGGCACGATCGATGAGCTGTTGCCAGCCCTTTATGTCATGAAACAAATAGTCCTAGATCAGGGTGTTGAATCGATTGACCTCTATGGATTTTCTGCTGGAGGAGGGGCTTTAATTAATGCAATTGGAGTACTTAACTCAGCGATGTATGAAGCCGAGCTTAAAAAAATAGGGATTGGCGGTGCAGAAAAAAAGAAACTACTCGCTGCGATTCAGAAAGGGGTCGTTGTTTTAGATACACCGCTGAAATCCATAGAGGAAATCATTGATTGCAGAGGATCAACAGAAGAATTTGAGATTTTGGCTAAAAACTATCGAGATAATCACCTTAGACCTATTGATTCACTCAAACTGCTGAAGGGGTTATCGTTGGATATTCTTTTACATTTTCAAGAAGATGACGAAACCCTCTCCAATCGAGATGACCACATTTATATTGAACGACTTAAAGAAAGTCTACCCGAGGGCAAGATCACTGTAATCGTTGGAAATGATGGAGGCCACACGGCTCCCCACTTTTCACTCTGGCAGGCTTATTCGCGCCATACCTCAAAAGGACCGCTTGGTCATTGACGTTAAGCGGCAAAGCTCCGGCCGCTCAACGATATGATAGCATCACTCTGCCCTTATAGCTTCGGCGATGATCTTGTACTCGCCCCAAGTGACGGGACCCTGAGTGTCGGAAGGTAGGCCCACTTCCATGAAATAGTTGTCAAAGAGCTCATCCATGAAAAGGTCCTGATCAGATGGGGACAAGTGTTTTCCTTGCGGAAGCCACTGTTTGACCCAGCTTTTGAGTTTTTCTTTGTTCTCATGTGTATGGACGTAATAGACGTACTGGATCGATTGCACGTGGAATCCCGCTCCTACGAGCATCTTGCGATACGTCTCGGTATCAAATACCTGGAGAGGATTAACGAAATCTGCGAATTCTTCTTTCCATGACAGGAGGGTTTTTTGGAGTGCCGCATCGAAGGGCAATCCCTCTTTTGAAGGAGCAAAAATGACGTGGAGCTGACCATTGGGTTTGAGGTGGGAGTAGATATTTTGCAAAGCGCGCTCTTGCTCCACTACCCAGTGCATGGCATAGAAAGAAAATGCATGGTCAAAACGCTGATCTAGGGAGAAACTCTCGGCTGCACCTTTTGCAAATGTGAGGTTGGCGTGAGCGTCTAACATGCTTTGAGCCTTGTCCAACATGGAATCCGATGGATCTATACCGATGACAAAGCCCTCTGGCACTCTCACTGCGATTGTGGCCGTTACTCTCCCATCTCCACACCCGACGTCGAGGATCGCCTCATTCCCTGTGAATGGAATCCGAGATAACAGCTGCTCTCCGTGAGTTTGCTGAACTAATGAGTTTTTGGCGTAGTCCGCCCCAGACCACTCATCCGCGTATGCAAAATTTGCAGCTAAAAGAAAAGTTAGAATAGCCCCATTTGCGATCCAATTTTTCATCGTCGTTCCTCCGTTAGAAGGAACATGATAAAAAAAGCCGGGAGATGATTACAACCATTTCCTCGGCCATCGGTCGACTCGGTTCCTAGACTGCTATTTCCTGACGGCTAGAGACAGAGCCACCCAGTAAGCGCCCATGAAAATCAGGTCAATGCCCACAAAAAGGCCGATCACCCAGAAAGAGGACTCGGGCCACTCAGCCAATATCAGTACGCCCAGGAGAATCGAGACTAATCCATTGAACAGAATCCATCCCCAATTGTTGAACTGGTAGCGCAAGGAGGAGAACATCCGAAATATTCCACCGACCAGAAGTAGGGCTGCAATCAGTAAACTGATGGCCTCTGCGCTCTGTATGGGTTTAAAAATGCACAGGATGCCAACAATGACATAGAGTAGCCCCATCAGAAGAGACACGGAATACCCCGTCCATTTGATGGCATAGGTGCCGTTGACGACCTGCAAGAGCCCAGCTCCTGCCAGTAAAAAGCCCAGCAGAACTACAGTAAATTCGGTAGCCCATCTGGCGTACCCGATGGCGAGCGCCCCTAAAATGATTAGCAGAACTCCAATGGCAAAAAAGCCCTTCCAAAATCTCTTTACGTTGGGAACTTCGCGGAAATTAAAAAAAACTTCACGGAGCTTTCTAGTCACAGTGCACCTTCATTAATTGCTATCTATACGATTGAATAATCGATTCAAATTTATAATAAAAGAAATTTTACAAAGCAAATCAAGAAGCGGTTGCTCTTAACAACAGTTTTTGTTAGGCTGTACCATCAAATTAGGGCTTCATCGCTTTGCAATTCAAAAGCCTCAGCTCAAAAAGGTGCGTTATGAAAATATATGGAAATTCCGATTCTTCCCCTTACAAAACATACGTCCAAGAGCCTGGTTTTTTCTATGGCAAGAACGATGTTCTCAAGGGAGAACCCACACTCTCTTGGACTTTGAGGGTCAATATGTGCGGAACACACGAGACGAAAAAGATGGTCGTGCCCAGACTTCATCTTCACATCTCTCGGGACGCTTTCTCTACTTTCACGGGGAGGCTGAAGGAATTCCTTCTTCCTTGGCGCTGGAAAACGGCTTATCTGGACAAAGAGGATGGGTCGCAACCCGAGCGGGTTCTCGTGAGCTATACTGGCAATTCCGACCACTTCCGCAAACTGCTCGGCAAGTCTTGGTTTGAAACCAATCTCATCAAAGAAAGCGTGTATGGTGAAATCCACGGCAGAGAATATCTCTATGTTCCTGCGCCGCCGCAATGGAACATCAAGACCCGCCTGTTTGGGTTTACCATGGGTTACGGCCCATATAAAACTTGTCATATTTTCCGCGCCAGGTCCCTGTTCTCCACGCTGGAATACCACTTCCATAAGAGGTTCTCTTTTGGATGGAAAGAGGTGACCCTGCAAGTCGGCCAGGCTTCAGGAAAAGTGCTGATCAAGAAAAAGGATGAGCAAACCCTGTTAAACCTTGCAGAGAGGAATTTGCGGGTGCTATAACTTAGAGCCTGCAAATCAAAGCCAACTAACTATGTTCGTCTACTCCCCCAAGATCATTCGGTTTATTCAGGAAATCAAGTCCGCCATTCGGGTGATTCTCTCTCAAGAGATGCGCCTTAAGGTGGTGGGCGAGCGTTTCTATGACAGACGCCACAAGGCTTCCTATCCGATTGTGGCCGTGATTTACAACAACAAGAGCATGCTGGGTTACTTTGACCCCGAGTTTTACGAACTCGGCTTCCACGAGCGGTTGATGCATGCAAGCAAAGAGCAGCTGCACGAGGTCATCAGGCATGAATTGGCACACTACCTCACCTTCATCCTCCATGGCCCAGGCATCCAGCCCCATGGCCCCGAATTTAGGGCCTTGTGCGCGCAAATGGGATGGGGCGAAGGGGTTTATAGGGCTTCTACCTGCCTAGAGAGTGGGGAGCCGCACTCCCCTCCCGAGGAAAACTCGGTGTTGAGGAAGGTGCAAAAGCTGATGGCACTTGCAACTAGCAGCAATGAGAACGAAGCCCAGCAGGCGATGATCAGATCGCGACAGCTTCTTCTCAAGCACAACATCGAATTTGCCTACACGGGCGAAGAAGAGAAGATGGTCCTCAAGCGGATCATGAAGCAAAAAAAAGAAAATGCCAAGATGCGCTCCATTGCCGTCATCCTGGAAACTTTTTTTGTGACGACCATTTACAGGCGCACGGAAGAGGCGATCTATCTGGAAATTTTGGGAAATGCCTCGAATGTCGAGATTGCTGAGTATGTGGCTGACTTCTTAGAGCGAGAGCTCGAACTCCAGTGGTTGATCGCTAAGCGTGAAGCGCGTTTAAAGGGGGTAACGGCAAAAAACTCCTTCTTCTTGGGTCTTGCCAAAGGGTACTGCAATCAGATTCAGGCGCTCAAAAGGGAATACCCTGCGGATACTGTGAATGCCGTGATGGTGATCGAGAAACAACTGGAAGGTGCCAAAGCGATGGTGTACAAACGGCTGTCCTCGTCGCGAAGCCATGGTAGCCACTGCCAAAAGTCCGCCAACCTGGGCGAGCGAGCGGGAAAAGAGCTCCGCATCAATCCTGCCATCCAAAAGACCTCGAACAAATCACCTGCCTTAATCACTTAGAGACTGTCGTTGATTTAAGCTTCCGGCCAATGCAAACCCACTAGCGCTCTGTAAACCTAATCATTGCACATATTTGGCCCGTCTTTTGAGCATCTTGCAGGTCTAGAAAACCGCCTACATTACCCATGTATGTCTGGTTTTTCTAGACTCACAATCTGCATCAAAATCCGGGCGCAAATATGAACAAAACTAAGTTTACAAAGCACTAGCCGGCAACTGGGATGATTATCCCTCATCTACGCGTGTGGACCCAAGCCCCTTTTTCAAGCCTGTGTAGAGCGCAGAAAAGACCCCGACGGCACCGGCCTTATAAAGGCCGCCGCGCATCAATTGACGCAAGCCTTCCACTTCCATCTTCTTCTGCCAGAGTGTTAAGGCCGTGTCAGCGGGATGGCCGACCACACTCCCGATCACACCGCTTACAAATGCAGAGCCATATTCCACTGCCTTGTTTTCTCCTGCGAACTCGCTCATCTTTGCTTTCACAAATGCGCTGGCTCCAAGGGAGAAGACAAAAGTGCTCTCACGCGTCACTACTGCTGCTGCTTGCTTGAGGGAAAGTGCCATGAGCGATTCCCATGCGGTCTGTTTCATAGTCTGTCCGTTGAAGACGACAAGTGGTGGAACAGAGACTGCCCCGACGACAACTGCGCTGAGGAATTTAGCGGCAAGCTCAGAGTCAACGCCCCTTTCTCTCAAGAACATGGCTATTTGCTTTCCGACATATTCATCCACAAGCAACTGCGTGCCCACGATGGTTCCGATTGTTGGCGCGGCCTTAAAACCTCCCATAAGCGCTTCCCGCATTGTCATGGAAGGGAAGGGCTGCCCTGTTTGAAGTGCAGATTTTACGACAAATCCATAATAGGTAGGAACGATTGCAGCAGCCGCTGCTGCAGGGGGTACTGCGTAGGAAGCCACTCGCGACCATACGCTACTTGTTTGCGGCTCATTTGATACTGACGACATAATTTTGGTCCTTTTTTGATAAATTTAAACACAGTCCTTCTGGACTTATTAAGAAAACGAAAAAAAATGTGAGGGTGTTTAAATAGTTATTGCGCCTGTGGCGCAATTAGGACCAGAGAAATGATGGAAAAAGAAGCCGAACGCACAGGTGACCCGACTGCAAAAACGCAGCGGGAGAAGACTACCTCATCTGAGAAATAAGAGGAATCCATTGTGTTCATGGGATAATATTAACAAAAGTGCAATTAAACGGCCATAATAAAAAAAATTAAAATGGCGCAGGAGCTAGCTTTTCGAGATCGAGCTTCTCCACGATCTCCTTAAAGAACTCAACTGGATCTACTTCTAGCAAACCAGCAGCAATTGCTTTCGCCTTAGCCTCGGAATAGATTGTGTTTTCTAAGAACAGTCCCTCAAACTGCACATTGGCCACCATCGGGTCAAAACCTGATGCATTGATCTCTGCGCGCTTGTACCAAAAACCAATGAAGGGGATCCTTAACTCTTGCGCGGCAGCTTCCACCGATTGGATGTGATCGAAACGGTCATCGACGAAAATGATCTGCGCTGGGCGATATCCCGAATCAGACAGCAGTGTTTTCAGCAGATCGCCCTTGCTGATGTGCTCTGCAAAGAGGATCCCTTCGTATAAGTCTACGGACTTTAGCTCCTTTAGCCGGGAGGGAATTGCAGTGCGCGCAAAATCCATCCCCACGTGTTTGAGTTGCTGAATCGTGAGTGCATCGATCCCAGCGACATTGGTCGTATACCATTGCGCACGCCCGCGAGAGGTGAGGGCCAGCACCGTAACGCCTTCTTGCTGCAAGTCAGAAATGAGCCTAGGGATTGCTGGCTCCACAGGAATGTAAGGGACCTTTTTTGCAATATAGAGAGTCAGTGCATCGTAAAGAACAAAATCGGTGCCCCCTTTGGGAAGTTTGCTCCTCGCCCAGGGGCGCCAGGCAATGCCACCTAAACTCGTGGGGCTTGCGATCAATGTGTCGTCGACGTCAAAAAGCACAAGACTATCGTTATCAGTAACATACGAACGCATATCTTCGATAAGGGAAATGGTGTGAATCTCTGCTTGTCCATGCGCGCAGATTAGAATAAAAAACGACATCATCAATTTTTTAAACATCTTTCTCACTCCCGATTTCCAGCCGACATTATACCCTGGAGGCAGCAATCTGCCAAGTGGTCATTCACCAGGCCCACGGCTTGCATAAAGGCATAGATAATCGTCGAACCGACAAACGCCATGCCCCGTTTTTTCAAATCTTTGGCAAGAGCATCGCTCGCATCTGTTGTAGCAGGGACCTCTTTCAAGCCGCGTCTGGGAGTGACGATGGGCTTTCCTTGCACAAAGCCCCACACATAATGGTCAAACGTTCCAAATTCTTCCTGAATCTTTAAAAACACTCGCGCATTTTGTCTGGCACTGAACACTTTCAATCGATTGCGGATGATCCCCGGGTTGTGCAGAAGCGCCTCCAAATCCCCATCGCTCATTGCTGCGACCTTGACCGGATCAAACTGGTGGAAAGCCATCCGATACCCCTCCCGTCTTTTAAGGATCGTCTCCCAGCTCAGGCCCGCCTGTGCTCCTTCCAGGATGAGCATCTCGAATAAGTGGCGATCGTCGTGCACGGGAACTCCCCATTCTTTGTCGTGGTACTCGGCATACAATTCCTTGCCTGCTCCTCCCCCAAAACACCGTTTTTTCTCTGTCGTCATTTTGATTTCCTTTTTATGGGATAACATAGAAATTTAACCGATTCAACGCAAGCCTCTTGTAGTATGCGATTGCTTTCCATAATGGGTTTCTGCATAATCGTCCGCCTTTCCTTCCCCAGAACTACAACGACGAGGTTACCTTGAAAAAGATCCTCTTCCTCTTTTTCTTTATCGCCCCTTTGTGGATGTCAGCTGGCATTGCGTCTGAGGGTGAATCCTCCGACTTCATCGTTCGCAGGGCTGCATTTGACATAGGTTCAGGTCAGATCAAAATGCAAGTGTCTGATGTCGACGTCAAAGCAAACAAAATTATCAACGTACTGCTGACCGATTCAATCTATCTAGGATTGAGAGAAAATCTCGAAAAATCCCAAGAGGGAAGACTGAGCTCCGATATGCAGCAGAAAACAGTCCATGCCATCTCCGCACTGGTGAGGAAGGCAGAGGCTTTTAAGCCCAAGGAATACCACGCCATCGCCACCGAGCCCCTGCGTCTTGCCAAAAATAGCGACGCATTGGTCCAAAGGATCAAAGAGGAAACGGGCGTGAGCGTGACCATCGTTTCTCAAGAAGAAGAGGGCATTTTAGGATTTATCAGCGCCGTGAGTGAGACTAACATAGATCCCCATCGCGCCATCTCCTGCGACCTTGGAGGAGGCAGTTTCCAAATCGCGACCAAATGTGACGATCAATACGTTGTTTATCGAGGAAGACTTGGAAAAACTCCCATGAAAATGGCAGTGCTGAAAATTCAGGGCAAAGAAGAAGACCCCCTGTCTAGTCCCAACCCCATTTCAAGAGCGCAGGCTACTCAAGCGAATCGATGGATTCGGAAGCATGTGAAGGATCTCCCCGCACTGCTCCGCCAAAAACTGAGCCATCCCGATGTGGTTGTATTGGGAGTGGGCATCAACCCGTTGTGGGGAATGCCGCAGAGTTCCGATTTCAGCATCCACCGCGTTTTTGAGGAGCTCGAGCGCCGATTGGACCTCGATGATGAAGCGATCAGGACCAAAGACTCCATCCCCCTGGAGCGGAAAGAGGCATTTACCCACATTGTCTCAAATCTCATCCTCGCCCACGGTTTAATGGAAGCCTTGGACATCGCAGAGATCCGCTATGTGGGAACGCCGGGAGCTAATGCAATAGGCGCGCTACTATCGCCTCAATATTGGAAACACTAAGGAGATTGCCATGAGTTCAACTACGGAAATCCGACCCTCCATCTACGTCCTTTTGGGTTGCCCGGGCGCGGGAAAAGGGACTTTTGCGCAGGCTATTCAATCAGAAGGATACGATCATATTTCAACCGGAGACATTATCCGAGAAGAATTGCGGAATGAAACAGAATTTGGCCTGAAATATAAAGATGCAATCCTGAACCATGTCATCGGAGGCATTCCCTTTGAAATCATCGATCAACTCGTCCTCCAAAGATTGAGGCGCGGGCTGGAGGAGCAAAAAAGTGTGATCCTCGATGGCTACCCGAAAACTGTGGAGCAATGCAGGCTTTTAGATACCTTCATCCAAGAGAGATCACTCGAGGGCAGAGTTGTATTTATCCTGCTCGATGTCGAGGGAGAAACTGCTATAGATAGGATCCTTTACCGCCAATCCTGTGAAAAGTGCGGCAAGTTGTACAATGCGAAATTCGCTCCTTCTCAAATACCAGAGACATGTGATCTGTGCCAAGGTCCATTGACAAAACGCCTGGATGACAGCGTCGAAGGAAATAGGATGAGAATTTATGAGTTTAAAGCAAAAATGCAACCTGTCATCGCCCATTACACACCCACAAATCGCCTCCACTTCCTCGATGGGAACGGGTCCTTGGCAACGTGTTTAGAGAGATATCTCAGTTTCCATCACTCGCAGACAAAGCAAGAACTCCCATGAAAAAATATATCTTCAAGCCCTACAACAAGATTTTCCCTGAGCTTTTTGAGAGAGAAAAGCAAAAAATCCTCACCCACTTCAAAAGCGATCTTCTCATCGAGCACGTGGGGAGCACCGCCGTCCCAGGACTTGGCGGCAAAGGAATCGTCGATATCGCCATCGCCGTAGACCAATCGGAAATGGAGAGGGTTTGTCTGCAGCTCCAAAACCTCGGCTACGAGTTCCGGCCAGCCTTTAGTACTCCCGATCGTTTCTTCTTCTGTGCCGACTTGCCTGATCTCGATGAGGATGTCAGGAGGTACCACATCCATCTCACCTATCCCGAGAGCCAGGATTGGAAAGATCTGATTGCATTAAGGGACTATTTGCGCGCTCATCCATCAGAAGCTTTGGAGTACGCCTCCCTTAAAGAAAAAGCTGCCGCATCCGCACACGATGAGGGTGAAAAGTACAGGAAAATGAAAGAGCCTTTGATCCAAAAAATGCTCTCCAACGCCAGAGAACCTAATGGACAGTGATCCCATTCGAATGGAGTCCTCTTTCACCATTGAGTTGTACAGCGAAGATCGCGATCTGGGAAAGATCGTCGATATGATCAATGCCGCCTATAAGAGAGTGAGATATTTAAAAGAAGACGCCACCCGAATCACAGAAGATCAGTTGAGAGAATCTCTTTCCAACCCTCAAAAACAACTGTATCTCTGCATTTCTTCGGAAAATGTGATTTGCGGGTCTATTTTCCTCGAATTTTTCGACTCCGACGAGGCTGAAATTGAAATCCTCGCAGTGGATCCAAAACATCGAGGAATGGGACTTGGCCCAATGCTGCTTAAACACGCAGAAAAGGAAGCCTTCCTGAAGCGGCATATGGAAAGCGTTAGACTCAACGTCATTCCCCTGTTCCAAGAGAGCTTGATCGCTTTTTACCACCACCTCGGGTATCAATCCGTGGACTACACCGAATTCCCTGAAGAAAAAAAGATCAAATACATCCAGCCCGAATACAGGGAATTGATTTTCCTGATGAAGATGCGAAAATGGGCATGCTCTTGAATCGAAAATCCATTTCTGTGCTTGGTATAAATCGCAGCTGCCCTCTACAATCTTCTTTTGAAAGAAAAACGAGGAGGAAAAGATGACAATCTCAGCAAGATTCGATGAGACCATTTCCAAGTACAATGTCCTGACAAGACCAGCGCAAAAGATTAGCGAGTACTTTGCACATCACCCGACAGTTTTTAAAGCCGCTCTGGTATGCAACCATTTCTTCCGTGCTGCGGCGATGGCAGGCTTCATGACCGTCCTCCCTTTCTCTTTTCCCGTGAATGTGGGGATTTGTGCGGCAAGCTCGCTATTTTATCGACTGACTGTCGAGCCCAAGTGCGCCTTTAAATTCGCTCTGCCCGCTTTCGCTGGAGCCACAGCCGCGTTTATAGCAAATCCGGCCCTGTCGCGCGCCGCATTTGCTTCGATGCAGGCATTCACCGCCGCCTGCGGCAATCTGATTCCCTTAAGCCTCTACGCTGCGTATGTGATCTTGACAGTTGACCACGATGTAAATAGACGTCACTGCTTTTTTCACAGACAGTCGCTTCATTAATATATATAAATTTAAAAATTAAATTAGTTTTTATATTTCTTAGCTATTCTATAAATAGTATAATTAATGCAAAAACGGAGTTTAATTATGGCAGCAAGTAGTTCAAGTGTACAATCGGGCATTTCTGTTCCTTTAGATCGTCCAATCACAGTGGGCCACGGTGAATATGTCGTTTACCATCAGTCTCCAACGGGAGAAAAGACGGCTCCATCAAGAGCTACATTCGACGCCGCACTCTCAGTGCTTAACCACTTGAACTCCCCCGCTGTGGACCATCGGTATGAAATGGTTCGAAGCAAAATCCAAGCGATTGATCCTACCCTGGAAATCACTTTTGTGCCGAGAACCTACTATGAAATGCAATTTTTGAAAAAAGGGATCAAAGAAGACCTGGCCAGAAAGGACTTCTGTCCCAACGAAAGGAAGCCCCCAAGCTCTTACGCATCTCAACCGACAGAAGAGTGCTGGCATACAGCCTTTTTTCGACTCGAAGAAGATAACAATGCTGAGGCAGTAAAGTCACTGGCTCACCGTTTAAACCAAAATCTTGTACAAAAACTGATCAAGCACCACCCCCTCGAGTCGACGTTCAACTTTGAGGCAATTTCCCATTTGACGGAAAAACAAATTGCCTTTTTTAGACAATTCCATGACTCCTTCGACCTGCAGCAAAAACGCGCTCAGGGAGAATTTCTCTCCCCCATTTTCAGCGAAGGAACGCCGATCGAGAAGTTTAGCAATGACCACCTCCCCTTTTCAATGGGAATCAGAAACGAAGAAGATGCGGCGCTTATCCGAAGAGCCATCACTGCAGAATGCCATCCAATCGCCGAAAAGGCTTACTTACTTTCTAGGGGAACCGATTTTCCCACCGACCTCCCTTATTCTCCTTATGACTTAGATGCACCCTACAGCTTTTCATTTGGGCCAAGTTTGTTTGGTGGAGCGATGTTCACAGGGCGCGCCACCTCTTTTGTTTATATGAAAAGCTCACGCGACGCTTATATGATGGCCGTTCGCGCTCATGGAAAAGAAAGGGAGCTCTTCGACATCCCACAAAAACACCCGATCTGCCACCTCTCCACCGCTTATGATGTGCTCTTTCACCCACGCTCGAAAGTATGGAGGACAGCAGGAGTTGTATGGGGATTTGGAGATTCATGTCGCGTTAGAAAAGCCGTCGAGCCCTACTTCTCCCCTCTCGACAGGGAAACCTTAACCGACCGCATACTCTCTCTAAAGCACACCAACGTCATCTTCTTAAAATCTGCGGATCACCCTGTGATGGCTCTTCCACCTGCATTTCAGCCTGCGGTTCATATTCACGCGGCAGCTTCTTGTGGCAAATCACTTTTTATTCGCGGCAGCGATGGGGGGCTTACCTGGAAGAAGGGAAAACCGTTAGTTCAAATCGACAATGACCATTGGATCTATCGCTTCTCCTCCCCATTTGCGGAAGTGGAATACAAAATCCTCATTGACGATTTGATCTGGGAAGAAGGTACCCATCGCGCCTCATCTGGAGAGGACTCCGTGGAGGCTCCCCACTTCAATGTTCCTCTCAAACTCTCGTATACAAGCGTGGGGAAGAGAACATGGACATCCATGAGCATCCGATACAATGCGGGCTGGGGAAACACCCTATCTATCGTGGGCAATGGTCCAAGAATGTCGTGGGACACCCCCACGCCTCTTAGACTCGCAGGTGATGACCTCTGGATAGCAGAAACCACTAAGCATTTTGACGAATTCGAATATAAACTCCTCCTCAACGGCAAACCAGAGAGTGGTCCCAACCGCCGCATGAGAGCTGGCAGCAAGGAAGAGGTCTACCCACGCTTTTAGGCCTTCTCAAAAAGGGTCTCCAAGCGGGCTCGCAGCGCCTGAACAATGGCTGGATTGGCTTTGCCTGGTGAGCCGACATCAAAGGGAGGCTCAGGATCGTATTCGATCCCAAGCTGTAGTGCTTGGGCGATGTGAGGACCTGCTATCTTCGCTGCAAGAGAGAGAGCCATATCGATGCCTGCAGAAACCCCTGCTGCAGTGATCACCTTACCCGCCTCTACTACCCTGGCTGGAGTCGGTATTGCACCCCACTTGCGCAAACGCTCCATTGTCGCCCAATGCGTCGTTGCGGGCAGTCCCTGCAGAATGCCTGCCGCACCCAAAATCAGGCTGCCTGTACAGACGGATGTCGTCCACTGCGTAGTGGCATGAATCGCACGGATCCACTCGAGTAGTTCGGGATACTGCTGCAATGTCGTCGCATTCCCGCCTCCAGGAATCACCAATACATCTGCTCTCGTTACATCGGAGAAGGTGTGCTCTGCAATGAGTGTCAAACCCGCAGATTCCGTATGTATGGGGCCTGCCTGTCTAGCCACTCGGATCACGTTGGCTCCAGGCAATCGGCTGAGCACTTCGTGCGGTCCGATCGCATCCAGCGCGGTCATTCCATCGTAAAAGAGAAACGCGATTTCCATAATCCCCCTGTTTATATCTGACGTGTCTCAAGAATGATAACGGAGTCTCAAAAAGTTGACCATTTTTAATGAGCCGATCAAAGAAGCTTTTCCATCGTGACGACAATCGCTGCAAGAAGAAGAAATGTGCAGATCGTCATGAAGTAACCTGCGATGACAAGCGCTCCATCATCTTCGAGCATGCCAAAAGAGATGAGAAAAATTGCCCAAGCCGCTGTGAGGTTGGTGAATGGGACGGGAAGAGGCAACGCCAGGATCAGCCCCAAAAGGCACACGAGTAAACCATTGATCAGCCGCATCACCGAAGGCCGGCACAATTCTATGAGTCTGGGACGCACCCACTTCTTGATTTTCCTCACCAGCACAAGAGTCTTGCAAGTGATTTTATGAAACACTGCCGGAGGGATTTTTTTAGCCAAAAGTTTTTGAGGAAGCCAAATGTGCTTGCCAAAGCCAATGCGCATCCCCACAAAAGCGATCGACAAACCAAAAGGGATAGAAAGCCCCGGAATTTGAAGGGGTTGGCAAAAAGGCAGGCTTAGCAGAATTAAGACGAGCGCCCTTCCCCTTCCCGACAAGGTGCGTAAGATTTTTCCCAATGAAATGGGCTGTCCCTCTGCCTCTTGCTGCAGGAGCAAAATTTCATCCTCAAGAGTCCTGAACTTTTCCATTTGGCCCATGCTTGCGGACTCTACCAAAATGCATTCAAAGGTTCAACGCCCGATTGCTTTCAAAATCTTGCGGCAATATACTTTGCTGAATGTGTTGGGGTATCAACTATGGGTAAACGTCTAAAACTCACTCTTTGCGGTGCTGCCATCGCTGCTTCTCTTCTTGGAGTGATCGGAACTGTTCAATTCAAAAGGACGAGCTGGAAGACCCAGCTGAAGTTAAAAGCGCAATTCTTTCCCTCTCCGCGTTGGATGCTCGACCAAATTCACGAAGACCTGGCGCTCGTCGATGCCTCTCAGCTGACACCCGCTCAGATCGCATCCACTATGTGCGAAATCGAGGCTCTCAACCCCAGTTACATGCTGGTGCACTACCACATTCGCAATAACGTTTTATCCGCGAACTACTTTTCTGGGTTGGAAAACCACTCTCGCGCCAAAGTTCTGATGAATGAACTCAATGATCTTCTTTCTGTCCTTCATGTACCCGACGTCGATTTCATCGTTTCACTCGCCGATGGCGCCATTGGCTGCCATTTTAAGTCCCCCGTTTTTTCCTTTGCAAAAGACCGTGCTGAACGGAATGAAGTCATTCTGATTCCCGACTTCGAAGCCCTCTCAGGAAATGAAAAACTTCTCAGAAGGATCCGAGAAGGCCTTGCGAATAACAGCTGGAATGAGCGACTCCCCAAAGCCATTTGGAGAGGCGCAATGACAGGGGCTGCAGATATCACGGATGAGAGCTTCCTCCAGTTTCCCAGAGCGCGACTCGTCTCCTCGTCGATTGCCCATCCCGAATTGCTCGACGCAAAATTTAATACCGTCACTCAGTGCTCTACTCCTGAAAAAGTCAAAGAAGTGTATGGCCACTACTTTGCAGACACTCTGAAGGTGATTGACCATATCCCCTACAAGTACCAAATTCTGCTCGATGGCAACACCTGCGCCTATAGCAGAGCGTTTTGGCAGCTGTTCTCCCAGTCGGTCATCTTTAAGCAAGACTCCTCGCACATTCAATGGTATTACCGCGCCCTCACTCCCTTTGTTCACTACATCCCCATCCGCGCCGACCTGAGCGACTTGTCAAAAAAGATCGAGTGGGCGCAAACACATGACACAGAGTGCCAGAAAATCAGCAGAAATGCCCAAAGATTCGCGGAGTCTCATCTGCGCAAGCCCGATGTCTATCTCTATTTCTATCTACTTCTTTCCGAATATGCGAAAATTCAAGGGAATCCCAATGGATAATTACACCGTGATTCAAAAGCCTGCACTGACGCTCATTGGGATCGAATGCCGCACATCAAACGCTCC
>JAZJZV010000016.1:0-2531 GCA_040389485.1 Chlamydiota bacterium
TCATCGAAGGCGTTTATAAGAAGGGACAAAACTGTCTGATCGTCGAAGATGTGATCTCCTCCGGCGCCAGTATTTTGGAGACCATCGCCCCGCTCGAAAATGAGGGTCTCATCGTCGAAGACGTCGTCGTCGTCCTCAACCGGGAGCAAGGCGGCGTCGAAAGAGTCAAAGAAAAAGGAGTTTTTGTCCATTCGCTCATCAGCGTCTTTGATTTGCTCAAAGTCCTCTTCAGCGAAAAGAAGATCACTGAAACCGCATTTCGCGAGATCAACGAATTTTTATTCCTCTTGGCAAAATCTTCATAGAGGTATAATCGAGCCATGATAACCTACCAAGAACGCTCCCATCTCACTGCCAACCCCACTGCAAAAAAACTCTTCTCCCTCATGGAGAGCAAAAAGAGCAATCTCGCAGTTGCAGCTGATCTCACACGCTCTGAGCAGCTGCTCGCTTTTGCAGAAACAGTTGGCCCTGAGATCGCTCTTTTCAAGACCCACATCGATATCCTCGAAGATTTTACTCCCTCCGTCACCACCGCATTAAAAAAAATTGCAGACAAACACCAGTTTTTGATCTTCGAAGATAGAAAATTCGCCGACATTGGCAACACCGTTGCCATGCAATACGAAAAGGGGATCTACCACATCAGCTCCTGGGCAGACATCATCAACGCCCATGTCGTTCCAGGACCTGGCATCATCGACGGACTCAAACAGATCGGACTGCCTCAAGGGCGCGCGCTCCTCCTACTCGCCGAAATGAGCTCTCAAGGAACTCTCGCTTGTGGAGACTATACACAAAAAGCGCTGCAAATGGCCGAGGCCTCCTCCGATTTCACCATCGGCTTCATCAGTTTAAAAAAACTCTCCGACGATCCCAAGTGGATCTACATGACCCCAGGCGTGCAACTCTCATCTGGCAAAGACTCCCTCGGCCAGCAGTACCAAACACCACAATCGGTGATTGCTGCCGGCAGCGACGTGATCATCGTCGGCAGAGGGATCTACGCCGCAAAGAACCCGCAGTCAGAAGCTGCCCTCTACCGCAAAGCAGGATGGGATGCCTATGTCAAGCGCTGCCATTAGCGTCGTCATCCTCAACTGGAATGGCAAACAGGACACACTGGCCTGCTTGACCTCCCTCCAAGAGTGCACCTACCCTGCCCTCGACATCATCGTCGTCGACAACGGCTCAACTGACGGATCAGCGGCAGCCATCCGCTCCCAATTTCCCTCGCTGCATCTCATCGAAAACCCCATCAACAGCGGTTTTGCCGAGGGAAATAACATCGGCATCCGCAGCGCACTGGATCGCGGAGCCAAATACATCCTGCTCCTCAACAACGACACCCTTGTCGCCCGCAACCTCTTCGAAGCCTTCCTCGATGGATTCGCCAAGCTTCCCGCTGCAGGAATCCTCGGCGCCAAGATCTGCCTCTACGACAAAAAAGACACTCTCGACCACCTCGGCGGCATGTGGAACCCACAAACGGCCACATTTGATTTTATAGGACTGCGCGCAAAGGAAGAAGAATCCCAGTGGCAAGAATCTCTCGAGCTCGATTACGTCTGCGGCGCCGCCATGATGTTTCGCAAAGAAGTGTTTCAAACTGCTGGACTATTCGATCCCCGTTTTTTTCTGATCTGGGAAGAGTCTGATCTCTGCCTCAGAGCCAAAAAGCACGGATTTTCCGTCTTCACCTGTCCAGAGGCAAAGATCTGGCACAAAGTGTCCGCTTCATTTGTCGGCGGTAAACCGCACTCCACCTATTTCTGGTGGCGCAATCGCATGCTCTGGATCGAGCGCAATTGCTCTCCCAAAGAAAAAAGAAGCCTCTACATGCGCATTCTGCTCCCCGAAATTGCACACATGCTCAAGATCCGCCTGCTGAAAAAAATGCAGCTATTTTTCCTCACTCCTTTCGCCTCCCCAGAAGATCTTCTCGAAAAAAAGAAAAAACTTCTCGGCAATCGCGCAGCACTCTGCGGCATCCGCGACTACTTCCTCCGCCGCTTCGGCAACGGCCCCACCTGGATCTACAAAGCAAAGTAAGAGACATGTCTCTTGTTGCGCTACTCCAACTTCCACTAATAGAACTTCTTCTCCTTCTTCTGAGTGTAAACTGCAATTTTGTTTTGAAGAAAATGTCTTGACGCTGCTAAATTCACATATTCATAACTCTTAGGGCTGTGAAAATGAAACACTTCCATCGCCTAATCTTCCTCCTCATCGCTCTGCTTTTTTGCACACTGGAAATGCATGCAGCACTTCCCGAAAAGAAAATCGCAGTTGTCATCCCTTCTTATAACAACGCGAAGTGGTGTCAAATCACGCTCGATTCCGTTTTCCAGCAAAAATATGAAAACTTCCGCGTCGTATTCGTCAACGATGCATCGACGGATGGGATGGGGGAACTCGTACAAAAGTACGTCAAAGAGAAGGGCTGGTCGAAGCGTTTTACCTACATCGAAAACCGCAAAAGAGAAGGCGCTCTTTCCAACGTCTACAGAGGCATCTGGATGTGCGATCCC
>JAZJZV010000017.1:0-3015 GCA_040389485.1 Chlamydiota bacterium
AATTAAGGCGCTTTTATATGTCGTATGTTGCTTTTTTAGTTGTCATGAGTCAGTTAGACACTAAGAAGCAAGCGCGCATCTTAATTAAAAGAAACGAAATTTTAATTGAGCCTTCGAAAAAGAAAGACAAGTGGATCCTCTACACGAAAGTCTACTCCGGGGATCCCATGATTCCCCGCAGTGTGCGCTCCTGCATCTCGACGAGCGGGGTCTTCCGCTGGCAGCATCGGGGAGCGTACCTAAAACTAGATGCTGACACCCACTCTGTTTTTCTAACAGAAGAGGTGGAGATGGAAAGGGGAAAATATCTCCCCTTTAAACACCGCATCAGCGATTTTGCGATGGTCGCTGAGGAGTGGAGGGAGATCCTCCAAGAGTTTTCTGATCGCGATTGTGTCTGTTCCCCCTATCCTTCCAACTAATTCCCATCAAATCAACCAGTAGCTATAGTGAGAAAAGATCATTCAGAGGAAGCCCTATGCGTTCGGCGACGCGAAAAAAACTCATCCCGTATTCTATTGTCATTTTATTTGCCTATATCGGCTTCTCGCTCCCTCTTCCCATCTTGCCGGGTATGTTCTTAGATCCTGAACGCACGATCCTCCCTGGCAGCAGTCTTCACATGCAGATGATTCTTCTGGGACTTGTGATGGCGAGCTTCCCCATCGGGCAGTTCTTTGGCTCTCCCCTCCTGGGCCGCCTATCGGATCGCTTTGGAAGAAAGAGAGTGATCTTGTGGTCGCTGGCAGGAACCACTGTGGGATACATGGTGACAGCTCTCACGGTTTCTGAGGGGTCTGTTCTGGGAATGTTTTTAGGGCTCGCATTGTGCGGCTTTTGCGAGGGGAATGTGACCATTGCACAATCGGTTGTCGCCGACCTGACGGAAAAGGAAGAGCATCGCGGAGAAAAGGCGGCTCACTTTGGATGGATCAACATCTGCATTTCGGTGGGGTTTATCATTGGTCCACTGATGGGGGGGCAGCTCGCAGATCCTACAGTCCATAGGGGATTCACTTATGCAACACCTTTCTGGGCGGCCGCGTGCATGACTCTTGTCGGCATGGCGATTATCTACTGGAAATCACAAGAAACCTTGCGACTTAAAGGGAAAGAAAAATGGGAGTTCTTTCGGTCGATGTGGAGCGGATTTTCGCAGCCCAAACTCAAGCAGTACTACCTCGCCAATTTTTTTCTCGCTCTGGGGTTCTTTGCCTACTTTCGCTTCCTGCCCGTATTTTTGGAGAGACGCTTTGATTTTTCAGCATCGATGCTCTCCTATGTGATGGTGTACGATTCATTGATCATTGCTGCAGGCGCCATTTGGCTCGTCCCCTATCTGGCAAAGCGCTTCAGCCCACGGGAGATGCTCTGCCTCTTTGCTTTTTTCATGGGCATTGCATTTGCGGTGTGTTTGCTTCCCTCTTCACCCTATGCTTTGATTGCAACGCTCATTCCTGTAGGGCTTTGTTTGGCGGGTGTATTTACCAATGGGGCTTTGCTGATTTCAAACACAACCTCGCAGCAGTTCCAGGGGCAAGCGCTCGGAACGCTCACTTCTGTGCAAGTCCTTGCTGAGATTTTCACTGGACTAGCAGGCGGACCGATGGCAAGTCACGCAGTGACGTTGCCGCTTTATCTGGGCGCAGCGATGGCAATTATTGGCGGCTTTGTGCTGCTCCGTGGAATGAAAACCGATCCCGGAGTATGATCCCGGAATAACAGTGAGGTTGAACATGTTTAGGGGTTCCTGTGTTGCGCTAGCAACGCCATTTAACGCAGATCAAAGCGTCAATCTGGAAAGGATAAGGGAGCTCGTCGAATGGCATATCGCCTCAGGCACTCAGGCGATTGTTCTCTGCGGTTCGACGGGAGAGGCTCCAACGCTCTGTGATGAAGAAACGCTCGCAATTTTTGCTGCAGGCGTTGAAGCTGCGTGCGGAAGGATCCCGATTATCGCCGGCACTGGAGGCTACGATACGCGCCACGTCGTCTCTCTGACAGAACAGGCGAAAGAGCTGGGTGTCGATGGAGCCCTTGTCGTCGAACCCTACTACGTCCGCCCTCATCCAGAAGGGTGCTTTTTGCACTTTCAGAAGATCTGCGCAGTCGGCCTTCCGGTGATTTTTTACCACAATCCCTGGAGAACGGGCATTAACCTTCCCGTCTCTCAACTGGCGCGCATCTGCACTCTCCCCAATTTGGCAGCAGTGAAAGAAGCCTCTGGCAATCTCGACTATACTCTTGAGTTGATGAGCCAAATCGAAGTGCCTGTCTATGGCGGTGACGATACCCTGGCGCTGCCGATGATGGCAGTGGGAGCTGTTGGCGTGATTTCGATTGTTGCGAATGTGATTCCGGAAGAATGGCAGCAATTCAATGCTCTTATGCTCTCAGGCGATTTGAGCGCGGGGCGCTCTCTGTTTCACAAGCTCTATCCCCTGATCAAGGCGATGGTCTTGGAGACAAATCCCCAATGCGTCAAGTACGCCCTTTCTCTTTTGGGCAAATGCACTTCGACGATGCGCCTTCCTCTGATCGAGCCTCAAGAGCCCACGCGAGCGCGAATTGCGCAGGCGCTTGAGGTGGTTTGCCTAAATGCTTCCGGAGGTTAGTCGTAGGATGCTGGAGAAAAATCAGCAACTTCGACAAATGCCGCTCCAGGAGTCGAAGAAGGCTTGCCGGATCTGTGATCCCAGTTGCCCTCTTGGGAATGCGTCTTCCAGAATTCTGGGTATGCGGCTGTTCCATAGTTATCGTTCAGGAACTGCTCTGCTCCCCCCGGAATAGGTATCATTAAGGATCCAAAGGGAACATGAGAGATCTCTTCGATTTGGCTATAGCTAAAGCTGTCCGCTTCTCCATAGTGCCAATAAAAATACGGAGCTTTGTGCACATAGCGGTCTTTGTATTCTTTACCATGCTCCAAAGTCGTTACAAAGACGTCAATGGCTGGAAAATTATACGCGAGAAATGACCCGGGGTTTTCATAGTCTTAAACGAATATGCCCTCTT
>JAZJZV010000018.1:0-1115 GCA_040389485.1 Chlamydiota bacterium
CGAAGAACTTCATCGACATCTACCACTACAAATTCAACGAGCAGGAGCGCACCATCTCCTATCTTTTCACCTACCTCGACAGTCCCTTTCCCCATAGCTGGAAAGCAGCTGAGCTCAAGTGCATGCAGCCTCTTCAATACGATGAGGTCTTCCCTCTCAAAAAGGCAAAATTCGACGGTCTCACAGTCTGGGCACCCAACAACGTCGTCAACTTCCTCCAGAGCAAATATGGAGAAAACCTCGACCCCGCCAAAGTCTGGGACGAAAATACCAAGTCCTACCTCAAGGTCGAAGGGCATCCCTATTACGACGAATGATCAGTGGAAGGTGCGCTGACCTGTCAATCTCGCTCACTCAAAAATGCACCTTGCGCTTTTGCCAATCATAATATTTAATTGGGCCTTGTTTTTCAGGAAGGCCTACATGCGCATCACCCATCCCGCTTTACTTTTCACTCTTTGCTCGTTATCTGCAGTCACTTTAAGAGCAGACCAAGGCTCAACGCCTTCGGTAAAACCTGCAAAAGATCCCCAACCTGAGCATATCAGTGTAAGCCACACAGAAGGAAAAGGGCTGGGCTATTCCAAAGGGTATAGTTCGCTCGATCTTTTTCTGTCGCAACCCTTTTGCTATAAACACTACGTCCCCTTTCTAGATTTAAGAGGACACATCTTTAACGATGGTAAGTACGCCGCAAATGCCGGCCTCGGACTGCGATGGCTCAATAGACGGTGCAGCCTCATCTGGGGAGGCAACGCATTCTACGATTATCTACAAACCTCCCACTTTCACTATAACCAGGTTTCTGTTGGCCTCGAGGCTCTCGGAAAAAATTGGGATGCGCGTCTCAATGGCTATCTGCCTGTAGGACGCAAAAACACCAACATCTACCGCCTTTCCTATGATAATTTGTCGCCCGGAGGGTTTCTTGTAGAAGCAAGAGAGCAGCTAGCGATGAAAGGATTCGACTCTGAAGTTGGCTACGACTTTTGCAAGACCCGTTTTTTACAAGTTCGCGTAGGCGCTGGCCCCTATTACTATTGGGGAAGCTCAGCTGCTACAGAAAATGCTTTCCGCTCTACCACCAAACATGCATTTGGTGGACGGCTGAGCGC
>JAZJZV010000018.1:1125-1789 GCA_040389485.1 Chlamydiota bacterium
ATCCTACCTTTAAGTGGACAGGGCAAGGAACATTGACTCTTAGCCTCCCCTTCAATTTCACGTTTAAGGGCAAGTCCCATGTCGAACCGCCCAGTTGCGAAAAGGGGTACTGTATTAAGCAAAGGCTTTATGAGCCCGTCTTACGCAATGAGATCGTCGTCGTTGATAGCATCAATAGGCATTCGACCAATCCCGAGGTTCTCAACCCCGAACACAACCCCTAAGAGGCGTCATGTTTTTTAAAAATGGGATCCGATTCTTCCTTGGCACGCTCGCTCTCTTATCCACACATTGCATCCATGCGGGCCATTCAGGGGTGAAGGGCAATACCGCAGACTACATCATCGTCGGAGTGGGTACAGCCGGTGGTCTGATGGCAAAAAAACTGACAGACGATAAAAAAACATCGGTGATCGCCCTACACTCGGGTAAGAACTTCACCGATGCCTTCATCCTCAAATACGGAAAAAACACCCTGTTTTCGGTGGCCGCGACACTGCTAGGCTCCCCGCCCCCCTTTGATCCGAGCACGCTGAACCTTCCTCCAGATCTCCAGCAAGAGCTACAAGATCTCATTAACCTCACAGCAACCACCGCGCAGCCCCTCTACCAAACGGGACTGACCATTCCGCAAGTCAATGCAGACAATGAAGAACTTCTCTGG
>JAZJZV010000018.1:1799-2488 GCA_040389485.1 Chlamydiota bacterium
CTTTCCCTCCCCGAAGGAGGAGGGTCATCTGTCAATGCAGGCGCCTGGTGCCGAGGTACCAATCAGCTCTTTTCCCAGTGGGAGACCATCGCCGGACCCGAATGGTCCGTCAACAGGATCCTAAAAATCTACAAACAGCTCGAAGATTACAGCGGAAAAACAAACAACAAAAAGGCACGTGGAGAAAATGGTCCTCTGGGAGTGATTCAAAACCGCAAAACCCCGATTGCAGAAGTCTTTACCCAAGCCGTCATCGATGCAACGGGATTCCCCTTTGTCCTCGATTACAACGACCCCAATACTCCCATCGGAGCCTCCCCTCAGATCCAGCTCACCCGCCGCGGAGACCAGGGCTTTTACCGCATCAGCTCGACGACGGCATTCTTAAACGAACACGTCGTGAATTCTCATGGGAAAGGAACCCATGGAAGGAAATTGCAAATCCATTTGGATAGTACCGCCCTCAGAGTCATCTGGAACGGAAATACAGCGATCGGTGTGAGCTATCTCAAAAATGGCAAAGTCAAAAACGTTTATGCCAAAAAGGGAGTGATCGTCTGTGCAGGACTCGGGAGCAGTCCCTTTTTAATGCACTCGGGCGTAGGGCCTGCAGGAGTACTGACTTCCCTCGGCATTCCCGTCATCTATGACAATCCCAACGTGGGACAAGGACTGGCGGACCAGCCGCA
>JAZJZV010000018.1:2498-3219 GCA_040389485.1 Chlamydiota bacterium
CCAATCCCAAAGATTCAGGAGCGTCGGGCAACTCTCCCTTCTCTCAAATTGCGTGGCTCCCCGCCCCCGGCGGAGATCCTACCCAAAGGCAACTCCGATTCACTACCGTCGACGTGATTCCCGGACTCACACCCGCCCTCTTCAATCTGTGCCAGCCCTTAAGCAGAGGGTCCATCACCATCAATAGCGCAGACCCACTCGCCCCACCCGTCATCGATTATGGAATCCTCTCCAACCCCAGCGATCTTAATCTCTATGTCTCCGGGTTTCAGACCTACATCAAAAACATCAACATTCAGTTGCAGGCCATCGATCCCGCCTATCAGCTCATCTTCCCTGATCCCGCCATTCTAGAGCCTGGTGCCACGGCTACTTTGGAAGCATTCATCCGAAGCTCGATCGAAGCCAATATGCATTTTCAGAGCCACTGCCGCATGGCGCCCCTTATCCAAGGCGGAGTAGTCGACTCCAATGGCAGGGTCTACGGCGTGAACAACCTCTTGATCGCAGACAACTCGATCAATCCCCTATGCATGGATGGCAGCCCCATGGCAACGGGCTACCTCGTGGCGGCCAACATCGCCCGCCTCCTGGGATACTAGTAGTCGAATGATACCAAACGCAACTCAAGAAGTTGTGCTCAATTTAGCTTTTGTATTGTGAATACGATATCGTCAAAGTTCTCATCAGGATGGCCATCGTTGCACTTGTAGCGCCGACC
>JAZJZV010000018.1:3239-4215 GCA_040389485.1 Chlamydiota bacterium
ATATTCCACAGATTTTGATTCTTTGTTGATGGGTTCTCCTGTTGGGGAACCAATCAAGTAAGTGTTAGTTCGCTCCCATATGTTTTCTATGCGAACATACCCTTTTTTAGTGAAAACTTTAAGCTTGATCAGTTTTGGTGCTGAGTCTTCCCAAAAGAGCATCCTTACACCCTTACCCACTTTGTACGTCTTTCCTTCCATTTCACAGTACCCAGTAACATCAATACTGAAGCCTTGCCGATAATCGCTATTGGTTTTTTCAATGGATGCAAGCAGAATGTCGCCATTGCTAACTGGAAATTGATCCGAACGCATAAGAAGCCGATCATTATATTTGACTGGCCTCTCACTTGTTGTTGAAAAAAGTTTATCAAAATCAGGCATTCTACCCTTATCTCCCTAAAAATCGTTGGGAATCAAGAGCCGCGTGCTCATCTGGCCAAACTTCTACGAAGTCGAATAAACCACCATCCCTTTGAGCAGGATTATGGTGAAGTTCTTTGGCCTCCATGATTCCCTTTCCCTCATTCAGTCTCCGTGGAGCTAACCCATTTTCCATTCTTGCAATATTGTCGGCTCCATAATCGTGCGGGTTGGATTTTGCCCATTCCGCTCGATTTTTCCAATGACGACGTCTAACAGTGCTCCATCTGGGAACTGTTCCAAATATAGTACGGTTGGTGATTGATTGTCCAACCTTCCATCCCCATTCTGAAGAGGCCAGGGTCATGGGTATTCTCCCCACTTGCCCTGTTCCCATCCCTGAATTGATAGATCCAGGAGGAGGCAGCGTCCCATAGGTCATCTTCCCCGTCACAGGATTGCCGTCTCTCCGTTTACTGGAGTTAAAATAATCAGACAAGCCTGTAGAAAAAAACTGATCAATTTTCGTATGGCCTGAACGGACCATCTTCTGAAAGTCCTCCACCAGGGCCGAAGAATGTCCAACGCTCGATTGGCCATTGGATTGCAGAAA
>JAZJZV010000019.1:0-3126 GCA_040389485.1 Chlamydiota bacterium
ACGACAGCCTATGAGTATCCCCAAGTGTTGACACAGCTACTCTATAAATGTGCCATCCCCTTTTTCTCTTTTGTCGTCATCCTCGCAGCCATCCCCTTTTGCGTACGCCACTCACGGAACCTTCCCCAATTTGCGACCTATGCCCTCTCGCTCTTTAGCTTTATCGCCTTTTTTGCCTTGATGGACGCCGCGGTCATCCTAGGAGAAAACGGGATCGTATCGCCGATGCTGATCATCCTTCTTCCCATCAGCCTATGCACTTTGGGCTTTGGCTATCAATTCATTAAAACAACATAAGAAAAACGCATGAACACTACCACTATTGAAATGACTCAAAAAAGCAGCTGGCAGCTCAAGAAACTGCTGCTGTGGAACATCCTCGCAGCGCTCCTCTTCGGAAGCCTCTTTCTGCCGCTGACGCGAGGAGCCTGGGAAGTCGTCGACGTCGCCTTTTTCAAAATGGTCAACGGAACGCTGCGCGATAGACCCCTATGGCAGCTCTTCTGGGCCTTTGCCAACCACAAACTCGCCGACTGGGTCGAAGACCTTTGCGTCCTTTGCTTCTTCATCGCCTACGTCCGCGCCGCTCACCGCTCCCTCCGATTGAAAAGAGTCTCGCAGCTCTTCTTCTGCGTTCTCTACATCGGCGCCATCATCCACTTCATCAACCGCCTGTTCTTCCGCGAGAACTGGAACATTCCCCGATTGAGCCCCACCCTCGTCGTCGAGGATAGCGTCCGCCTCTCTAAAGAAATTCCCTGGATGTCGATTAAAGATGGTTCTTCGAAGAGCTTTCCTGGCGACCACGGGACAACGGCCCTTCTGTTTGCGGCCAGCTTCACTTATCTCGCCGGCTGGCGCCTTGGTGTATTGGCTTCCCTCTATGCAGCTTTCCTCTGCATGCCCCGCCTCATCACCGGAGCGCACTGGTTCTCCGACGTCATTGTTGGAAGCGGGACGATTACTATCTTCTGCCTCGCTTGGGCCTTCTGCTCTCCCCTCTTCGCCAAAACAACTGACGCCTTCGAGCGATTTTTCCGCTCGGTTGCCAATCTGTTTAGAAAAACATGAAGCGCCTCCTCCTCGTTCTCGCAGTTCTAGCGATCGTCGGAGGCTTCTACGCTTTGCACAAAAAGCCCGCCGATCTCTATGCTCCGGGCGCCTATTGCGCTTTTTGCGACGAAAAAGTGCTGGACGCGCAGAAATTCTACGAAGACGACCTCGTCCTCGCTCTCTACACTCACAGGCCCATCTTTCCGGGCCACTGTCTGGTGATTACTAAAAGACACGTCCCCCGCTTTGAGGAACTAAGTGAAGAAGAGGCGCTCCGCATCGATCAAATTCTCAAAAAGGTCGATTTGGCCGTCTCTCCTACGTATGGAACTTCTTCTTACCTACTATTGCAAAAAAACGGCCGGGAAGCCGGTCAGTCAGTTCCCCATCTGCACTTTCACTATATCCCCCGCAAGGCAGGAGACGATTCCTTTCTTGGCTTTTTCTACCATATGGCCCTGGCAAACCTGAAAAAGCCGATCGAGCCTCACGAGATGCAGGGCAATGTGCTTCAGTTGAAGGACCGGATGAGGACTGCAGGGGAATACTAGACTTTCACCGCAAGAAATCCAGTGACAACTCCCAAATCCAGTTTTTTTACATTCCCTTTGAATTGTGGCGAGGACGCGATCATTTTCTTGCACACCTCTTCGTCTGTATAGACCCAAGGTTGCTTCAATTCCTCTACTGAACGACTTCGGAAACTAACGGGAAGCTTGGCGGAGTGTTCTTGCGACTCCTTCGATTGAGCCGATCTACACATATAGAGAAGGGCGAAGGCACAAGGTAAAGTGCAAATCACCTGTACGTTCCACGCAACACGTGCTGTCAGCGTTTCCAAACAGTAACGCGCGTCCTCTACACGACACTTGTTAGAACAATTTTTACCTATGACATTCACCGCTGCAAAAAAAAGATTTTCAATGACAGAAAGAGGAATGGCCAAAACTAATGTAGACGCCCACGCGGAAGCCTCTGCTATCTCTAACCCCGTCACAACACCCGGGCGTTTATTACACGTGGGTAGAGCTTCATAGAAGTCAGCAAGCTTATTGTTCACTATCGTCATTGCTTTTTCTGTGATATTTGGAATCATATGGTCCTCCTTGAAATCTTGGTGGAGAGAGGATAGCATCCCTCTTCAATCTCACCAATGTCAAATAATAATCATATATGGGCTAGTTCCTTGGGGAAACGCATCCCGTAATTCCTGGACATACGGCACTGCCTGTCGTCAGTAATGATCCACGCCAGCTTCGCTTCCATTTCTGCATCCTCGTTACAGCACTGTGCTGGCTTGGAATGATTAGGCAATGTTTTACACAGTTGGCCCAGTAGCTTCGGAATGGAAAGGAGCGCCATTAGAGGTGTTCCCAAAAAGAGCGCAAACATCCCCTCATAAAAGCTGTGGCGCGCATCACTTAATCGGCACGCTTTAAAGCAGGCTGCTCCCAAGGCATTGATTGCTGCAAAAAAGATATGTTCAATGGCAACGACAGGGTATTTAAGGGTGTCTATCACGACATCGGTAACGCATAAGCCAGCTGCGAGGGGAACTCTTACAATGGCGCTTGAGTCTTTAGTCAAGTCATTGAATTTTGCGTACATAGAAACCTGCATCATTGCAACGCCTTTAAAAGTCATATCAGCCAACATCAGATACCTCCATTTTTTCGTGGCTGACACTTTAGTAGAAGACATTTTTCAAGAAAAGAATAAAAAGTGGATATACCTTAGAGACCATCTCTTATTACTCCAAACTTCAAACAGGCGACAAACTGTATGAGCTAGCACATCGTTCTCCCGCGTCACCCCTACGGTGCTCCTCGTTCAGAAATGGGACTCAGTCCCTTCAATTGCGCTTTGCCTTGCTCGCCACAGTTTGTTGCCTAGGTCACGCTCGGTATGTCTCAACTCTAGATATGCGTGACATAACGGGCACAACCTGCTCGTAAGCCTTTAACATTGCCTTGCAAAAACAACTCCACGCCCTTTTGCAGATCAAATCCAGCGTCATTAACTGACTTTAGAAAGAGCGGCCAATCCACTTTAAAAACGTTCCTTTCTCCAAAT
>JAZJZV010000019.1:3136-10058 GCA_040389485.1 Chlamydiota bacterium
GAGTTGTTCCATATGTGAAAGTAAACGCTGCCTTTGTCTTCAGGAGAGTATGTTTCGAATACCAATTTTGCAACAATTCTGGCGCAGCGCGCTTCCAACGTCAAGCGGCGTGCGGTTGCATTGACCCTATTGCGCTCGAGAAACGATACGATGCGTTCATGCCGAATGGGGTCTGGATCGTTATATTCAATGTATCCCAGATCCATCCATGTGAGACTAGGGTTCTGTCTAAGCACTTCCTGAAAAGCAATAGAGCTTCGAGCACTGAGCCCATTGCCTCTCAAGTCCAGGTGTGTGAGACTAGAGTTGTCTCTCAGTGCAACTGCCAGAGGAGCAGCGTTTTCATCACTAATGCCACTGTTACTTAAGTTCAAATGTGCGAGGCTAGAGTTGATTTTGAGCGCTTCGGCTATGAGCGGGATACCTGGGCCGCCCGGAAGATTGTAGCTCAAGTTCAGGCGTGTGAGGCTAGAGTTGACAGTGAGCGCCATCGCAATGCGAGCGAGAGCATCAGGGCGAAAATAAGCACCGCTCAAGTTCAGACTTTTAAGAACAGTGTTGTCTTTGAGCATTTCTCCAACATGGCGACCATCCTCATCTTCAAGCCCGCAGCTCTTTAAACTCAGATGAGTGAGGCTAGGATTGTATCTGAGCGCTTCTGTAATGAAAGAGACCGAGCCATTGTTCAACAGATTAAGCCTCAAGTCCAAGCTTGTAAGGCTTGAGCTTTGCATAAGAGCCGGCGCAATACAAGGGATGCCCAAACAGGTGAGTCCAACGTTTTGCAACTTCACGCTACTGAGACTAGAATTGACTCCGAGTACACCTGCAATCGCGAGGAGTGATGCAGCATCATTGTCGATGCGATTGGAACTCAAGTCTAGGCAGCCGAGATGAGAGTTGACTTTGAGAGCGCTCGCAATAGCGATAACGCCTTCTGTGCCGAGTTCATTGTTACTCAAGTTGAGACTTGTGAGGCCAGTATTGGCTTCGAGCGTCATTGCAATAGAGGCTGCACCTGCCGTACCGATGTGATTGTTACTTAAGTCTAGGCTATTGAGACTAGGATCGCGCGCGAGTAATTCGACGCTAGTCGCGACGGCATCAGTGCCTTTCCTGCTCATATCGAGGTGACAGTTAGAGACAGCATACGAGATTGGTAAACTTGTAATAGATGTGGACATATACAAACCTTCTTTTTTATATTTCTACTCCACTAATTTAACAAACTGGAGATTTTTATTAAACAAGAAAATAATAAATATATCTCATAAAAAAGAAATCAGTTTGCAAACAACGCAGCTTAATCGAATTATCGAGAAGCGAGACACAATATCAAAATTAGGCCAAACATCCTCAGAAAAGGGACGAAAGCTTAAATCGAAGTCAGACTCTTATGACGCTGCTATTATGCATCAAAATCCACGGCTCTTGCGCCTTTCTTCTTAGACAATCGTCCAGGATCGATTTGGCAAGGGAGGGGTTTTGGCACAGCCTGTTGGCTTGGTAAGAGTAGCCATTGATCATGAACTGCACCCGACTGCAAAAATTCAAGACGCTACTGAATGCGCTTACACGACTGAAGCGAGCGTCTTCTATTAGACAAGCACTTGAAAATGGGCTTCCAATCAGATTGACCGCAGCAAAAAAGAGCGATTCAATCACCTCGACCGGAGTTTGGAACATTTCCAGCGCGCAACGCGTCAAGCAGACGGCATGCACAACGGAAACTTTGACGGACTCTGGTATTTGCTTGTGATGGTTTCCCAATGTCTCAAATAGGGATAGCTCCATCATCGCGAAGGCTTTGCTCGAAATATTGGAAATCATTGACGCTCCTCCTCATTTTTGCCGTAAAATAATAATTGGATTCCCATTAAAATGGAACCAGAGCTAGGGAGTGCGCCTAAAAGATAATTGAAAATGACTGGCTGCGGCTGCGATATATCAATTCTCGCTCGGAATCCTTCGTTTCAAGAATGTTCATCCGAGCTCGAAACGCGAGGTGCTTTGCACTCGCTTTGATCTGTCTTTGCCTCGCAGAGTCATTTTTCAATCATCTTTTAGGTACACTCCCTGGAACAGTTACTGGAAAAATTAGATTTGCCTTGATACTCTGAGGCTAAAAGGGGTCAATCATGCCAGAAAAAGCCTACGCAAAAATCGCTCAGCTCTCCAAATCAGCTGCACTGCTCGAAGGCGTTCAAATGGTTCTCGACTGGGACAAAGAGACATACATGCCCAAAGAGGCGATTGAGCAGCGTTCAGAACAACTCGAGATGATTGCAAGCCTCATTCACCGTCAAAGGACGAGCAAGGCATTTACCATGGCCTTAGGCGCTCTCATCGACATCGAGACGGGAGAAATTAAGGGTGATCGCTTGAGCTCGGAACAAATTGCGGCGCTGAGGGAGTGGAGACGGGACTACTTGCACTCGGTCAAATTGCCCAACTCTTTTGTCAAACAGTACGCCAAAACGATCTCCAATTCTTCCCACGCCTGGCAAACAGCAAAAGAACACAACGATTTTAAAAGCTTCGCCCCCCATCTCGACAAAGTGGTCAAGCTGAGCCGTAAGAAAGCAGATCTTCTCGGATTTACAGAGCATCCTTATGACGCGCTTCTTGATCTGTATGAGCCCGGCATGAAAACCTCCTTCTTGACTCCTCTCTTTAGTCAGTTGAAGATCGCACTTACCGAACTCATCAAAAATATCGCGATTAAGCCGCCCATAGAGGATCATTTCCTATTCGGCCATTGTCCCGCGGCTAAACAAATGGAATTTTCCCACCAACTTTTGCGCTGCATGGGATTTCATTTTTCGAGAGCGCGTCTCGACATTTCAGCACATCCTTTCTGCACGGGAATCTCTCCAAAAGAAACGCGGATGACGACGCGGATCCACCCCGACAACGTCATGCTCAACATTGGAGCTGTCCTTCACGAAGGGGGACATGGACTTTACAACTCAAACTTGCCCTTCGAGCACTACGGCACTCCCCTTGGCCAGCAGGTGTCATTGGGGATTGATGAGAGCCAATCCCGCTGGTGGGAAACGCTGATTGGCCAATGCGCCCCCTTCTGGAAGCACTTTTTCCCTCTGCTCCAACAAGAGTTCCCCGATCAGTTTACGGGCGTGGAGTTTGATGAGTTCTATCGTGCAATCAATTCCGTCAAACCGGGCCTCATCCGCATCGATGCCGACGAGGTGACCTACAACCTACACATCATCGTTCGCTTTGAGATTGAAAAAGGGCTGATCGAAGGATCGATCCGAGTCAAAGACGTTCCTGATATCTGGAATGAAAAGATGCGGGAATACCTCGGGATCTCCCCTGAATTTGATGGTCAGGGATGCCTTCAGGATATCCATTGGTCGCTGGGATATATCGGTTACTTTCCGACCTACACTCTTGGCAACCTCTATGCTGTCCAGTTCTTCAAGACTTTTGAAAAGCAGCATCCCGACTGGCAAGATAAGGTGGCTCAAGGCTCATTGGAGTTCATTGGGCAGTGGCTCAAAGAAAACATCCACTCAAAGGGCAGACAATTCCTTCCCTCTGATCTCTGCCACCAAGTCACAGGAAGCCGACTGAGCGTGGAGCCCTATATCAACTATTTGACCCAGAAGTACTCTACTTTGTACTCACTCTGACGCGGTGCGCTCTGCGCACTTCGGCCTGCTCATAGCGCCTCTTCTCCTCAACAGTTTCCGGGATGACCGGACAGACTTCGATGGGGCGCATATGATCATCGACTGCGACGAAAGTGAAGTAAGCCGAAACAATGTGGATCCGTTTGAGCGTCCGGAAGTCTTCTGTATGGACTTTGATCCCAATTTCCATGGAAGTGCGCCAAACGCGGTTCAAAGACGCCTGGAAGACGAGAATGTCCCCATGCTTGGCTGGAGCTAAGAAACGCACAGAATCGACACTCAGAGTGACACACACCCGACCTGAATGGCGCCTTGCAACCACTCCCGCCGTCTTATCGCATAGCTCTAATACTCTCCCACCGAAAAGCGTTCCGTAGGGATTGAGGTCATTCGGGTAGACAACTGATGTTTGGTCGTGAATAGCGGAGTTCTTGACGGCCTTTGGAGTGAGCATGAGATCCTCGCTTGGAAAAAGCTCACCTTAAAGAACATCCCAAAATGCGGCAACACAAAAAAGCCCTACAGATTGCTCTATAGGGCATTGTATCAACAAGGAGGAGAAATAAATTATCGCTTGGAGAATTGGAACCGTTTACGTGCACCGGCAAGACCGTACTTTTTACGCTCTCTCTTACGCGGGTCGCGAGTGAGGTATCCGAGCACTTTCAGATCGTGACGACGTGTCAAATCTTCAGAGACAAGGGCGCGTGCGATGCCCAAACGGGTCGCAATCGCTTGACCTTGTACACCGCCGCCTTTCACGCGGATGATGATGTCGTAGCGCTCTGGTGTAGCCACTTTATTCATGGGAGAGAGAATTTCTTGTCTTTGCAATTGAAGAGGGAAATACTCTTCGAATTTTTTGCCGTTGACGTCGATGACGCCTTTACCAGGACGGATGCGGACAGAAGATACAGAAGTTTTTCTTCTACCTGTTCCAAGATGCTCTTGAATTTTCATAAAAATCACTTTTAAGGTTAGATGTTAACAGGGATTGGGGCTTGCGCCTGCATGTCATGCTTGTCGCCTGCGTAAATGCGGAGCTTCTTCATCTGAGCTTCAGTCAAGCGGGTCTTAGGCATCATCCCTTTAACTGCACGTCGGATGATGTAATCGGGCTTGCGATCGCGCATTACGCGATAAGGGATTTCTCTCATCCCGCTCATTGCGCCTGTATGGTAACGATAGATCTTCTGCGCTTCTTTAGCACCTGTGACAACAATTTTCTCTGCATTGATGATGACAACTCCGTCGCCCGCATCAACACTGGGAGTAAAACTAGTCTTATGCTTTCCTCTCAAAATCTTTGCTACCTCGGCCGCGAAACGTCCCAACGTCTTTCCTGTAGCGTCTAGCAGAAACCAATTGCGCATGGAGTGCACTTCTTCTTTCGTGAGAAGAATCGTGGTGTTTGTCTTCTTCGTCATGGATGGATGCCTTAAAATGTTAAACAACAATAAATGAAAGCGCCAGTTTACTTTTTTAACCTTTTTTTGCCAAGAGTTTTTGCCTGCCCCTAGGTTCAAAAAGAATTTAGAGTCTGTTGTCGAACTCTTAACGCGGTAGCGTGCTTGCCAAAAGTTCTACAATATTGTAGCCTGATTGGAAAAAATTTCAAGTACAGAACAACTATGCGCTCTTTAAAGACCTTCTTTATTCGGACCTACGGCTGCCAAATGAATGAACTCGACTCTGAAATCATGGTCGGGCTTCTCGAAAAACGCGGAATGCAAAGAGTTGAGGATGAGCAAGATGCAGACCTCCTCCTCTTTAACACCTGCTCCATCAGAGATTTGGCGGAGCGCAAGGTCATGGGCAAAATCGGTAGAATGGGGCTCTCCCGCACCAAGCGCGCCCTCATTGGCGTTACGGGCTGTATGGCCATGGCCAAAAAGGAGACCCTCTTCCGCAAACTCCCCCACGTCGATTTTGTGATCGGCACGAATAATATCACCGATCTCGGCAATGTCCTGGATGAGGTGTTGGAGTCGGGCAGGCAGACGATCCGCACCGACGACCATTTCGAGGAAAATTTGGACTATCTGGTGGCCAAGCGAGACGATCCGGTCAAGGCTTATGTCTCGATCATCCGGGGATGCGATAAGTTTTGCACCTACTGCGTCGTCCCCTACACACGAGGCCAAGAGGTCTCCCGTCCTCCTGAGAGCATCGTGGAGGAGTGCCAAAAGCTCGTCGACAATGGCTATAAAGAGATCACTCTCCTCGGTCAGAACGTCAATAGCTATGGCAAGGACAAACCGGAATGGAATTGCCTTTTCCACGACCTCCTCTACCGCCTAGATAAGATCCCTGGCCTAGAACGCGTTCGGTTCATGACCTCCCACCCCGTCGATATCACTCTCGAGCTCATGCACGCCATCCGCGATTTGCCCTCTGTCTGCGAGTTCGTCCACTTCCCCATCCAGGCAGGCTCCAACCGGATCCTCAAGAAGATGCACCGCGTGTACACTGTCGAAGAGTACCTGGAAAAAGTAGAGATGCTCCGTAGCATCGTCCCGAACGTCTCTCTCGGCACCGACATCATCGTCGGATTCCCGACTGAGACTGAGGAAGAATTCCAGATGACCTATGACATCTTCAAGCAGATCCGCTATTCCGTTGCGTTCATCTTTGCATATAGCGCGCGCAAAGGTACTCCTGCCTTCCGCTGGAAAGACGATATCTCTGAAGAAGTAAAGCAAGAGCGTCTCCAGAGGTTGCTCAACCTTCACAATGAGATCTGCGAAGAGGAGCGTCAGGCCCTTCTTGGCACTGAGATCGAAGTGCTCGTTGAAAAGCGCAATCGCGATGAGAAGTTTCTCAAGAGCCGCACGCGTTGCTGGAAGAATGTGATTTTCGAAGGAAATGACTCTCTGATCAAAACCCTACAGACCGTGAAGGTCACCGGTTATACCCATCAGACTTTGATTGGAGAAATGGTGTCAAAGGAGGCAATAAAGCCTCCTTTGAATAAACTTGGAATTACGACTTCGCCTTGTTGATTTTGGCGATGACGAGGCCAGCGAGGAACCATCCGATCACGTAATCGGCAAAGTTGGTCAGGACGTAGCAGCAGGGAAATCCCCACCAAGTCCAAATCGGCATCTGACTCAAGACTCCGACACCTAGACCAAAAAGGGTCACGAACCCCACTTGTCTTTGCCCCACCATTCATGTGTAGAATTGATGGGAACTTTGTCGTTTCATTATTATATACTCTCCCTTGTGCATACCCTAATTCATTTACTCCTACATCGTGTAAGCAC
>JAZJZV010000019.1:10068-12756 GCA_040389485.1 Chlamydiota bacterium
CCCACTTGTCTTTTGAATTTCATCCCTTTTGTCTGCATCAGCATCCACGAGACGATGAGCGCTCCGATGATATCTGTGAGCAAGCAGAGCAAAAATGGCGTTGCATCCATTTTTCCTACTCCGCCCTTGCGCACAGAAGCAAATACAAAAGGCCCTTTTTCCATCATCTCCAAACCGCGAGAGATCTCTCCCTTCGGAGTTTGATCGGTGTAGCCCAGCGTGTTGGGCAGCACATAGACTCCATCCGCCGGTGCATTATCTCGGATCGCATCGGCCACGCTCTCTTCATCAGTAAACTTGTGAAAACAATTCTGGTGCCATGGGAAAACCATCCAAGACAGCGCTCCCCACACATACACAACCAGTGCGCCCATTAGAGCACATTTCAACAGTGATTTCGACATTAACAACCTCCCCCGTAGGAACCCTTAGTTTAGTCAGGGTATATAAGAAGAAATGATTTACATCAAATTTGATTTGCCAGAATCGCCTCTAAAAACTCTGCTTCTGTAAATTCTCGAAGACATTCCGCTGTTGCAAAGATGCCCTGTATCAAATGCAATTCCTTACTCGCTGCCAGCGCATTTGGCGTCTGCCCATCTCGATTAGGGAGATCTGGGTCGGCACCTTTGCGCACAAGCAGAGCCGCTATTTCGAGACTTTCCATATGAACAGCCAGCGTCAAGGGCGTTTGTCCTGTCTCGTTTGGCCTATTTGCATCTACCATGTGAGTCGCACAAAGTGATCTGACCGCCTCCAGGTTCAACTGTCTAATTGCAAATGTCAATGGAGTGTCTCCATCGAACATTTCATTGGGATTTAGTCCCGCCATTAAGCGACTCATCAGAAGAGAATTATTCTTTGAATGGATTGCGCCAAAAAGAGGTGGCATGTCCGGCGCGCTTGAGCTGGATCCCGTTGAACTGGAGTACTGCAACGGGACCGAGACAATGACGTCTCTACTGGTGACATACGTTTCATTGGCTAAGAGAAGCAAATCGACGAACGCATCGCACCCAGGTAGCAAAAGCGCAATCTCAAGAGGGGTCATGCCCTCTGGGCTTTGAAGTCCAGGTCTGATTTGGGGCGCACTCAAGAGCATCTGCAGCGATTGGAAATCGCGTTGTACAACAGCGCGCATCAGAGGGGTCTGTCCTCGAAAGGGTTCGTTAGGATCTAATCCGCCTTCAAGTAATTGCCCTAAAACATGGTGATTACCATTTGCCACTGCATCATAAATAGGGGGCATGGAATTATCTTCTGAAGAGCAATTGATGAGCGCTTGAAACGACTCTACTCTCTGACTTCTCATTAAGCGCTCTGCACTTGAAAGAGATCTAGATTGCCGCAGCTCCTCGCTCCCCCTTCCGCCATACTGCAGCAGAAGCTTTGCGATGTCTTCAAACCTAAAGTCCATCGCGATGTCATAGGGAGTTTTTCCCTCTTCATTCACTTTATTCACCTCAATGGTGGACGATCCAAGTAAAATCTTAACTGCCTCGTAATTTCCTTCTAGTGTGGCAAAGGTGAGCAAGGTTTCGCCTTTAAATAATGCGTTGAGATCACCTCCCATTGCCACTTGCTCAGAAAGGGCAGTCAAGTTTTCGTCCAAGAGCGCTTCGAAAATCAGATGAATCTGCTTGCTTCCCTTTGAGAGCCTTGGGACAGTAGGGCCTTGGACGGGGGTGCGTGCGCGCTCTGGACTTGAGCCTGCGGTGAGAGTTCCCTGCAATTGCGCAACGGTTCTCCGGAGCACGCTCAGGATGGTGCTTGCTTCTTTGCTGGTGTCACGAGCAACAATATCTATCGCAGACATCCCACTAGCGTTTTTGCCCAAAAGAAAGTGAAGACTCTCTGCTCGGTTTCCGTTGTGAATCAACATTTCGGCGTATTCTTTGACCAAGGAGATATCCCGTTCTTCGCAGGCGGTGTGCAGTCCAGTGCATCCTGAGCTGCTGGAAGTTAAGGAGATTGCGCGAGCTGCCATAAACACCTACTTTTTGGTATTTTTCCCAAGAGATATACAATCTAAGGGGAAATGATATCCATTAAAAATAGATCTATACCGATCGCAACTCAAGTATCGGAGGAAGAGTTAATCAAGCATCTTCTCAAAAGCTTCTTCGGTCAGGATGTGGATACGCAGCTCCTTGGCCTTGTCAAGCTTTGAGCCAGCGTCTTCACCTACGAGGACATAATCGGTGTTTTTGCTGACGGAGCTGCTCACTTTGCCGCCGCGCTCTTTGATGAGATCGGAAGCGTCGCCGCGCGAGTAGTTTTGCAAGGCGCCCGTCAAGACGAAGGTCTTGCCCGAGAAGGCGTGGTCTTTTCTGCGGATCGTCTTGGGGACAGCGGGAACAACGCCGTGCTTGAGGAGCGATCGGATCTCGTTTAGGTGCTCGCGATCCTTGAAGTACTCGACGACGCTATGCGCGATTTTGTCTCCTACGCCCTGGAGCTCTTTGAGTTCCTCCACACTCATCTGGGAGAGCGCTTCGATGTCTTTTGCGTGTTCAGCGAGAATCTCCGCCGTCCCCTCTCCGACGTACTTAATGCCAAGGGCGAGGATAAAGCGGGCCAGGGTGACGTGGCGCGACTTGTCGATGCTGGTGAGCAAATTGTGGATCGATTTTTCCTTAAATCCTTCGAGCTGGCTTAAATCTTTTGCCGTCAGCGTGTAAATATCGC
>JAZJZV010000020.1:0-16973 GCA_040389485.1 Chlamydiota bacterium
CCTCACAAGCAGCAGCTTCCTCCTCCAGAAAAAAGCAGACCTCTTCTATCCACACATCCAAGACCTCATGTGCCATTCCCTCATCGACGACGCTAAACACGCCATCACCTCCACGATCGAGCTCATCGACCGCTTCATCGACCTCGGCGTCTATGAAAATAATGCCATCCTCCGAAAAAACTTCGGCTTTATCAATAACGAAGCCATGCAATTCGACATCGGCAAATTCAAGTTCGACGCTTCTCGTCATCCAGATAAGCGGGAGATCCGCGTCGTCACTAAAAACTTTCGTCGCTGGATCGGCAAAAACTACCCCGACCTCGCCTCCCACTTCGACGCCACCCTCGACACCTACTGTCCCCTGCAGAATTAAGAAGCGGTTCCAGTAAAAGGTTTCTGTCGGTTTTCAGGAAGGATGTGTGACGGGCGCAGCAGAGATTAAACTGCATAAAACGCAGTTTCTAACGAAATGGTTTTATTTTTTGACCATAGAGAGCTTAGACCTAGGAAGCCCAGCAGAGACCAAATTTAGGGGACGAGATCCGTTCCGCCTTTATGCCATGGACCACATTTGACAACCCTCTTGGTCGTCAGCCACATCCCTTTCAGACATCCATGCTTTTGGACTGCCTCCATCGCATACTCCGAACAGCTTGGATAGAATCTGCAGCATTGCCCGAGCACCGGGCTAACCATCAGCTGGTATAGTCTGATCAGGCCTCTTAAAAGTTTACGCACTTTCACTCCAAGCATTTATGCCCACTATAATCCAGGCTAAAGTCTATAGAATTTCGGTAATTTTAGCATTTAAATATGTCTTGAGGGAGTTTATCGATTTTTCCGGCTTTGAAGTACAGCTGAAACGAATTTCAATTAAATCTAAAGGACGTTCTGATGAGGATTTTTTTGAACATCAAGAGAAGGAAGTGCAGCGGACGGTAGGAAAGAAAGGCTTCCTCTTTGAACCAGGGACTTGTTATACTCGCCCTCGTTGCATTTATGCATCTGGAGATTTTTCGTTTGTCTTGCAGGAGCAACAAAGAGGTTTCTATATTTTAGGAGAATTTTCTTAAGGTTTCTCAAGAGGGTTTTTCAACATATCCCTGCTTGTATGAGCCGGGATTCTGATGGAGCGCGGATGGATGCAAATAATATTTTAGAGATGATTAAACACATCGTAGAAGGACACGAAAACGATGATGCGGTCATATTTAAGGGTAAACGAATAAGCTACTCAGAGCTAGATGAACGGTCTGATAAGCTTGCTCAGACCATCATCGCTAAGGGCGTAAAACCAGGCAGTATCGTAGCTTTAGGACTCTATAACGATATAGATCTCATTCCTGCTTTGCTAGCGATTTGGAAAGCAAATTGTGTCTATTTGCCCGTTGATCCAGGCTATCCACCTAAGCGAATAGAAATGTTGTTGAAAATTGCTCAGCCAGATCTATTGATTACTAAAAAAGAGATTCAATCAAAATTCTCATTATTTAAGTCCAACACCTATGTAATCGATGAAGAAGAGAATGTTCAAAATATTAAATTAAGAAATCCCCAACTAAGTGATTTAGCTTATATAATGTTTACTTCTGGTTCTACAGGAATACCAAAAGGAATTGTAGTCGACCACTTAGCTTTGCAGCACTCTGCCTTAGCGTACAATGAACTCCATCCTGAGAAATTTAAAGCGTTAGTTGCTGGAAGCATCAGCTTTGATCCCAGTCTTCTCACACTCGTTTCTACTTTAGCAAAAGGTGGAACGCTTTGCTTGTACGACAACAGAGATGGTATTGACATTTCTCGGCCGCAACAGATTGTCGATTTGATAAATAGCAGCTCGGTAAGTTTCATTTTGTCGACACCTTCATTTTACTCGAAGTTGATTGAACAGAATAAAATTCTTCCTTCGCTCAAAAATGTAGATCTTTGTGGTGAAGACATTCCTAGAAATTTAATTGATACACATGCAAAGATCTCTCCGAACGCAACTTTATATAATGTTTATGGACCTACCGAATATGCAATGGGAGTTAGCGCAGGTATCCTTTACGATCCAAAAGAGGAAAAAATATCCCAAGTAACTATAGGCAAGCCATTTGCGTGCAATAAAATTTACATTCTTGATCGCTATTTAAATCGGGCAAAACCAGGGAAAAAAGGCGAAATTTATATCGGAGGACCTGGATTAGCCAAAGAGTACTTTAAACAAAAGAAACTTACAAAAGAGAGGTTTCTTATAATTAATCACCTTGAGAGTTATCCAATTCGGGTCTTTCGAACTGGGGACAGGGGTTATTTTTTGCCTACTGGAGAAATTGTGTTTGTAGGTAGAACCGACCTACAGGTTAAAATTAATGGACATAGGGTTGAACTTGAAGAAGTTGAGAAATTCATCGGAAAATGTCCACAAATTGAAAAAGTGGTTGCTTTGGTTGTTCAAGAGGAAAACCAAAATCGAATTGTTGCTTTCTTCTCTGGCAAGGAGGCGATTTCCCCTAATCAAGTGAGGGATTTTCTTTCCCATGAGCTGCCACCGTACATGATCCCAACCACTATTATACAGATAAGTGATTGGCCTCTTACAAGTAATGGAAAGATTGATAAAAAAAACTTAATGAATTTTTTGCCGACTCGAGCTTAACTTAGATGCTCTAATCGAAATTGTTTTATGCGGAATCGAAATAAGAGGAGCGTTTTGCTCTTTGCGAAATTTTTTGCTCGCCTCGATCAATTTATTTAGGAATATTTCTTGTTGATGGGTGTCTAAGGGCGCGTAACATGAAAGCCAACCCAAAACGTAATTCATAAAAACGTGTTCATTTTCGTACTCAAAAATCACATCTTCTATTTTAAAAACGCTTAGTTTTAATCGATTTTTTTTCAAGAGTTCTGAATACTGGTCTGTTGTCAACATCGTACTTGCTGCAGAAGCATTTTTTAACTCTGGAAAGTTCACTTCCAAAACTTCTTCAAAGAGTCGGGCATATGGAGTTTCTTTCGAGTAGCTAAATAAAACAAAAAGACCATTTGGTTTAAGGAATTTAGAAATTAATCTCAATACTTTTCGAGGATCTCTAATCCACATAAATGCATTTGTGCAAACAACAAGATCGAAGCTTTCAGGTTGAAAGTTCATTTCTTCAGCTTTCAGCTGTCGAAATTCTAAGTTATTGAACATTCTTTTCGGAAACATTTCAGATGCTAAAGAAATCATGTTAGGAGAGGGATCAATCCCAATGCAACTTCCGAAAGGGGCGACTTTAGAAAGTTCACCTATGATGTGACCATGGCCACAACCAATGTCCAAAATCGATGCTTCGGGGGACAGCTTTATATCTTTTAGCAAATTATATGCCTGAAGATATTGAGAATTAGAATTTTGTTTGTAATGAAGAGCGTCCAGATCTAAAGTTGTCGTCATAGAACACCCCGTAAATTTTGCTGGGTATGCTAGACTTTTTTGCTTGATCTGTCAATATTATTCTCAAGCCGCTTAATCAAAGGGAAATACACCCAGGAAACTGAAAAAGCAATAAATGAGAATGAAACTAGAAATGAAATTGGCCATTGATTAGTTGTATGAACCATGACAAAGATGGTGGCTACGAGAAAGGCTGCTGTGTCTGCAGATTCAACTAACCCTAAAATTTTCCCCTGCTCGTGAGACGACCTTCCTGTAGCTAGGATTGAAAGGATGGTGGGAGATAAGAAGGCATTTCCTAAAGCATGCAAGGTATAACATGCTCCAATTAATAAATTTTGAGATTGAATAAAGTGTGTAATTAGAAAGTATGGGAGAAAAGACAGAAAAGAGAAGATGTAACCAAAATTCATCATTTTTCTATCTTTAATCTTGCTGAAAGGTTGGAATTGCAATAAGAGTACTCCCAAAAGATAACCGCCCATCATTGCCAATGTAATTTGTTGTGGGGAGTCCTGGCTAAGATCTACTTGAGAAATGATAATACAGTACATCGAAATTTCCCAAAGTATATAGGCAGAAAGCCCATACTTTGTCAGCGGCCTTCTAAGTTCTTTTATTAGTAAGTTAAATTCTTGTGCCCCTAGCTTCCAAAATTTAGAGAAAGTGTTCCTTGATTCAAGGGCATGATGTGAAGCAGGGGGAAGATGGGCAGATTTGTCAGTCGAGTCTTTAAAAGTAAATATACAAGCAATTAAAGATGAAAGTAAAATGATCGTCGAAACTGAAACGTATGCAATGTTGTTGGATGTGAACAAGTTAGCTACTATCAAAGTTATGAAAGCTACGGAATAAGTGCTTGAGGCTAAAGCAAAGGATCTTCTGTAATTTTTCCCTTGGGTATCTGCTATTGCGGCAAAAGAAATTGGGATTGTGTTTCCCCAAAGAGCTTTGCCAGTCAATGCGAGAATTAAGAAAAAACCAACATGGAAATTTGAAGCAATATAGAGATAAGTGCATAGAAGGCATGATAGTGAGACAACGAATGAAAGGATCAAACTTTTTTTTCTGCCGAAAAAATCAGATAGGCCTGACTGAATTGAAGCAAAAAATATTTGGAGAACCAAAAAACCAAATAAATAGGCTGTGGCGATGAAATGTGATTGTTGGTCATTAACGATGACTAAGACATTTTCACAGATTATATCGGCATAAACGAAAAGACTAATAATCGCGAGTAAGATGAGTCGCGATTTTTTTGCGATTACCATAACCGTCCTATCTTGAGAGCCTTCACAAATTGTGTGCGACTTTCTTAGCCATGCATTCCAACTCACTCTTAGCATGCTGTGCTAATATTATCAAGAAAGCACCTCCTGTTGTAGCAGGCAGAAAAAGTATTTTGTATTGCGAAGGTTGTCTAGCCTTATCTCCTACAACATGTCACCTATAGCCTCGTGTGTGCATGTGCAATTGGGGGCGTTTTTTGAGTACATCTGCGAATACGAAGGATGAAGAACTCATGCCTCCCCGGTTATTTTACAAGCGTCGACCTATGCCAGTCTTTTTAAGGAACGACACAACTTATGGAGTACTCCTGAACAGATATTGCAAATTCTCCATTTCGAAGAGTAAGGATATCGGAAAATCCACGTTTGAGTACAACGAACAGTTTACGAGTTGGGTGAATCTGAACACTGTGAAATTGGGTTTATCGAGATTGTTTTTGTCTATGATAAGTTGCACGTTTTTCCAGCTGTAGTGGCAACGAAATAGACAGGGTCAAATTTAGCTTCTGAACTTTCCTGTTTTTAGAGAGCGATTTCTCCTGCGACTTTTTCTACCGCCTTCAAGAGTCTTCCGGATTTTAATTGCTCGGCTATGTTTTCTAAGAAGTCAGTAAGCGGCATATCCGTTGAAAGGTAAGGAACTGTTTCCCTTATCGCAGCGAATAAGGCTTTCGTTGCGGACCCGAGTTGGCTTTCCCCTCTAATTTCTGCAGCTTGGACTGCACACAAGAGTTCAAAAGCGACAACATACACGGTGTTGTCGTAGATTTCTTTTGCTCTACGAGCTGCAACTAATCCAAGAGAGACGATGTCTTGAAAATCACCGGTTGAGGTCAATGTTTGAATCGACACTGGGTTGCAAAGAGAACGGTTTTCTGCTGTCAAGGAGGTTGCCATAAATTGTCCTCCCATTAGACCCAACCGCAAACCTGGCGTTTCAGCACAGAGGAATGCCGGAAGCTGATTGTTGTGGTGCTTATCCATAAATCGGTCTATGCGTCGATCTGATAGATTGGACAGGGTTGTTAAAGAAATAGAGAGGTGATCCATTGCCATTGAGATGTATTGACCGTGAAAATGTCCATTGTGAAAAACCTCTTCGCATTCGGTCAGCACGAGTGGATTGTCGTTACTAGAATTGAGCTCGTTCGTGATGATATCTTTTATCCATTTCACGTTATCTCGTATTGGTCCCAGGATATGAGGTGTGCAACGAATTGAATAAGCATCTTCAATAGGAACATCCGTTGCTGTGGGATTAGTGCTTAAATATGACTGTAGCTGTTTTTCTATGAGTTCTTCATCCGAAATCATCTTACTGTCTTTTAAAAGAGCCCATATATTTTCTGAGGTCCTGAGTTGTCCTGGGTGGGGCTTTTGCTGATGAACAACGGGATTGAAGGGCTTCTTTTTCACTTTTAAAGCCTCGAAAGTCAGACAGGAGATAGCGTCATAGATCTTAATCAAGCTAATTGTTTGTTCGATGAGAAGAGCCGCAAATCCCGTCATTGTGGAAGTCCCATTGATGAGGCTTAGTCCTTCCTTAAATGTGAGATGCATTGGTTCGATTCCAGCTAACTCTAGGGCTTCAGCTCCGGGAACTATCTGGCCTTGATATTTTGCTCTCCATTTTCCCGTTGCCACGAGTGCGATGCAAGCTAATGGTCCTAAATCCCCACTTGCTCCAAGGGATCCTTTAGATGGGACGCACGGAATAATGCCCGCGTTATAAATGCTCAGTAGCTTATTGAAGTTCTCTATTGATATGGCTGAGGCTCCTCTAGATAGAGAGTTTAAACGTGTGAGCATGCTAGCTCTGACAACCTTGTCTTCGAGATATGGACCAACATTAGTGGCCACTGCTGCGATCAAATTTTCTTGCAATTGATTGGCGAGATTGACAGGAACTAGCCAATTGACAAACCCTCCCAAGCTTGTATTGACTCCATAAATCACGCGATTGCTGTCCACGAATTTTTTCAATAAGCTGTGCGAAGATTCAATTCGTTTGGACACCTCGGTGGATATCGACACGTGGCAATCTGGGTTTTCAATGGCTTGGAAAAGTTTGCCTGTAGATAGAGAATTTCCATCTAAAGATAATGAGAGTCTGTTTTGTTTCTCTTCAATTAATTCTAGGATGGATTTGTTCATTTCTCAAACTCCTTTTTCCGAGTTGATTTTTCGATTATTATGGTTTCTTTCAGAATTAAAATAAATAAGAATTCAATCAGTAGGGGAATGGTGAGAGTAAATCTCTAATGTTCCTGGACTTGTGAATTTGCCAAAGATTGATGAATATTTGTTTGAGTAAATTTTTTTACAAACAAATGCTTTTTTGAGCCTGACTATATGCGGATCCAGGTTTTGGTGCGTTTGGTGATGGCGAGGAGAAGGAATGCGATGAAGAGGATGGAGAGCATGGTGGCGAGGGCGACGGTGAGGGAGGAAAACTCGCTCCAGAGGATGTGGGTGAACTGCAGGGTGTTGACGAGGGTGGCGATGAGCCACGAGAGGAAGTAGGTGGTTTGCTCGAAGGGGTTGGGGAGTCTTTTGGTGAGTTTGCAGATGAGATAGCCGATGGTGAGGATGATGCAGAGGTTGACCATGGAGCTATCGGAGGCCTGGAGAAGGATTTCTGTGGAGAAGGTGTTGGCGACGAGGACGAAGATGGTGGTGAGGCCGAGGCCGAGGATGAGATATTCTTGGCGGCCGAGGAGGGCTTTGGGGGCGAGCACTTCCCATCCAACGGAGGCGGAGTAGACGTTGGCGACGTTGGCGCAGATGACGGAGAGGACGATGAGGACGATGAGTGCACTGCGGAGGAGGGTGGGGAGCTGGGTGTCGCTGATGGTGAAGGTGCCGGTGATGATGGATCCGAGGAAGAGGCCGATGAGGGAGAGGACGAGGCTGATGAGTTGGATGTAGGTGATGGAGGTGATCGAGGTTTGGAGGGATCTGCTGTGGCGGAAGAAGGTGGGGAGATCGGAGGTGAGCCCGAGGTTGGCTCCGAGGAGGAGGGCAAGGCCGGAGAGTGAGAGGGGTGCGTGAGTGAGTTCGGGAAGTCGGAGGGGTAGGTTGAAGAAGATGAGGACGAGCGCAATAGCGAGAAGGGGGAAGCAATAGGTAGTGAGTTTTCTCAGGACGACGATGCCGTCCATGCAGAGGAGTGTACTGATGACGCCGAGCAGCACGCTGATTTGTGTGAACTGGTCGATGGTGCTGTCTTCGTAGATGGAGAGGAGGTGTGTGAGGGCGCTTGTGGCGGCGGTGGTTTGTGCGATGAACCAGGCGAGTGTGGTGACGAGGAGCATGAATCCAACGACATAGCTGCCGGTTTTGCCGAGGTAGTCGCGGGAGATGTCGAGGGTGCTTTGCCTTTTTTTGTAGCTCATGAGGATGATGGCCAGGCGGATGAACCAGAGGATGGCGTTGGCGACGATGATGGTGAGGAGGGCGCCGTAGAAGTTGTTTTCTTGGAGTACGAGGACGCTGGTGGCGAGGAGGGGGAGGCTCATCCATCCACTGAGCTGGATGGCAGCGAGTTGCCAAAAGGTTTGGTGTGTGTCAGGAAGTTTAGCGTGGGTCAAAGGTCACCCTCTTGAATTTCGAGCGGATAGCGGAGGCGGTTTCTTCGAAGAAGAGGACGCAGAGGAAGAAGAGAATGCAGGCGTTGACTCCGGCGATGAGTGAGGGAAGTCCTGAAAGGAAGTGCTGGATTTCATAGAAGGTTGCGGTGAGGGATCCAAAGGCCCAAGCGGCGAGATTGATGTTTTTTATAGAGGGGCTGATTTTGTTTCTGACGAGTAGGCGCATGAGGTAGGTGAGGAGGAGGACGATGCCGAAGTTGGCGATGTAGGCGTTGGTGAGATTCTGGAAGAGTTGTACAGGTGTGGTGATTTGCACGAAGGTGTAGGTGAGTGTTCCGAAGAGGCCGATGATGGCGTACCCTTTGGCTCCGCCAAACTTGGGTGCGATGGTTTCCCAGCAGGCGGAGACGAGGTAGATGTTGAGCAGGTTACAGGTGGTGAGTGTGAAGATGATGAAGAGTGGGAGCGAGAGTGTGTAAAAGTTGAGTCCTTGAACGGGGGCGCAATCGATCCAGATGGTGGAGATCTGGAAGAAGGAGATGAGAATGGTGAGGAGTGTCAAAGCCAAAAAAGAGTGGGCTTTGGATCGGGAGTGTCTGAAGAAGGTGGGGTAGTTGATGACGCCGGGTAGCAGGATGAGGATTGCTGTTAGCACGGCAGGAAGTGAGATTCCCCAGGTGATGGTTGTTGAGGATATAGTGGAGATGGAAAGGGCATAAAAGTGATAGGCGAGTAGAAGCGGGAGTCCGATCATGGTGATTTGCCGGATGAGTCTTATGCCGCCGATGGAGAGGAGTGCAGCGATGAGACCAAGGGCGGCTCCAATTCTGACTCCGAGGGTTTTGGTGAGGTGAAAATTGAGTGTGCTGAGAGTATTAATGCTGCTGAGAGAAAAATTAATCTGATACGCAAACCAATTGAGGATGGAGGCCATGAAGATGAGGGCTGCGATCCATCCTCCCGTTTTCCCAAAATAGGTTTTCATGTTGTCGATGGCGGAGGCGCGTGCGCCCTCCGGCATGGAAATGATCGAGATGCCGATGAGCCATAAGATGAGGTTGCCAATCGCGATCGAGCAGATGGCGGTGCCCGGTCCGTATTGTGTGGCGAGTTGCTTGCCAATGATGATGACGGATAATCCAAGAGATGCGCTTTGGATGGAAGCTAGCTGGAAGAAATTCTGGTTGTCAAATGCGCGTATTGGCTGCGATCTCACTGTGAATCCCATATTTACGTCTCTATATGTCTGTATAATAAATTGTTTGATTTCTATCTACTTATTATCAATTTAAGATTCTGAATCCATTTGTTTTAAAGCTTTATCATTAATTATTTGACAAATAATTATTTTTATATTATACTAAACTAATACGGTTAACTTTAATTAAAAATAAGGAGATAAAATGAAAAGTAGAAAAACAAAAAAAGCGATCAAAACTTACGGTATGATCGGTAAAGCCTTGTGTGCATGCGCAGGGGGAATTGTCGGATTCGTTCTTGGTGGTCCTATCTTTGCTATCCCTGGAATTTTTGTGGGATTGTTCGTCGGACATCTGCTTGAAAAAAGCGTCATTAGCTCCATTGCTTAAAGTTTTTTAAAAATTTTAATTTTGGAGTAAATAATGTTAGTCGATTGTGTTGTTAAAACAGCGGAATGTGAATCATTTAACTGTGTTCAGGGACCGGGGTCTCTTGAGTTCCTCGTTTCCAATGATCACTTCATGCCTGCGTCTTCGATTGCTCTTGAGCCTCAGGGCGCGATGGTTGCTAAAGAGAGGATTCTCTTTTGTTATTACGCTGTTGTAAAGGCGATCGAGAGCTTCAAGGAGAAGAACTATTCTGCTTTCGATGGGCATACGACGTCTAACTGCTGCCATGGAATGGCGCTTTTGGCCTCGCATTTGATCCAATCTGCTCTTGAGCTGGATTTGGATAAGATGGAAGAAGAGGGAAAGAAGAGAATCGAGGCTTTGGAGAGCAGCCGGGAAGAGGCGATCCAAGACGAGTGGATGCTTCCGAATACGGTGATCAATCTCGCCTGTTTGTATCTTTTGGCTTTCATTAAAGTAAGTGATCCGGAGAAAGGCGGAAGAACGGATACTGCAAAACTGAAGGACATTTCTCCGATTAGTACGAAGTTTAGCAGAAAGTTGGCGGTGGATTTACAGCGCCGTTTTTCTAACTGGATTGCGATGCGTTATGCGGAATTGCTCAAGGGTTTTGAGCAAGAGATGGATGTGGCGGGAGCTCGTGTCCAGATGTGGGGCAAGTACGTAGGTGCTGAGCACATTCGGACGGACAAGCGGGGCGTGAAATATGCGCCGAACCTCTATGCAATGCAGGTTGTGTTGGCGGAGCTGAGCCGCACGCAGGGCAAGATGGCGATCGTGAACGATTTATTTGATTCTCAAGGCAGCCTCAAGGGACGTTATGTGGCAATTTTAGAGGGAGATGGTTTGGGAGGATTTAGGGCTCTGAGTGAAGATGAAATGAAGACTTTGGGGATGTTCCACCAGAATGAGCCTATAGTGGTGTTTGGAGGGTGTGCTTATTCTGATGCATTGACGATGGACACCTTGAAGGAGCAGATGGAGCCGTGGCTTACTAAAGCAGCGCATCTGATCCTGGCTTGCGATGTGTTTTATCCGCAGTTTTGCAGGGTGCACGATGATCCCGATTTTAACAGCGCTCCCGTTGTTCCTTCGGAGGAGCATTTACTAGAACTGATTGCTGTTCATGGACAGGTTAAGGGAGTGTCTGCTGCCGATCCTTCGCTCTATTGCGCAGCGCATATTTATCCTGCGAGTGTATCTCAAGTTCTGCAACTAGATGCATTGCCGCTATCTTACGTTCCTGGCGCGAAGCTTGCGAAATGACCAAAGGGTCTCCTCGATAAAGAGGACGCAGAGGAATGAAAAGACGCTAGAGCTGACTCCAATTGTAAAGACGAGATCGAGCCTATCGGGGTATTGAACTTGCGCGATGAGCGCAAGGAGGCAGCCAATGCCCCAGCAGGTATTGCTGACCGCCTTTTCCATTTGTCTAGGACGGTGCTTCACGATCACTCCGACGAGGTAGGAGATCAGGAGCACAACTCCCAAATTCGCAATAAAATTATCGACCAGATTTTCTAAAAATAAGACGGGTGTAGGGTCGCGCAGGCAGGCGTAAGCGGCTGTTCCCACGATTCCTACGAGTAAGTATCCATTTGGCCTAGAGATTTTCTGGGTGATTGACTCGATGCATGCCGAGGCAAAATAGATATTCACCAGATTGGTGCAGAGCAATAATAGAACAGCAAAGGCTGCAATGATTAATTCAGGGAAGGCGTTGAGTTTTGTGAAAAAATCGGATGGGAGGGTCATTCGGGTATAAATGCTGAAGATTTGAAAGAGAGCATTGAACACGGTGAGCAGCATTAGCGCGATGATGGAGTCTGCTCTTGATCGCGCATGACGGAAAAATGTGGGGAGGTTCACCATTCCGGGGAGCGTAAGAGATGCTGCTGAAATGATTCCTAAAAAAGAAAAGCCCCAGAGTCCGTCGTGTGCAATGGGAGCTGAGGTCCAAATGGCATAGAGGACGAAGCAGAGTAAAAACGGGAATGCAATCGTGCAGAACCACTTGATGAGCCGGATGCCTCCACGGGATAGGATGGCTATCACAACACCGCACACTGAGCCGAAAAAGAGGGGATCCCATTTGTCAGTGGTTTTGAAAAAGGGCTTGAGAGCGTCCGTTGTCGATTGGATTTCCAGCATATACCAGGCGATAAAGGCCAAAGCGAGGGTGAGACTCATGGCGGTTCCGCCGAATTTCCCGAGGTAGCCTTTTACGTTTTCGATGGCATTGGTCCGCGATTTGGCGGCCATCGAGATGACACAGAGTCCGATGACCCAGAGGATGAGGTTGCCCACGCAGATGGAGGTGAAGGCAACCGCGCTGCCATATTGCTCAGCGAGGATCCCTCCGATGAGGATACTGGGGATGGCTTGGGCGGCGCTCTGGATGCTGGCCAGCTGCCAGAAGTTTTGTTGGCGGTCCATGGTTCCTCAAATCAGATGGAAAACATCGCGCATCAGGGCAATGGTGACTTCGATGAGGATGAGCAGGACGATGATTCCCTCGAGTCTAGCGGAGTGGCGGTGGTTGACTTCGGTGGAGAGAATTTCTAAGAGTTCGTGGATGACGTTGAGCTGCTTGTTGAGCACTTCTACGCGCTTGGTGACGTCGAGGTAGTGAGCGGTTTTGCGGTAGAAAGGCTCGAGTTCTGGGTAGTCCCAGAAAAACTCGGGAGTGTCGAGGATTTCGCTATGAAGGTTGATGAAGTTGCGCTCGATGAAGATCTCTCCCATTTTTTTGGAGATGTCGCGGCGAGAAAGGGGGATTTTCCCCTTTTTGGCCAGATCTTGGGGGAGGTGTTTGGTGTGTTCGATCGTTCTCTGGATCACTTCTTCGAACGTAGAGAGTTTTACGGATTGAGCAACCCCGTGGGAAAGGGAGAGCTTTGTCAGGGTGCTTTTGTTGTGGAGTGTGATTTCGTCTTCTTCGATTTTGAGCGCATCACCATAAGAATAGGTGAACTCATCGAGCTCCACTTTTGCAAGCGGTTCCCTCTCGAAATCCTTGATGGTCTGCAGCAGCTCCCGCTCTTCATCTTCAGTAAAACCCCAGCAGACAACTGATCCGTAGCTAAAGTAAAAGATGTCCCCTTTGATGCGCTTATCTTCTTTTAGCTGGATGTGTACGACGTCGCGGAAAAGCTGCGCGTTGCCATGATGCTGCAGATACTGGTAGATGCGGTTCGTGTCGTAGGAGGCAGCAGTGCAATAGCAAGTACAACGCATAGTGGGGTATGTCCTTTTCTCGTTTATAACTTAACGAGAAATAAAATGTAAGGACTTGAAGTATATCGAATTTTTTTTTACGCTCTCCATTTTTTTTGGAAAGGGGTGAGAAATGAGATATCTTTTCCTTCTTTTTCTCTGGATTCCTCTGCTCCTCAGAGCTGGAGGAGGCGCATTCTTCTCCGATGATGAAGATCTCTCTCTTTATCACAACGTCAATGTGGTTTCTGGACATCTCAACCTGCACTTTCAAGATGCTTCCATCGAAGGTGCTATCCCTTTGCCGATTGTGCGCACCTATTCGAGCGAAGGAGCGCTCTTGCCAACAGAAGACAATCAGGACTGCGAGTTAAAAAAGTTGCTGGGAAAGTGGCTCATTCAAGGCGGGTGGAACTTCATACCGCACGTCTATCTTCTCTATGACAGAGGTGGGGGTGGGCGTGATCCTGAGCTTTACCTCGCAGAAAAAAGCGGCGCGATGATCACCTACGTACGTGAGAGTTCCCACAAAGGGGTCGATCGATTCAAACCCAAAGAGGCACCCGGGTCGTGTTCAGGGGTTCTTGGCGCTCGTAGCAATGCAGGAAACAACCGGATCGAGATCAACGATTACAAAAAAACAGCAGTGCTTTACTTGCCTGATGGAGGGACGCGAAGATATGTAAGGCCGAGCGGAGTCCAGAACTATTTTCATCTCGTGGAGGAGATTCTCCCCAGCAAGCATGTCATTGCTTATCGCCATTCCGAAGACAAATCGGAGATGTCTTTCCAAGTCAAACCACCTTCTAAGCAAAGAACACTCTCCTGGATTAATCTGAAGATGCACAAGGCGGGAGATGGGAACAGGCATTTTCATTTTGAAGCGACGAGTTCCGATGGAAAATGCCTCCATTATCGTTCGATTAATCAAGAGTCCAGGAACTATCTCAACAATGTGCAGAGCAACTGTCGGCCTTTGGAGCAGGTGCACTTTGAATCATCGAGAAAGGGCAAGGGGTTGCGGCTGCGCGCACTTGATTTAGGTGGGCAGATGCAGCTCGCGGTCAATTACTATGGGCCTACCTCCAAGAAAGAAGAGCGCAAATGGGCAGAGGACCATGAGAAGAAACCCTTCTGGATCGATCGCGTGAGATCGATTGAAGGGCCTGTGGGCCCAAGTGGAGAAGTGATCACCATTGCTCACTTCAAATACCACGAAGGGGCAACAGAGGTGATCGACTTCGAAGGGGTTCGCACTGTCTACCATCATGAAAAGAATCGACTTTCCCGAGTGGAGTACTTTGATGAGAGGCAGAGGCACGAAAGCTCCTTGCATCTCATTTGGGAGGAACAGAACCTGATCGCTAAGGTGATGTTTAACAACCATGGCGAACCGCTCTTTTCCAGGACCTTCGCCTACGATGCATCGGGCAATGTGATCGAAGAAAAGTTCTGGGGTAACCTGACGGGTGAGGCAAAAGGGCCATTTGCTATGACGCCGAGGGGGGAGTTGCAAGGAGCAGAGAGCTATTACAAGCAGTACCGCTATCTGCCCGTGTTCAATGTCCCCACTTACGAAGAAGAACAGGGCGGGACGATCTGCCACTACACGTATTTGCCGGGTACAGATCTCGTCACTTCCAAACTCATGTGTGATCGCAACAAGGTGATCACGAGGCAATTTTTCTTCTATGATGCAGACCACTTTTTAGTGAGAGAGATCACTGATGATGGATGCAGCGAAGATCCAAGCAATCCCGCCCAGGTGACCGAGCGGAGCATTAAAACATATGGCATCGATCCCACTACCGGCATGAGAACATCTGTGGTGGAAAGCTGCTGGGAAAATGGAGAAGAGCATCTTCTGTCAAAGGTGGAATACCACTACTCTCCGCAGCAGAGGGTGGATGAGGAGAGGATATATGATGCTGAGGGCAACTACCGCTACACCCTTCGCACAGGTTATGACAATCAGGGAAGGGTGGTGCTAAAGACAACGCCCCTCGGCCAGGCAAACACCTACCGTTACAGCGTTCACGGCAACCTGATGGAGAGCAAAGAGGTGGGGTCTCTAAAGAAGATCTACACTTACACGCCCTCGGGAAGACCGCTCTCGTGTGAAGAGTGGGATGAGGAGGGCTTGGTCAAGATTACCCGGAATATCTATGATGCAAAGGGGCGGCTCGTCTCGCAGACGGACAGCCGGGAGAATGAAACCCTCCAGAAATACGACTCCTTTGGCAAGTGCATTGAGACGGAGTTCCCCCTCGTTCAGAACCCAGGAGAGCAAGCCTCTCGCCCCCTTCTCAAGTTTTCCTATGATGCATTCGGTTATTTAGCTCAGGCGACGGCCCCTTGCGGTGAGACAACCCAGACCCTCTACAACGCCTACGGGAAGCCCACAGAGATCACCCATCCCGATGGCAGTCGCACGCAGCATACCTATTCAGCCAGCAACGCGCTCGTAGAGACAGTCTATCCTGACGGCGCCCGCGTTGAATACACTTATGACTGTTTACAAAGAAAGAAATCGGAAACCCTGTACGCATCCAACGGAGAGGTTCTTAGCCAAGAACTGTGGGAGTACAATGCTTTCCATCTTCTTTCGCATACAGATTCTGTGGGTCTTGTCACTCTCTATACCTATGATGGGGCCGGAAGACTGGTCGAAGAAGACGCCGGTGGGAGGATCAAGCGGTATACCTATGATCCGCTGGGTCACGTGCTAACGGCCACTGCTGGTCCTGTGACCAAAGTGACCCTCTGTGATGAGGAGGGACGCGTCGCAGAAACGTGGGAAGAGGATGCCACCTCTGCCCGCGAGAACCACATGACATTCTCCTATGATCGGGAAAACCGCAAAAGGTCTGCGACACGCGTCACCAGTAGGGGAGTGGCGGTTGATTTCTTCGATTACGATGCGGAAGGAAGACTCTGCAAGCATACCGATCCCGAAGGACATGTGACGGAGTTTATCTATAGCGAGACATCCCGGAATACTCTTGGCCAGCGCGTGCTTCAGAAGACGACGATCGATCCGATGGGAAATCGCAAAATAGAGACCTATGATGCTCTTAGCCGATTAGTCAGTATCGAAAACCAAAATCCCAAGTACGCCACCGTCTCAAAAGAGGAGTATTGTTACGACCTATCGGGCAATCGGATCAAACGGATGACTTCTATTTATGACCAAGACAGGTTGGTTAGGCAGATTGCGACCGAATGGAAGTACGATGCCATGGGACGCGTCCTCAAAGAAATAGAATCTGGTGAAAGAACGACCCTATTTACCTATGACCCGGCAGGAAGAGTCAAGACAAAAACTCTCAATAGCAAGGTCGTCATCACCTGCGATTACGACGGACTCGGACGAATGCTCGAGCAAAAGAGCTCCGATGGCACTATCGACTACGAGTACGTCTATGAAAATGGGATGGAACCCGTTGAAATCATCGACCACAAGCAAAACCTAACGCTGAAGCGCAGCTATAACCTCTTTGGTCAGCTCACCGAAGAAACGAGTCCTCACGGCCTCGTTTACCTCTGGCATTACGACGACTTTGGGAGGTGCATTTCATTCACGCTACCGGATCATTCCCGTATCGCGTATGACCACACCGGGCGGCACATGTCCGCAGTCACACGATATTCTTCTCGAGAAATGCCTCAGTACGCCCATCGGTACACTCAGTTCGATCCCAATGGACACGTCCAGGAAGAGGAACTGATCGCCTCTTTGGGCGTTGTCAAAACACAAAGAGATCTGCTTGAGAGACTCTCCGAGCAAAACTCCCGATTTTTAAACGTTTCTAACCAATATGGGCCATCGGGACTCGTTACTTCCACC
>JAZJZV010000021.1:0-926 GCA_040389485.1 Chlamydiota bacterium
GGTCAAAGTTCCTAACCGGTTGATAGATCTGTCGATTGGTAATTCCTCTAGGCCCTGAGCGCTTCTTCATTGAGGTGTAATTATAGAGGGGAAGCGAGAGGACGAGCTCTGCGCGAAAGATCGTACCATAGATATTGTCGTTGCTCACACTTAGGTTCATGGTGACATAATCGTTATACTGCGGTTGCAGCCTGCCCTCAACTCCCCATGTCTTAGTATTAAACGGCCCAGTCAAATAGTAGGGTCCTCCTGCAGCATACAGAAAGAAATTTTTAGCCTGAAAGAATTGGACTCCCACCTCAGCGTTGAACCCACTGAGAGCAAATTGGTTGTCAAAAGACTCCGCTTCAAATCCCCCAGGGAACTTAAACTTGTGCTTTTTGGTGTGCTTGTCTTGGCCTAGGGGAATGTAGCCATTGGCGCGAAAATCCCAAACGGCCCCTAATAGCTCCATCCCAATGGTCAACATGTTATAGTTAGCCCTAGTCGTCTCTCTCCAGGAATAAAACATATTCAGCCCCGGGATCACCGGAGCATCCTTGGGAATATATCTGGCAATCACACCCACATTTGCTTCCCAGGTGTTATTGTCAAAGTACGCCCCGTTCACATCGATGATCGGAAGTACACTGCCTTTCTCGTAATAAGGAGCAAATGCAACGTCTAGTGTCGTATATCCATAATCAAAACCAATACCCTTTCCTTCGCTATGCCCTAAAGCAATGCGCTTGGGTGTAGGCCATTTTTCATGGGCTTTTCTACGCACCTTAGGAGGTTCATCTTTTTGCCACAAGAATGAAGATGTGCTCTTGGTTTTCTTCCCCTTAACCACCCGAGTTTGCTGAGGGGCATTGGCGATGGATAGAATCACAGTTGTCGCCACTGCTACAGTGATTAGCCCCCCTGTCAATGAGGTAGAATTCAGC
>JAZJZV010000021.1:936-2798 GCA_040389485.1 Chlamydiota bacterium
TGCTTTTTTTAAATTCCATCCAACACCTTTCGCAGAGCAGGTACAACTTCTAGAATAGGTTGCAAACAATGAATAAACTATCGCGCAAGCACGCAATACATCTATTTACAGCTCTAGAATTGTTTGTAGCATTATTTATGTTTTAAAATCAAATTTATTAAATAAAATGCAAAGAAATTAACAAACCACAAGAAAACAAAAGTGAATCAAATCGCTAAATACCAATCACATAAAAAGCGTATTTATTAAATAATGGTCATATCAATAGATTTAGAAATTTCCATTCCAACAGCATCCGCGACTTAACATCACGGGATCAAAACTCTTCACCGGCTGATAAATTTGTCTGTTGGTGATTTTCCCTGGACCGGAGCGATTCTTCATGGAAGTAAAGTTGTAGAGAGGAACCGACAGGACGAGCTCCGCTCGAAAGATCGTCCCAAAAATGCGATCATTACTCACGCTTAAGTTCATGGTGATATAATCGTTATATTGTGGTTGCAGCCTTCCCTCAACCCCCCAGCTCTTGGTATCGAACGGCCCAGTCAAATAGTAGGGCCCGCCTGCAGCATATAGGAAGAAATTACCTGCTTGAAAGAATTGAACTCCCACCTCTGCATTGAATCCACTAAGAGCAAATTCGTTGTCAATGATCTCTGATTCAAATCCCCCTGGAAATTTCTGCTTATGTCTATTGATATGTTTGCGCTGGCCAATGGGGATGTAGCCATTTGCACGCAAATCCCAAACGGCCCCAAGCAACTCGAATCCGATGGTAAGCATTTGATAGTTAGCCCTTCTCCCTTCTCTCCAGGAGTAAAACATGTTCAATCCCGGCAGCACAGGGGCTTCTTTGGGAATATACCTTGCAATCACACCCAGATTCGCTTCCCAGGTATTATCGTCGAAGTAATCCGCGTTGATATCGATCATCGGAAGCACGTGACCCTTCTGATAGTAAGGCGCGAGAGCAATATCAAGTGTCGTATACCCATAATCAAAACCAATTCCCTTCCCTTCGCTATGTCCCATGGCGATGCGCTTGGGGGTCGGGTAATGACTATGCGAATCGCTTAAATCGCGACTCTTGACATCCTCCCTCTCCACCAAAAGAGGGGTTGTAGGCTTTTCCCACTCAAATTCAGAAATATTTTCACGGGGATAGAATAACAGCTCTGGAAAATCCTCTTCTCCAGCAAATAAAAATTCTGTCATGGCTGTTATACTGAGAACAAAAACCAACCTCAATTCGACCCCTAGTCAATTTTAAAAAATGTTCAAAAAAAGCGGGCAAAGACTTAATTCAAAGGCAGTCTCTCAACCTTCTTTTACAATTTTACATAATCAAATCAAACATTTTTTCACCGAAATAAAAAAGATCGCCCCTTATTTTACAGACGCTTATACTCTGGGATCTCTGTATGGGACTGTCCCTCCAGTTGATTTTCGGGACTCTTCGCAGGTGTAAATATGATGAAAACCATTCTGATCATCGGCGGCGGCGCCGCAGGGATTTTTGCAGCCAACATCTGCGCGGAGCTATGCCCAGACGCAAAAGTGATTGTCTTAGAAAAAACTCGCCAACTCCTTGCCAAAGTCAAAATTTCTGGCGGCGGACGGTGTAATGTCACCCATGCCGAATTCGACCCCAAAAAACTCGTGCATCATTATCCCCGGGGCAACAAAGAACTCCTCGGCCCCTTCCACCATTTCCAGCCTAAAGACACCATCAAGTGGTTTGAAGATCATGGAGTGACTCTCAAAACAGAAGAAGACGGACGGATGTTTCCCATCACCGATTCCTCAGAGACCATTATCCATGCGCTGCTCTCCTCTGCAAAAGAAAAAGGGGTTGAAATCCG
>JAZJZV010000022.1:0-1922 GCA_040389485.1 Chlamydiota bacterium
CAAATGAGGCGCACGAGGCGCTGAGCTAAAACGCCCACAACAGAGGAAGTGAGCAGGTAAGGCTCGATGCCCATATCGACGAGACGGGTCAATGCGGAGGGAGCGTCGTTGGTATGGAGAGTGCTCAACACGAGGTGACCTGTTAAAGAGGCTTGGATGGCGATCTCTGCCGTCTCTTTATCGCGGATTTCCCCAATCATGATCACGTCCGGGTCTTGCCGCAAAATGTGCCTTAATCCCGTCGCAAAGTTCAGGTGGATCTTGGGATTGACGCCGATTTGCGCCATCCCCTGGAGCTTGTACTCGACGGGGTCCTCAATGGTCATGATGTTCATCTCTGACGTATTGATCTCCGAGAGAGCGCTATAGAGGGTCGTCGTTTTACCGCTTCCGGTGGGGCCTGTGACGAGGACAATCCCTTCGCTCAGGCGAATGAGTTTTGCAAACGTGGAGATAGTGGAGGCATGCATGCCAATTCGATTGAGTCCAAGGACGACGTTGCCCTTGTCCAAAATGCGCAAGACGATCCGCTCGCCGAACACGACGGGCACGGTACTGACGCGGAAGTCGATCTGCCTGCCTCCCATCCGCAATTTGATTCGTCCATCCTGGGGAAGCCTGTGTTCTGCGATGTCCAGGCGCGCCATGACTTTGATGCGGGTGGTGAGCTGCGATTGAAAGTCTTTGGGGGGAGCATGCCTCTGTTGCAGGACGCCGTCGATGCGGTACCGAACGCCCAGTCCATTTTCCAAAGGCTCAAAGTGGATATCGGAAGCCCCTTGTTGAATTGCCTCGGCCAGCATGACATTGAGCATGCGGATGACGGGGGACTCTGATGCTTTCTCGAGCAGGTCATACCCTTCCTCATCATCGGAAGAAAAGGAGGAAATGTCGTCCTGCTGCAGGCTCGCGATGTAGTCGGAGGCTTCGTTTTCCTTTTGATGGTAGCACTGCTCGATGGCCTCTTCAATAGCATGGCGGGGAGCTAAGACCTCGATCACCTGGCACTCTGTCATGCACCGCAACTCTTCGAGCGCCTCGAAGTGAAAGGGGTGGATCATCGCAACGTGCAGGAATCCTTCTTTCTCTTCTAAAGGGAGCAGAAGATGATTCTTTGCAAATGCGTAGGGGATGCGCGTGATTTGATCGCGTACAAACGGAAACTCGGAGAGACTGGCGGTATAGGTGAGGGAAAAGCGCGCTGCGATCTCTTCGGCATCAATGACCCCTTTGAAAATGCCCGTCTTAAATGCAGCAAGAGCCTCTGCCGGCGGAGTTTTCTTGCCTCTTTTCTTCAAAGCTCTCAGAAGTTCATCGAGCTTCTCTCTGATCTGCGACGTTTTAAACATTGGAGTGGCTAAAAAAGGCTTTAAAGCTGTTTTTGAAAAGTTGGTGCGCGTCTCTTTCTTGCGCCTCGACAACCCTCTGCAAATACTCGGGAATGTCTCCGGGGCGTTTCATCATTTCCTCTGTCCGGATTTGAATCAGCTGCTCTTGCGGATCGAGGACGATTCTCGGAGTGATGAAGATGAACATTTCGGTGCTGTCATTGGTGAGGTTGACCGATCCAAAGAGCTTGCCCAAGCCAGGAATGTCGCCCAGGAAAGGAACCTTTTCCTCGCTGTCCTGCGAGGTCTGTCTGCGCAAGCCTCCGAGGATCACCGTTTGACCATCGCTCACACGCACCTCGTTCTCAATATGGCGGCGATTGATGAGGGGGCGGTCTTCGTGGTGGGTCTTTTTCGGAGTATCGAAGGTCACATTGGTCTGCAGAGTGATGAACCCATTGCCTTCTGTCTGAGGCTCTTCCATATCGGGCATGTTGACAGTCGGCGTCATGATGATCGTGATTCCGTACTGCTGGCGCGAGAACGACTTCTCGAAGGCTACACCCTTGTTGGTGTCGACAGGGGCTGCGCCAT
>JAZJZV010000023.1:0-368 GCA_040389485.1 Chlamydiota bacterium
CCCGTGCATATGGTCCCTCCATTAAGCCCTCCGCCCGCTCCGCCATTTCCTCCCTGCGCGCTGCAACTGTTGATCTGCAGATTGGCAACGGTGGCTGCCATCGTCACCTCAGCACCGGTAAAAATGAAAAAAGCGCCCCCAGCCCCCAGCCCACCACCACCACCGCCTGAACCTGCAGAATTGCTTGTGGCGATCCCGCCAGCGCCTCCAGCTCCCCCTTTGGCAAGACAGTTTTGCACCGTCAGATTGGCAAAGTTTTGAAACGTGGATGCTCCCGCCGTGACTAAAAATGCCTGAAATTGGTTTTGTCCATCGATTGTCACGCCAGCATTTCCCGTCGCATCAAAGATCACGGAATTGTTGACAGG
>JAZJZV010000023.1:378-658 GCA_040389485.1 Chlamydiota bacterium
CCAACGCAGCGTTCCCGCCGTTCCCGGATAAGACAGATTGTCCGCAGACGAAGTGACGTTATAAGTCGCTGATGTAGCGGTACGTGTCGTCATGACGCATAGAAGGGAAGAGACGGTAAATAGGGATAGTGAAGAGAAGAAGGGATTTTTTTTGCTCATGACACACCAATAGTTGAAGGACTCAGATCGGTACATAACAAATTTTTATAATCCCCGTCACGAAAAAACCTTTACTTTTTTGTGATTTCCATCGACACTGGCCCCTACTATGGCAAAGCTC
>JAZJZV010000023.1:668-17020 GCA_040389485.1 Chlamydiota bacterium
AACCCCTATTTTTCCAGGCTGAAAAGAGAGTACATTTTCCCCATCATCGAGGAAAAACTCGAAAAGCACAAAGCTGCCAGGTCTTCTGCTGCCGTTCTGAACTTTGGGATTGGCGATATAGCCATGCCTCTTGCCCCTTCAGTCGCTCATGCAATTTCCCAAGCGATCCAAGAAATGACGACAGTGGAAGGGATGAAGGGCTACGGTCCAAGCTGCGGCTACCGCTTCTTGAAAGAGGCAATTGCAGAAAACGAGTTTTCCCATTTGGGAATTGGCCCTGACGAAATTCTCATTTCCGATGGAGCAAACAGCGACACCGTCAATATCACTGAGCTATTCAGCCCCCGTTCCATCGTCGCCATCTCCGATCCCACCTACCCCGCTTATCTCGACTCCAATCGTCTGGCCGGAAAACAACAAATTCTTTCACTCCCTTGCCTCGAAGAAAACCGATTTGCTCCTCTTCCTCCGCAAACCCACTGCGATCTCATCTACCTATGCACGCCCAATAACCCGACGGGCATGGCGATGAACCGCGCAGAGCTCCAGAAATGGGTGGATTATGCACTCCAAGAGGAGGCTCTCCTGCTCGTCGATAATGCCTACGAAGCATTCATCACCTCAAGCGATGTCCCTCGCTCCATTTTTGAAATCCCCGGAGCCAAAGAATGCGCGATGGAATTCCGCAGCTTTTCTAAATCCGCAGGATTTACAGGACTGCGCTGCGCTTATGCAGTCATCCCCAACAGCGTCTGCGTGCGCTCGGGAAGAAAAAAAATCCCCGTGCGTCCCTTCTTTGAAAAGCGGCAGTCGATCAAATTCAATGGCGTTGCCTATCCCATCCAAAAGGGCGCAGCAGCGGTGTATACTCCCCAAGGAAAAGCAGAAACCCAGCAGCAAGTGCACTCCTACCTCGCCCAGGCAAAAATCCTCAAAGAGGGACTGCAGCTCCTTGGACACACGTGCTACGGCGGAGTCGACTCTCCCTACCTCTTTTGGAAAACACCGCGCGGCACCACCTCTTGGGAGTTTTTTGATCGCTTACTTGAAAAGTGTCACATGATTTGCATCCCCGGCGTTGGATTCGGCTCTTGTGGAGAAGGCTATGTCAGACTCTCTGCATTTACGACCGCAGAAAACGCCCAACTTGCCCTTAACCGTTTACAACAGTTATAAACCATGCCGTTTACCGTTCAGTTAGAACACCGCGATTTTTTTGAAAAAAACAAGTTTATCGAACTCGAAGAACTGTTCTCCGTCGAGCAAGTCGATGTGCTCAATAGGCATTTGGACCAGGCCCTTTCGAATCGCACTAAAACGCGCAAGGAAGCACGCACTCAAACTCAGACCCAGACTCAATTTGTCGACGGATACGATATGTGGAGGGAAGATGCGCAGATCAAAAAGATCACGCAGAAGCACAACATCGCAGAGGTGGTTGCGGAGATCTTCAGGACGACCCCACTACGCATCGCATTCGACCTCTTTCTCGCTGCGGGCCACACCTCTCCATTCTCCAAAGAACTTCCCCTGACAGAAAGCTCTTGTCTTCAGCCGCTTACTGGAGCGCTCCTTTTGCAGCTTAGCGACTCCACCGGCGAGGTCAGTGGATTCCCCCTCCCCTCAAAGAAAGGCAATGTCCTCATCATCTCTCCCCAATTTCCCATTCCCTGGCCCACATTATTTGCAACACCGGGGATCCGACTGTTCATGATGGGCTTTGGCGGTCAAAAGACTCTGTACCGCGCTGAGATTAAAGACCCTCACGCTCCTTTCCTCAAAAAACTGGGATATGTCTACGGCGACTTCCTCAAAGACTCGTCGCACCCACTACTCGTGCGCAAGTAGTACATGCGGCCGCTTGCCATTCATTGACGGCCTCTTTTGCCCTAGCAATGCACTGATCGACGCTCACTCCACGCAGATAACTGCCGACGAGATGCAACTGGGGCAATTGTGCCCGCAGGGCCTGCTTCAGCTCACCGATTCTTTCCAAATGCCCCACGCCATACTGAGGGATCGCATCAATTGCACGCTTGAATGAAACCGCCTTGGGCATCTGAGAAATCCCCAAATGGCGGCGGATTCCTTTGAGAGCTGCTTGAATGTAGTCCTCTTCCGCTCTTCCCGTCTCTTGGATTTTGATCGTCAGGCGCGTTTCTTGGGGCGTGCGATTGTGTTCGGGAAAAACGGAAGAATCGAACACGACGCCCAAAATGTCTTCGCCTGCATAAGTCGGAGTCAGGTATCCAAATCCCTGAACGGGGAGCACTTTGGCATCGTAGCCGAAATTGATGACTGCAATCCCCTCGGAAAAGATCCGCGAAAATTCCACAGAAACCTCTTTCGCATGACTCTTCAGCAATTTCGCCGTCTGTTTCACAGGAAGTGCGCTGAAGAGGTAATCTCCTTCCACCTGCATTCCATCGGCATCGACCACGACGCGTCCCTCTTCAAAACGGATCCCCTGCACTTCCGTATTGTAGTGAATCGTTGCGGGGATTTGATCGACAAGAGCACAGGGAAGCTGCTCGATCCCCGCGCGAAAAGAAAAAATCGCCGACAGCGGCAGTGTCGGAATATGCTCTGAAAACGGGGACATCTTTCTCTTTTCTTTCATATGAGCGAGCATGCCTTTGGTGACCGATCCATGCGTCTCTTCCCACTGCTTTAAGCGCGGGAAACAAGCGCGCACTGAAATTTTGCGGATATCGCCTCCAAAAATCCCCACGACCATTGGATCAAAGAACAAACGCGCGACATCATAGTTAAAACGGCGGAGCACGAATTCCCAAACGGTTTCATCGCCCATCTTCTGCGGCTTTTTCCACTCCATCAGCAACGCCCGCAAGAAACCCTTCGTGATGGGCGAGACCATGAACGAAAAGGGATTTGTCGGAAACCGATGCAGCTCTCCTTGACTCCAGAGGTAGCGATGGTGCGGCCTTGCCTGCGACCACACCACGTCTGATTCCATTCCGAGCTCCGCCATCAGCTGGATCGTATGCGGACACTTGTCCACCTTAAACGTGCGCGGGCCCTTCTCAAAGTGAAACCCTTTAGAATGGTCCGTATGCAGCCAACCTCCCGCGCGGTCCGACTTTTCGACGATCGTGATGTCCATGGGAACATTGGTGCGATTCAAGTACCACGCTGTGGCAAGCCCGGAGATCCCCGCACCCAAAATGATCGCTCTTTTCTTTTGCATCACCAACCTACTATTTTTTTATCGCCAAAAAGCCTTGGAAAACTCAAAATTCCAGTTTATTCATACTTTTTGGGGAAAGTCTAATGGATCAAACAGATAAAATTAAAGACGAGATTGTTGCTTACCTGAAAGAACTGCGAGAAAAGATCATCGCCCACTTTGAAAATTTTGAAACAGAGAAACGCTTTATCCGCACTCCCTGGAATTACCAAAAGGGAAGCGGCGGCGGCGAAATGGCAGTGCTCCGCGGGGATGTGTTTGAGAAAGCAGCCGTCAACTTCTCCGCCGTCGCAGGCGATGAACTCCCGGCCATCGATAAGCCTTCCCAATCTCTCGGCAGCTTCTTTGCCACCGGCGTCAGCCTCATCACTCATATGCACAACCCCCACGCTCCCACTGTGCACTTCAACATCCGCTACATCGCCACCGAGCAAAAGAGCTGGTTTGGCGGCGGCTACGACCTCACCCCCATGGGCGTCCCCTATCCCGAGGACACAGAGCACTTCCACAACGTCGCCAAAACAGCCCTCGACCCCTTCGGCGAAGATATCTATCCCTCATTTTCGCAAAACGCCAAAGAGTACTTCTTCATCCCCCATTGGAAAAAAGAAAGAGGCGTCGGAGGCATCTTCTTCGACCACTTCAACACCGGCGACTTTGCGAGCGATTTGGCCCTCTGGAAACAGGTGGGAAACACCTTCCTCAACACCATTTTGCCCATCTATGACAGACGCACTCAGATCGACTACACGCCAGAACAAAAAGAGCGGCAGCTCGAACTCAGAGCGCACTACGTCGAGTTTAATCTACTTTACGACCGCGGCACCAAATTTGGATTTATGTCAGGCGGCAACCCCGAGGCGATCCTCTGCTCGATGCCTCCGCTTGCCAAGTGGTGAAATGACAATCCGATCTTTTAAGCGCGTTGACACTTATAAACAACTCTCGCTGAGCGGGCAAAAATCAATTGGTTTTTAATATTTACATTAATTTGTTTTTCACTTAAAATAATTCTGTATTTCTATTCAAAATACGAGGTTTTATGTCTTTATATCTAGATGGACCAAGCGCTTCCTTTCACCAGCGCACGCACGCTGTGTGTGGATCTTACACTGAGCCTGGATCTGAAGAGTTAAAAGGTTTACGCGAACAGATAAGTGCAAGTTTCGACAGAAATGGCATCAGTCTTTCCGACTACACCCGGATATCTATCTCCGATGACATTATGATAACTGAGCTCGACAGAACAGGAGGTCCCAGTTATTACCTCAGTGCACACCTCGATATAAAAGCACGTTTGATCGAATTTGTAAAAAACAAACTTCCTCACTTGGTTCATCGGGCACCGGTATGTTTTACCGATCCAGTGACCGGGCAATTAATGTCCAAACCAGTCGAGCACTGGTGTCCTCCCCCAGGTACTGAGTATCGCGATATTCCCCACCCAGATCAATACTTCTCCCGCGGAAAATCAATCTCTAAACCGGTAGACCATTGGCCCGCTCCTGGCGTGCACCACCTCACAGACAGTTCCAGCATTGAAGTAGATCATCCAACAATTTGTAGCAGAGTGGAAAATTCAGACTATGCCCGCATAGCCAGGGAAATTGCTCCCAAATATTGTCCCATCACGCGCAGTTTGATTACAACGCCCCTTTCGGTTGATCACCTTCTTCAGCATAAAATCTACATGTTTGTCATGGGAAGAATGGGTCTTGTTGTTGGAGCTGGCGAAGCTTTCAGAGAGTTTCACCAGTCGAGAATCGATCAACTATCCTTAGAGGAGAGAAACAATCTCTATTACCATGTATGGTTGCAGGCAGGATGCCCAAACGAAATTGGCTACGGCGAAAGAAATGTCCTTAGAGATCCAGATCTGTTTGTCAAGGCCGCAGAAGCTGCTGGACTTTACGAAAAGCTCCGCTGGAAAGAGGACGCCCAACCAGTCTGGGGCTCAGACAACTTATCTTTGATTTGATGCTAAGCCATTCTGCGCGCTCATTTCGTTGAGCGCGCTATCATTTTCCCTTCACCGCATTCACAAAGCACTGCACATGTTCAAGAGGAATGTCGGGAGTGACTCCATGACCCAGATTCACGATAAAGCCGCGCGCTCCTTCCATTGAGCGCAGAAGCGCTTTCACCTCAAACTCTATCTCCTCAGGAGGGCGCTTGAGCTCTTCAGGGTTGCAATTGCCCTGGATTGCAATTGACTGCGGCACGACCTTGCGCAAATCAGCCATCGGCGCGTGCCAATCAAAACTAATGCAGGCGGGAGCAATCTTTGAGAGAGGCTCTGCACGCAGGCTCGAGTCGCGGCAGAAGAGGATCACTGGCACACCCGTTCCCCGCAGCGCATCCACCATCTGCTGCAAGTAGTGCAGCGAATACTCCTCAAACTCCTCTCCCTCCAGCACACTTGCCCAGGAATCAAAAATCTGCAGCACATCCGCTCCCGCTCTCACTTGCGCCAGCAAATACTCAATGCTCGCATCGGTGATCATCTGCAGTAGGGCGTGTAAGCTCTTGGGATCTTCGCGCATCCACCGCTTTGTTCGCTCAAAGGCCGTTTGGCTCGTGGAGTCGATGAAGTAGCTTGCCACCGTGAACGGCCCGCCGCAAAAACCAATGAGAGGCACCTCGATCTGTTGTTTGACCCTCCGAAGGGTCTCAAGCACGTAACCGAGCGCTTTTTCTGCCGGAAATCTTTGAAGAGAAAATACTTGCTGCGCAGTGTGGATAGCTGGCTCTACCCGCGGCCCACCCTTTTCAGGGAATTGAACGGAAAGACCCAGCATCTCAGCAACGACAAGGATATCGGAAAAGACAATTGCCGCATCGACGCCCAAAAGCTCGATGGGAAGCAGAGTCACGCGCGCTGCCAGCTCGGGAGAGTGGAACATCTCCCAGAGCGAGTGCTGCGCGCGGAGCGCGCGGTACTGCGGCATGTAGCGACCCGCCTGACGCATCAACCACACAGGCGGACGCGGGACGGGCTCACAACGGAGCGCCTTTAAGAAAAGATCATTCATTTCAAAAGCCGGTCTAAGATCGAATCCACAGTAAATCCAAATTCCGCAGCGAGATCGCTTTGCGGCGCAGACTCTCCAAACGAATCGATGCTGATGGCAATCCCCTCTGGCCCGATCCATTTTGACCAGCCGAAGCTCACACCCGCCTCAATGCTGACTCGGCGGCCAAGATCTCCACCCACGATGCTATTTTTATAAGCATCGCTCTGCTGATCAAAAAGCTCCCAGCAAGGCATCGAAATCACGCGCACCGACTTGCCGATCTTCTCTAGAGCAGCTGCGACATCCATTGCTAAAGAAACCTCAGATCCCGTTGCAATCAGAGCGAAATCGGGTTTGGAATTTTCTTTCTTCACAATGTAGGCGCCCTTCGCCATTCCCTGCTCGTAAGGAACGTTGCAGCCAGCCAGTTCGGGTAAGGATTGTCTCGATAAAACAATCGCCGTTGGACCTCGGTAGCGCAAGGCTGCGATCCACGCCATCTTCGTCTCCCAGTTATCCGCAGGACGGATGACGTGCAGATTCGGCATCGTGCGCAGCGAAGCCAAATGCTCCACCGGCTGATGCGTTGGACCGTCTTCGCCTAAAAAGATTGAGTCGTGCGTAAATTGGTAAATCACTTGTGTCTGTGAAAGTGCCGCTAACCGGATCGCATTGCGCATGTAGTCGGAAAACGTCAGAAACGTTCCCACGTACGGGATGAACATGTCCGTCTGGGCAAGTCCTGTCGCCGTCGTCGCCATTCCGAATTCCCGGATGCCGTACTTGATGTTGCGTCCCGCATAGTTGCCTTTGGCAATGATCGGGAATTTTTTCATCATCGTCATGTCTGACGAAGAAAGGTCAGCCGAGCCGCCAATGATTTGCGGGAGCAAATCGCCCAGAGCGTTCAGCACAAATTGAGAAGCGCTGCGCGTTGCTATGGGGTTTTTGATTTCGACTTTGCGCAGTTGCTCTTCGAGATCATCCGGCAGCCTCTTCTCCACCATCTTCATGAAGCTCTTGTAGAGATCGGGTTTGTTTTCAGAGTAGCGGCGGAACATCTCTTTCCACTTCTGCTCCAAGGCCGCATCTTTGTTCAGCTTCTGCTCGAAAAATGTGTAGACAGACTGTGGTACATAAAATTCCTCTTCGGGAAGCCCTAGCGCCTTTTTCGTCGCCTCAACCTCTTCAACTCCAAGTGGAGATCCATGCACCTTGTGTGTTCCTGCTTTATTGGGAGAGCCTTTGCCGATGATCGTATGCATGATGACAAGACATGGCTTTGTCTGATGGTCTCGGATATCGAAGAAGACCTTTTCCATCTGCTCGAGATCATACCCATCGATCTCATGGACATCCCAGCCATACGCCAAATAGCGCAGCTTCGTGTCTTCGGAATCAGAGTCTGCCAAGAAGCCATCCAGAGTGACTTTATTGGCATCGTAAATGAGCACCAGATTGTCAAGCCCCAAATGCCCCGCCAATGAGGAAACCTCCGCAGAAACCCCTTCCATCAGGCAGCCATCTCCCGCCAGGCAGTATACTTTTGCGTTGAATAGCGGACAGTCATCCGTATTGAAACGCGCTGCTAGCATCTTGAGTCCCAGAGCTTGACCCACCGCGTTGCCCACTCCCTGGCCAAGAGGTCCCGTCGTTGCCTCCACTCCCACAGTCATATGCGACTCGGGGTGACCTGGCGTCTTCGAGCGGATCTGTCGAAAACTCTTGATGTCGTCGAGCGTAAGCCCAAATCCACTGAGGTGCAAGAGTGAGTAGAGGAGCATCGAGCCATGTCCCGCGGAAAGCACAAAGCGGTCGCGGTTCAGCCACTTCGGATTTTTGGGATTGTGGCGCAGCAAAGCTCCATATAGGAAAGCGCCGAACTCCGCGCACCCCATCGGCAGACCGGGGTGTCCCGAATTTGCCTTCTGCACCGCTTCCATCGAAAGCTCTCGAATGGTGTTCGCAATCTTACCCAACTGTTTCTTTGTGTCGGCTTCCATGTACTTCACTCCTTAACGTCTATGTGTTGCATCGAATCATACTCGGAAAATAGAATATTGATAAAGGAAGAGTTTCGAAGAGCCCCCCCACTGAATCCTCCATCCTGCATTACCCCTCACTGTTCACTAAATAGTGAACAGCATAAAGTAATGAACAGCTGATCCAGTGTAATAATTCTTAAGAAAACAAGTCTCCTGAGCCATTGCTGCAAATGCGTAAAGCGCTGTAAAATAAGGACATTATCCAGTTAGAGGGGGCAGCATGAGTGTCACTTTTATCAGGCCCGATGCCTCTATCGACGCTTCCACTTTTGAGTGCTCCATTTGCTTTGACCCTCCCAGTCATGACACTTGGTCATCGCATGCTTGTGCAGGGTCAAACGCCCTCTGTACGCCTGGACACGAGGCGTGCGTGCGTCAATGGCTCAGGACGCGACGCACCTGTCCCTTGTGCAGGGCTCCAGTGGAAGATTCCCGCACATTGTACGAAAGGACGCTAGACATTCTCGCTTCCCCCAAGACCCAGCGCTTGTCTCTGCTGGCTTTGGGGATGATCGTTACAGCAAGCCTGGCTACAAAGGAGGCCCCTCCCGGGGTCAGGCTCTGGTCCATGGCAATGCTAGTCGCCACCTCCAGCCAGCTCTCTGAAGAATTCATCTGAATCTATGGGGATTTTGACTATCTGGCAAAAAGGGGGTGTGATAGTATGATCTGATTCAATGATTTGCTTTTGTAGGATAAGAGTATGCTCTCGCAAGAAATACGCCGCAATTTTCTCAAATATTTTAAAGATAACGGCCACACGGTCGTCGCTTCTTCTTCTGTCGTTCCCCATGACGATCCCACGCTTCTCTTCACCAACGCGGGGATGAACCAGTTCAAAGACGCCTTTTTAGGAAAGAGCCAGAGGGATTACAAACGCGCCGCCTCGTCGCAAAAGTGCATCCGCGTGGGAGGCAAACACAACGACCTCGACAACGTCGGCCACACAGCGCGCCACCTCACATTTTTTGAGATGCTCGGGAATTTCTCTTTCGGGGACTATTTCAAAGAGCAGGCGATCGCCTATGCCTGGGAAGTGTCGACACAAGTGTTTGGGTTTGATCCTGAGAAGATCTGGATCACTGTTTTCCGAGAAGACGACGAGGCTTTTGAGTACTGGAAAAAGATCGTTCCGGAAAAGCGGATCGTCCGGCTGGATGAAGCAGACAATTTCTGGGAGATGGGAGAAACGGGCCCCTGCGGACCTTGCTCTGAGCTCTACTACGACAAAGGCCCCAAGTTTGGAAATGCTTCCTCAATCAAAGAAGATGCCAGCGGCGAGCGCTACATGGAGTTCTGGAACCTCGTCTTCATGCAGTTCAACCGGGACTCTACGGGCAAATGCCAGGTGCTACCGAAGCAGTCGATCGATACAGGAGCTGGGCTAGAAAGGGTGATCTCCCTCAAAATGGGCGTCGACAATCTCTTTGAGACCGATGTCTTTCAGTCGCTGATTGCACAGATTGAGACCGTCTCATCAAAAAAGTATGATCCAACAGATCTACATATGGCGCCCGCTTACCACGTCATCGCCGACCACATCCGCACGCTCTCTTTTGCCATTGCTGATGGCGCGCAGCCGAGCAATGTGGAGAGAGGGTACGTCTTGCGCAAGCTGCTGAGGCGCGCGGTCAGATATGGTCGGATGCTGGGGTTGCAAGAGCCGTTTTTGGCGAAGGTCCTCCCCCGCTTAGTGGATGTGATGGGATCCGATTATCCCGAAATTGCAGCGAGTCAGGGACGCATTGCGGAAATCCTCACTGTGGAAGAGGAAGGCTTCCTGCGCACGCTCAAACGGGGCGGCAATATCTTGTCGAACGTGATCAGCGCAGCGCAAAAGAGCACGCACAAGCAGATCACCGGCGAAGAGGCCTTCAAACTCAAAGACACTTACGGATTTCCCTTAGAGGAGATCCTTCTGATCGCTAAAGACACGGGATTGCAGGTCAACCTCGATGCTTACGCGCTTCTCGAAGAGAAAGCAAAAGAACGCTCGCGCAGCGCAGCGACTGTGCACGTGCAGGAAGTGGAAGAGAGCCTGTTCAAAGATTATGTGGAAAAGCACGGCCCAAGCGCCTTTTTAGGGTATGATGACACGACAGCGGATGGCACGGTGATGGCGCTTGTCGTTGACGGCAAGTTTGCACAGGAAATGAAAGAGGGCGAAGAAGGGATGGTCATTTTGGACCGCACGCCTTTCTATGCCGAAAAAGGGGGACAGATCGGAGATGCGGGCGTTCTATCGCACCACGCTGCCCACTTTAACGTGACAGGATGTCACTCTCCCTATCCAAATGTCATCGTGCACATCGGCCGTCTTGAAAAAGGAGCGCTCATCTTGGGTGAGCCCGTCTCCGCCGAGGTCAATCCGATCCGCCGCCAGCAGATTTGCAATAACCACACCGCAACGCATCTTCTACACTTCGCATTGCAAAAGGTGTTGGGCGATCACATCCGCCAGGCGGGGTCTCTTGTCGAGCCCAACCGGCTCCGCTTCGACTTCAACCACCACAAGGCGCTGACAAAAGAAGAAGTGCGCAGCATCGAGATGCTCATCAACGAGAAGATCCGCGAAGGGCATGCCGTCGAGACGTATGAGCTGTCTTATGAAGAAGCGCAACTGCGGCCCGACATCAAGCAGTTCTTCGGCGACAAATATGGCTCGAAGGTGCGCGTTGTCGACATCGCCTTCTCCAAAGAGCTCTGCGGAGGAACTCACGCAAAGTCAGTTGCGAACATTGGCTACTTCCGCATTGCCAGCGAGAGCAGTATCGCCTCGGGTGTGCGCCGCATTGAAGCCATTTCAGGGAAAGAGGCTGAACTGTTTGCGTACAAGAGCGAAGAGAGTCTCGAGCAGTCGGCAGCTCTTCTCAAAGTGCCTGCAGGCAAACTGGGCGAGAGAATCCATTCGCTCGTTGAAGAGAATAAAACTCTGGGAAGCGAGCTGAAAGGCATGAAGCGCCAAGGGCTCAAAGTCCTTTCCAAAGAACTGCTTCTCAAAGCGCAAAAAGCAGGCAATTGCAATCTGATTGCAGAAGTGGTATCGCTGGATGCAGACCTTCTCCCCGAGCTGATGGAGGCCGTAATGGGTTCTCTCAAGTCAGGGGTCATCCTCCTTGGACTCAAGGGAGATGATCGTTGCCAACTCGTTGCAAAGGTGTCTGCCGATCTCGTTCAGAAAGGGATACAAGCAGTCCAGCTCATCAAAGAGATCTCCCCTCTGATCGGGGGCAGTGGTGGTGGCAAAGCGGAATCTGCCCAGGCCGGCGGAAAAAATCCGGAAGGGTTCCCTCAGGCCTTTGAACAGGCAAAGCAATGGCTAACGCAGAAAAATTAATAGCCTCCTATGTGAGTAGTCCCAGCCTTGAGCAATTTTCCACACTCGTTGGCGAAGAGAAATCTCTCCTCGTCGAAGAGTTGTGGGAAGGGCCCAAGGCTGCCCTCGTCTATTTGCTTGCTCGAACGACAAAAAAACACATTTTGCTCGTCAGCGGAGGAAGCGAGGATCGGCTCTTTCAGGACATCAGTTTTTTCCCGAATTTCCCTCATGGGAGACCCTCCCTGGCGAAGAGATCTCTCCTAGTCCCGATCTCGTGGGCAAACGCCTTCAAGTACTCCACTCCCTAGCCAATGAAAAAAAGCCCCACGTCGTTTTGGCCCCGCTGCAAGCTGTGCTGCAAAAAGTGCCTGCGAAAAAAGACCTAAAACCACTCAATCACAAGTGGAAAGTGGGAGACGAGATCCCCTTTTCCTCACTTCCTGAGTTCCTTGTCAAACTGGGCTACCGCCAAATGCCCGTTGTTGCCGACAAAGGAGAATATGCGCTCCGAGGAGGAATCCTCGATCTCTTCCCTCCAGGAGCAGCAACACCCTACCGACTGGAGTTCTTCGGAGATGAGATCGAACAGATCCGCTTTTTCGATCCGATCAGTCAAAAGTCTCAGGGCAAACTGGAAGAGATCTTACTGACTCCAGCACAAGAAACTCTGCTACTGGGCAAGGAACCCTCCACTCTCCTCGACTATCTCGGTCCCGAAACCATTGTGATCTTCAACGACCTTCTAGCAATTGAAGACAGATGGGTCGCTCTCAAGAGCCTCCCAGGAGCCACCAGCCGCACTTTTGGCACTTACGACGAGTTCCTTTTGGAGGCGACGCGTCTCAAACACGTTTTCTGGACAAAAGAGAAAATGGAGGAACTCTCCGACGTCAACATCCAGAAAAAAGCAGGCAGAGGATTCTACAGCGGCAAAGATCCTCTTCAACCCCTCTCTTTTGAGCATTTGGGAAAACAATTGAGCACCAAGCGATGGCTGCATCCCTTCATTCCCGTCGCCGATTTTTTCTCCATCTCCGAAAACCACGCCGCAGCAACGCAAGAAGAGATCTTACTCGCGCTCTCCCGCCATCCCGATTTTACTGTCCATTTTCTCTGCTCCTCCGAATCGGAAAAAAACTCTTTCCTGGAAAAGCTATCCACAGATCAAATTGTGCTATCCAAGAAGACCTCTTTTTCCATCGGCTACCTATCGAGCGGCTACGTTCTTCCAGATAACGGACTTGCCATTATCCCGATGACAGAGCTGACCCATCGCCTAAAACCGCGGCGGCAGAAATGGCGCAACACTTACCACACGCCGGCCTCCGAATTCCACGCCCTAGAACCTGGCGATCACGTCGTGCATTTTCACAGCGGGATCTCCAAATTCCTCGGCATCGAAAAGCGTCCCAATCACGTGGGCACGCCAACGGAATTTCTCCTGCTCGAGTATGCCGAAGGAAGCAAACTCTTCGTTCCCATTGCCCAGTCCCATCTCGTCAGTCGCTACATTGGGGTGAGAGAGGAAGTCCCCACGCTCAGCCAACTCGGATCCAACCGCTGGCAAAAGACGCGCACCGCCGCCCAGCAAGCGATCATCGGCTACGCCGATCAACTTCTGCGCAGAGAAGCAGAGCGCGCCGTACGCGGCGGGTTTCACTTCCCTCCCGATTCCGACGAAATGCAGCTCTTCGAAGCTGATTTCCCCTATGTCGAAACAGATGACCAGCTGAATGCGATCACTGCCATCAAAGAGGACATGCAATCGACCAAGGCCACAGATAGGCTTGTCTGCGGAGATGTTGGCTACGGCAAGACAGAGGTGGCGATGCGCGCTGCGTTTAAAGCCGTTGTCGATGGCAAAAAGCAAGTCGCTGTCCTCGTGCCCACAACGATTTTAGCGATGCAGCACTACGAAAGCTTTAAAGCGCGCATGGCGAACTTCCCCGTTAACATCGGCGTTCTCTCCCGCTTCTGCTCGCAACGGGAACTCAAAGAGACCCTCAAACAGCTAAAAGAGGGCAAAGTCGACATCGTGATCGGCACGCACCGCCTCTTCAGCCAGGACGTCAAGTTCAAAGATCTGGGGCTCCTCATCATCGACGAAGAGCAACGCTTTGGCGTGCGCGCAAAAGAGCACCTCAAAAATCTCAAAATCGGCCTCGATTGCGTCACCCTATCGGCGACCCCCATTCCGCGCACACTTTACTTATCGCTCATCGGCGCCAAAGAGATCTGCGTCATCAACACCCCTCCGCAAGACCGCCTTCCGATCAAGTCGATCATTTCAGAGAGAAACGGCAAACTCATCCAAAACGCCCTGATGCGCGAGCTCTCTCGCGACGGACAGGCCTACTTCATCCACAACCGGATCGAGACGCTCTTTCTCATCGCCGACGAAATCCAAAAACTCCTCCCCGAGGCCCGCATCGTCGTTGGACACGGTCAGATGTCTGCTGATGAGCTCGATAGCGTCTTTCACGCCTTCAAATCGGGCAGCGCCGACATCCTCGTTTCTACAACCATCGTCGAAAATGGGATCGACATCCCCAATGCCAACACGATCCTGATCGACCGCGCCAACACATTTGGACTAGCCGATCTCTACCAGATGCGCGGACGCGTCGGACGCTGGAACCGCCCTGCTTACTGCTATTTCCTCATCCCTCAGATGCGCGAGCTCCCCGAAATCACGCGCAAAAGACTACACGCCCTCGCGGAATCCTCGGGATTTGGTGCGGGAATGAAAATCGCCATGCGCGATTTGGAAATCCGCGGCGCCGGCGACATTTTGGGAACGCAGCAATCGGGACAAGTCTCCTCAATCGGATTCCATCTCTACTGCAAACTGCTCCGCCGCGCCATCGATGCGCTCAAAAATAAAAGAGCTCCCACTTTCACAGAAGCCAAAATGGAATTCACCTTCGATGCATCACTTCCCGAAGAGTACATCAATGAGACCTCACTGCGCATGGAGATCTACCACCGCCTGGGCGAAGCCACACAGCTTAGCGATGTCGATGCAATCCTCTCCGAACTCAAGGACCGCTTCGGCCCCTATCCCCCGCAGGTTCTCTGGCTCTACCACCTCACCCGCCTGCGCCTCTTCGCCTCTGCACACCACTTCACCTTACTCAAATTCGAGAAACTCACCTTCACTGCAGAAAGACAGAAGGGAAAAACACTCGTCAAAAAAACAATTGCACTCCCCTCTACTCAAAAGCCCGATGAGCTTGAGAAAAAGGTGTGCGCTCTTCTGCTCGAATACTTTAAGTAATCGGAACCACTCAAAGAAAAACTTACCCCGCTATTTCCCTTTCCAGAAAAACTACAACTGTAGTATTCTCCTCGAAAAAAAGGACACCCCCCATGGGAAAACGCGCATTCGGAGAGCTGGAAAACGCCATCCTCTACCTCCTTAAATCGGGGGAGAGAAAGACGGTCAAAGAAATCCACAAAGCTCTCGGAGAAAAAAACAGTTACAACACTGTGATGACAGTCATGTCTCGACTCTTTGAGAAAAAACACCTCGCAAGAGCAAAGGTGGGCCTTCACTATGAGTATTGGACAGTGGACACTGCAGAGTCTTCTTTCTTGAACCGGCTCAAGCAGAGGTTTCTGGGCATTAAGACAAGCGTGCTCGTCAGCCATCTCATTGAGTCGGCAGAAGATCTGACCGATGAGGATCTCGTCGAAATGGAAAAACTCGTTCAAAAAGCGCGGAGGGCAAAAAAATGATGCCCACGCCTTTTTATCTCCTCTCTGTTGCCACCAGCACTCTGCTCGCCTTTTTTACCGTCGCTTTTGCAGTGGAGTTTGCGATTGCCATTTTCCCCAAATGCACGCATCGCCTCCGCTCGCTATTGCGGATGCTCCCTCTGCTCGCGGTTCCACTCGATCTCATGCTCAGAAGATTTTGCATATCCAATTGGATCAACCCCTTAAGCTGTTCCTGCTGTTTGCACAAGTTCATTCTGGAGATTTTGTGCCCTCCCCTGAGCACAATTGTCTCCCTCAGCAACCACTTGCCCCTAAGATCTCTTCCCGATCATTGGATAAGCATTTTGACCTCTTCGGCTGCAGCGACATTCCTTGTGATGACTCTCCTCCTGATCTTGCGCAGGCTCCTTCAAGTGCTTATTTCCCTTTGGAATCTGCGCTGCATGGCAAAACAGGCGCTCCCCTGTGAAAGGCCCATCGTCAATACCAAACTCTTCAAAGCCCTGCGCAGACACAACGTCGCTGTGCTTATCAGTCAACAGGTACTCACTCCCTTGGCCACATTCACCAGAAAAATTTACCTGCCAGAAAAACTCATCTGCCTCCTCACTCAAAATGAGTTTGAGGCGGTCATTGCACACGAACTCGAACACCTCAAATGGCGCGATCCCGCCACCCGATTTTTGCTCCGCTCCATCGCCGCTCTCTTTTGGTGGGTCCCTTCTCGTGATTGGCTAAAAAAATGGGAAGGTGATCAGGAAACTGCCTGCGACCAGAGTACTGCTGTCTACGGAATTACAAGTGATCACTTAGCGACAGCACTAGTAAAAGCGACAAAGGGAAATGCTTCTTTCCCCACAACTCTCGGAGCTCAAAGCGAAACCGCGACCTGTGCAAAGACAACTACTCATCCTGTCCTCCTTCGCCTGCAGCAAATTTTGGGAGTGGCCCCGATGGAGAGGGAAAAATTGCTCGGACTCAATCTGCTCGGTGTCGCCTTGGGAGCGATCATTTTAATCACCTGTGCTATTTGGATGTAAGATGAT
>JAZJZV010000024.1:0-2281 GCA_040389485.1 Chlamydiota bacterium
AAGTGGAAAAAACGCTGCCCACCGATAGCGGCAACGTGAGAATGGGAAGGAGATAATCCTGGTCAAATGTGAGAGGATGGTGCGTAAAGAAGGCGAGGAAAGTCACAAAGAAAAGGATGAAAAAATTGCCGATTTGCCCAAAAGCAAATGTGAGAGGCAACACTGTCTGCGTCGTATTGACAAAAGGCCTGCCCTCAAGCGCACGCAACTTGGCAATCCTTTGCATGGAAAGATAGATGAATGGGAACGCCAAGCTGGGGATCGCCGTTGCGAAAGGGATGAGACACACCAGTCGAAACTCGCGCATGACATCGCGGTAGCGCAGCGACGTGAGAGAGGTGAGCAGCATCGGGAAAAACCAAAAGGTGATCAGCATCACCCCAGCAAAATAGATCCCTAAGAATAACCCCATCTTTCCCAAATTTTCCAAGCGCAGACTTCCCGAGGCGGCGGCCATATGTGAAAAAATGGCAACGGGAGAAAAAAGAGCAAGCCAGTACATCACCTTTTCAATGGCGTTATTGACCTGCTCCAGGAATTTGAGAATGTAATCATTTTTTTCGATGCGCATCACAGCCAGGCCCGCAATCAAACCAAACACGGCAATCGCAGGGACGATATTATTTGCAAAGTCGTAGATCAGGTTCTCGGGGACGAGGAAGCTGATCGTATTCGAGAGCCCCGCTTCTGCCATCGCAGCGTTGGGATTGATAAATGCCATCTGCGGCGTCGGAATGAGATAAGTCAATGCATAGATGATCGCAAAGCCCACGACCCAAACCAGAACAAAAAAGATCCACCCTCTTTGGAAGAGTTGCTTAGCTGTAGACCCAGATAAAGAGCCAAGCCCATGGATCAACATGAAGGGAATGTAGGGTAAAACGACCATTTGGAGCAGCGTGAAGAAGATCTGCCCGATAGGCTCGAGCACATGGGCGTGCTCACCCAGAAATAGCCCTGTGGCGATTCCCGCTATGATGGCGATCAGGACCTGATAACCCAGAGACTTCAGCATGTGCACTCCCCCTATCATTATTAAGTTAAGCGATGCAGCCGCGTCTCAAATTCAGTGGCTGGCAACGCTGTCAAAAACCGATTCTTCCTGTTGTTTCGATATAAAAATGGCAGTCTAATGGCAGAGATCAAAGCTGCCCCTTATACACACATTACCCCGCTTCTTTGTGGATTCGAATCCGAATCCAGATCGAAGTAAAAAGGATGATTGCTGCAAACAGGATATTGAAATCAATCACCCTGTGATAGGGAAGTAGAAATGAATTATCCGTCTGGAAAGCATGAAAAATTGCTGTGCTGCTGGCCAAAAGGAGTGACCCGACGATGTTCCATATCGTTGCAATAGTGCCAAGTGCCTCGCCAATCTTTTGAGAGGAAATGACTTGATTGACCGCTGTGATCATGGCCGAGTTGCTCAGACCCCAGTTGATCCCCAACAAGAAAAATGGGATCACCAGAAAACCAAGAGGAGTATCAAGGCCAATCCATCGGTGTAGACATATTGCGGAAAAAGCGGCAACAACGGAGAAAAAGAGGAGATTAGCAACACCAAACCTTTTCACAATCCGACTAAATACAAATGAAATAAGGGCTTGGGCCGCGGGGATGGTTGCAATAAGAAGACCAATCCAAAAAGGATTTAACTTTCTAAGAATGCGGAGATAGAGAGGATCAAAAAACATGAACACAGTCGAAGCCACCCCCGCCAGTGCGCAACTAAGAGCCGCAAGCTCGATCAGTCTTTGTTTAAAAATGGGAAAATCCAGAAGAGGGTTTTTCCGTTTTTTATCGAAAATGACCATCAGGATCAAAGCAAATGTCCCCGATCCCAGAAGGATCCAGGCGAATAAAGACGACCAATTAGCCTGTGCTCCCTCGACAATACCATACATCAAAGCGCCAAGTCCAAAAATCAAAAGAACTAGACCTTGCCAGTCAACTCTTACATTCGATTTTTTGTGATAATGCTTTTTCAGACTAAACGAGCAGGCGGCGAGTCCGATGGCAATGAGAGGAAGGTTAATCCAAAAAACCCACCTCCAGTCTAAGATTGCAATCAGAATCCCTCCGAGAAAGGGACCAATCATTAATCCAAAACCCGTGATTCCACCATAGATGCTGATCGCCCGCACCCGTTCATTTTCGGGGAAAACATCAGATAAAAGTGCCGCGGAGGCAACGAAAATTGTGGAAGCGCCTAGAGCTTGTAGCCCACGAAAAACGATCAACATTTCCACAGTAGGACTTAACCCAGCTCCGAAAGCAG
>JAZJZV010000025.1:0-383 GCA_040389485.1 Chlamydiota bacterium
TCCTCTCTCTGCATCATCTTTTACCCTTCTTCAAGTCATTGATGAATTTAGCATAGCTTCCCTTTGAGAGCTAGGGGGTGCATTTGAGTTCTGAAAAAAAGCGCAGAAAAACACCAATCCATATACTTCTCATAATAAGCATTTTACATCTTTACTCACAATGGAATCATTTCTCCTGCGGAATCCCTTTGGCGATTTTTTTTGACTATTAAATCGCTGGAACGATACAACTTGTCATTCGAGGAACAAAGCAACCTATGCCTCGAGTGGTCCTTGCTCATATCTTCGGCCAGCGTTCAGCTTCACCTTGAGCTGGCAGCCCGCCGAAAATATGAGCAAGGACCTAGAACGTCTATCCAAAAAAGTTGTGAGGATAGGCCTTG
>JAZJZV010000025.1:393-7317 GCA_040389485.1 Chlamydiota bacterium
AAGGAGATAGCACATGCCAGTTAAAGAGAAAAAATCCAAGTTCATGCAACCGATGCAGATCAGCGAAGACCTCGCTTCCGTTGTAGGAAGAGGACCGATGCCTCGCACTGAAGTGACAAAGAAACTGTGGGCTTACATCAAAACGAATAAGTGCCAAGACACAAAAAACAAGCGCAACATCAATCCAGATGAGAAACTCGCAAAAGTTTTCGGTAGCAAAAAAGCTGTTAACATGTTTGAAATGACTAAACTCGTTAGCAAACATCTTAAGTAATTTTTTTCACAGAATGCAGTCGGATGCGCTGCATTCTGTGTCTTAATTTTGACATGTCAGTCTCTGTTATCCTTCTCTCAGGCGGTCGTGGCACTCGTTTTGGTGGCCCTCTCCCTAAACAATACCTTCCCATTCATGAGAAGGCCGCTATCCTCTATTCTTTTGAAACCTGCGCAAATCATCCCTCTGTATCCGAAATCATCGTCGTTTGTGAAGAAAACTACCGCTCTCTTTTTCCTGCGCCCCCCCATCTGCGTCTGGCATTTGCTCTGCCAGGTGAGCGCCGGCAAGACTCTGTTTTCCATGGATTTCAGATCATCTCTCCCACAGCACAACTCGTCTGCGTGCACGATGGAGCAAGACCCCTTCTCTCTCATGAGGACCTCACTGCAGTCATTAACGCAGCTCATGAACACGGTGCCGCAACGCTCGCTATAAAAGCGCAAAACACCATCAAAGAAGCGAGCCCAACGGGTTTCATCGCAAAAACGCTCGACCGCTCCATCTTATGGGAAATGCAAACCCCCCAAGTCTTCACTCCTGATCTTCTGAAAAAGGGTTTTGCCTTAGCCAACGCCTCTGGATATCAAGTAACCGATGACAATTCGATCGTGGAACTGACAGGACACCCCATTAAATTGGTTCAATCACAACACTGCAATCTCAAGATCACCACCGCAGAAGATCTCCTATTGGCAAAGGCAATAACACATGCCTAAGTACCAAATGGTCATTGCCTATGACGGCACGGAATACGGCGGCTGGCAAGTGCAAAAAAACAGCACCTCCGTCCAATCTCTCATCCAAAATGCTTTGTCCACCATTGTACGCGCTCCCGCTAATGTGACGGGATCGGGAAGAACAGATGCAGGCGTCCATGCGCTAGGACAAGTCGCTCATTTTGAACTGCCCGCAAATGGCGAAGACCTAAACAAAATCCACGCCTCGCTCAATGGAATTTTGCCGAAAGATATCCGCATCCTCTCGCTAGAGGCAGCAGAAGAATCCTTCCATGCCCGCTATAGCGCAACATCCAAGATCTACCACTACAGGCTAAACCTCTCGAAGATTCCCAATCCCTTCGACCGCAAATACGCCTACAAGGTCCCCCATCCCGTCGACGTAGAGCTGCTCAAACAGGCTGGGTCTCATTTCGTTGGCACACACGACTTCACCTCTTTTGCCAACGCTCCCAATCAAGGATCTGTTGCTAAAGGAGGAGTCCGCACGCTTTATCGCTTGGATGTAATCGCAGAAGAGAGTGGCGTGCGTCTAGAATTCGAAGGCAATGGGTTTCTCTACAAGATGGTGCGCAACATCACAGGCACGCTCCTCGATGTTTGCGCGGGGAAAATCCCCCTCGAATCCCTCCCCCTCATCCTTGCCGCCAAAGACCGCAGGGCTGCAGGGCGCACAGCCCCCGCCCACGGTCTCTTCCTCGTCAAAGTCAGTTATACACTTCGCCATAGTTAGACATGTCCCAGCCGCTCGACAATGCCTCTGACGCATTGGGAGGAACGTGGTAAAATCCGAGGGCATTTTCCCTTCTCGATAAATGATCGGAATGGATTTCAAAGACGCGTGGAGTGTTTTTGACAATCGCTTGAGTGAAAAACTGTTCACAAAAGCTGATTCCCGGAGGGAATTCGTGGAGATACTGCAGGTTTTTAAAAACCTGCCTCGCAGCGGAGACCTTCATCAAAAATACGTCATTTGCATGGGCATCGAAAAGGGAGACGTATCTCACCACCATGTCGTACCCTTGCAGCAATTTTTCAACTGCCTGCGCGACGAGATGCATGTCGTAAATATAGACCGATTCGTGTTTGAAAATGAGAATATCGTTATCCGTGCATTCGGGATCACAGAGAACTTGTTTAATTGTTGCGATGATGGTGTTGGCGCAGTCGTACTGCCACCAGATGTTAGGGATGAGCTGAATATGCCATGGCTTGCGCTCGAAAGCGATGTCCATGATCTCTGGATCATTCGTCGCAACAAAGATCTTTTTAAAAGGGATGAGAGCAGAGTCCCGATCTGTTGTCGATTTCAGCTGAATCTTTCGACCAAATGAGGGACCAGTACATAAAATCATGCGGTGTTTAATCGCCTCTTCGACAGCAGAATTGCGCCACTTTTCTCGCGCTCGCGCGAGCAAAAGGGTCTCGACTCGATTCAAAGGCGATTGGTCGCAGGTGGCGCTCGTGCGCCTGAGAATCGTAAAACCATGGTTGTTCAGGTAACGGTGATGTAGACTCCATTCGGGGTGTCTACTTAAAAAGTCAGTCACTGCCGTCCACAGCCCTGTTTTTTTTCGGCTGATCCATTTTGGATAGTCAGAGTCTTTGATGCCCTGGCGCGCTGGTGCCCTATCCAGACCTGTCCTCCCAAATAACTCTTCCAATCGAGTGATCACCTTTCCATAATACGGATCATCATCTGTTCCCCACGGCCAGCTCGTATCGTGGATGGCGATGTATTTGCGCACGCAGGAGGAAAATTTTTCCAGTTCATAGGTGAGGTGCATGTAAGTATGAAGCGAATCAATGAATAGAAGGTCGGTCTCGGGAATGTCGATCTGGAGATCGCTCACCTTCCAAAAATCAAAAGAGATCTCTTGTGCTTCCGCCAGGCTTTTAACCTGCTGTAGCAGGGCCGTAGGGGGAGCATCAATGTCGATCCCCAGATAGGAGCGGCAGGGCCTTGTATTCTCTGCCAGCCCCATCATAATTCCCCAGGTGGAATTCATCGACCTGAGCCCAATTTCGATGACAGAAGCGCACTCACCCGCTAAGCGCCTCAAGTGGGGGATATGCTCATTGATGTCAGACTTTTCAAAAAGCTTGTGGTGATAGTTCTTTTCAATTTCCAGAAAAGAATGCGCATCAGGCTCCAGCGCGCAGAGACTGGAAAAACTAAGAACTAGCCCCGCCAGCAATTTGCACATCATGCACAACGACCTCAAAGAGATTCGAGATGGATCGCTCCCAGACTGAGCGCTTCTGAAAGATGTTCGTGACCAGAAGGGCATACTAGAACTCCCTTAGAGCCTGCCGCGAGTAGAGATTTGAGCCCTTTGAGACTGTCCTCAAAACCGATGATCTCTGCGTCGCACTTTTCTCCTCCCGTGAGTTTTTCAATCGCGAGCAAGTACCCATCAGGAGCAGGCTTGGGATGGAGATAGTCCTCGCGCGTCACCCACAAAGGAATTGTTTTCAGGAGAGGAAGCGCTTCGCAAATGATGTCGATATGAGCTTTTGGCGAGTTAGTAACGACAGCCCGTTTGGCATCTTTGTCAGCTAAAAACTGCAGAAGTTCTGCAGCACCTGGCATGAGTTCTAGAGGAGTGCTTCTCAGCAGCTCCACGTAAATCGCTTTTTTTTCTTCGTAGAGAACTTCGCGTGTAACTCCATTTGAAAAGACCTGAGGACACTCCCTAGCGATCCCTTCCCAGACTCCTCCGGCTTTGCCGTGAGCCTCTTTGCAAAACCTCGAAAAGTCCCAGCAAAGCTCTCCTCCTCTGCGGTGGCATAGCTGCTGATATGCCATGTAATGGAGCTTTTCTGTATCGACCAGAAGCCCATCAAAATCAAATAGATAGATTGTATTTGCAACGCTCTTTTGACAAATTATATTTTCAATTTTCAAAGCCCCTCCTGTGAAAATAAACAGAGTACAATAGAATAGACACCAGATGCAATTAAAACATTTTTTATATCTAAAAGATTTCATAACCGAAATTACCACCAAAACTAAATTTACAAACAATAAAACTAAATCAAATTTTATCCTAATGTAACTTTTTACTGAATTGAATGCACTAAAAAATGTGAGGTTGCGCAATGCCCTCAAAAAATTCCTGGCGCGCGCTCCATCTAAAATAAATAATGCTATTTAAAATAATCCAGACTTATAGCATAATATCAATAACGAAGTTTCCATAATTTATAAAACAGTAACAAGAAAAGAGGACAAATGGCTTCTACATCTTACGTTCACTCATCAGCTAGTTCAACTATTTCCGTTTCTCCAATCTCAGATTCGCACGACACTCACTTATTTGAAGAGGCCGTCAAACTCATTCAAGTCATCGAACGCGCCAGAGCTCACAGCACAACTGCGAGAGATTTTTTTGAACGCATGCATGGCGAAGGTCAAAATATCGATGCCATTTTAAAACGGCATCCCGAAGCAAGCAGCATTATAGCTCTTGCCGTCGTGCATTTGATCAAGACAAACCAGTGGCAACTACTTCATTTGACCAGAGACTTTTTCCGCGCTTTCAATAGCGACATCTTCCGCTTATCTGGATGGAGTGCCGTGACTTTCAACCAGCCTCTCGAGCTCACAGAAATCCGCAAGATGCAAAGCGCTTATTTCAAAATGAAAGGAACGGAAGGGCTCTCGATCACTTACAACATCTCCCCCACTCTCATGCAGCGCGCCCAGCACATGCAGGAAGGGCAAATGATTGGCGTCATCGCTTCTTTTAGAGACCGCCAAGCCCAAAACCCAGATAATCCCCATCATTACCCATTAGTCCAGCCTATCTACTATACTGGCCACAAAACTCCAGTGCTCATGCAAAAAGTAGGCGGCGAATTGCGCATCTTTATCGCTGACTCGATCGTCGACAAGATTGTGCACATTAAAGGCCAAGATTACATCTTCCCTATGCAAGCCGATATCATTGAACAGATCCGCGAGAACTTAGCTCCAGGGACGAATGCCGTTTTCTATCGCTTCCCTACTTCAATCGAAGACCGCCCTGAGACCCCAAAGGAAAACTTCGAATACATGAATAAACGCAGACGACAAACAGACGGAACCAACTGCTCTGCATTTGCGCTGCATGACATCCGCCAAATGCACATTGCTGCAAGCCAGCCCGGATTTTGGGATTCTTTGGATGCCAAAATCGATCCGAATGACCCCCAAATGAGAGTGGTCCAACACACTCCGGAATGGCTCATGTACCCTGCTCAAGGACTCTCCTCCATCATTGGAAGGCATCCTCAAAAAGGAGCCATCACAGAAGTGTTGCAGAGAAAAAACTGCATCGCACCTGATCTCGTCGAAAGTGGCAAAATCCTTCAGCTCCGATCGCCTGCGCTATAAGTACCACCACCTCGCGCAGATGGTCCCAGGCGACATCCTCGACCGCCAATTTTTAAGAGAGTGGGCAACTTATCGCAAAGCCCACTTCCCAACTGCTCCAGAACTCACTTTTCTTCCACCATTACCTGTACACGAGATCATGGACGCAATCCGGCTCCAAACGCGCACAGCAGAATTCGCAGAGTCGCAGTTGATTCAGCCATTCTTCAATCAGCTTCCCGAAGAGTTCCGCAATAAGGTCTACTCGCGGGTCTTTGAATTGCATGGCAGCCCACGGACTAGCGATGTGAACTGGGGTGGCAACAACCTCTATAGCGACATGAAAATCTTCCACCGCGCCCTGCAAGAAGTGTTCAACCCGAGCGCTGTCATTACTTCAGATGCTGTTGTCCTCGCGCAACCAACTCCCATTCTCACCGACCCCATCCAGATTCTCCAGGCGATCCACGATCAATCCAACGTCGCAAAGCAGGCGGAAGGTCGCCAGCTTCAACCCTTGTTTGATCAGCTCCCGCAAGAATTCCGCAATCAGGTGTATGCAAGGGTGTGGGAACTTCACGGCAGTCCGGTCAGTGATGACTCGAGCTGGGGAGAGCACAACCTCTTCAACACGTTGGACTATTTCCACATCGCACTGCGCGATGCTGCTGCTGCCAATGCATATACAGCCTCGTGCCCACTGATCGGCTCTTCTGCCGACCGATTTAATACTGCTTTGCACGGCTTCCTGCTGAGACTTCCTCTAGAGAATCGCGACCGCTTGCACGAAGAGATCCGCATTCTCGGCGGCGGCCCAGAAGGCGATCGCAACTGGGGACAAGAACATCTATATGAAGATATGAACAGGCTTTACAGAGCGCTCGGCAAAGTCTTCACCTCCCACACGCCGCACATTTCCTCGTCAGAGGTTCCGGAGCAACTCCTCTTCACTTTAGAGGGACACCTCAGAACTTTCTTAAACGAAATTCCTGCAGAATCTCGGGATGCGATCTATGAAAACATATGGATTTACGGTGGAAGAATTCCAGGAGACCCGAACTGGGGCCAAAACCACGCTTTTGAGAGCTTACCCCGCTTGTGGATGGCAATCACTTCTGCCCTCCCTGCTAGAGTACAGACTCCCGCAACTGAACCGCCAACATGCAGCTCATCGTAATAAAAAATTAATATAAAAATAGGATTTTTATGGCAGCAACAACTACATCAGTAACAAACAAAACTTCCTATGGAAGCGATGCCGCTTCCTGGGCAGTTCCAGTCGCCATGGCGAGTCCCGTGTTTGAGAAAGCGGGAGAACTCATTTCCCTCTTTGAAAGCGCACGCGCGCAATCAACACAGGAGAGCGAACTCCCCTGGAAATTGAGAGATCGGGTAGAAGATATCAAAAAAATCCTGAACCACCCTCATGCCCAAACTATTTTAGCATTGGCAATCAACCATCTCATCAAAACGAACCAATCGCAAATGCTGCAGCAGGTTCGCTACCTTTTTGAGCGTGACCTCTCCAAAACATTCCGTACAACTGGATGGAC
>JAZJZV010000025.1:7327-8347 GCA_040389485.1 Chlamydiota bacterium
CGTCACTTTCAATGAGCCTTTGGAAACGTGTGAAATTGAAAACGTCCGCAGAACCCTATTTAAGATCAAGGGAGCTACTCTCGATGTTGCCCATATCATTGATCCGACTGTCATGCAAATGGCAGCAAACATGGAGCATGGCTGCAAGCTAGGGGTTATCGCTTCTTATAGAACCTATCACCACCAGGATCCCCAGTTTGACAGCCCCGATTTCTCGTACCACAAGATTCCCCTGCTGATGCAAAGGTTCAAAAGTGAGGACTGTGATGAACTTAGGATCTACATCGCAGACTCTTGCGTCGACAAAGTCATGAGAGTTGACAAGGACTTCCCCGAATCTTTTCATCGCGTGTTCGTTGATCCAAACAACCCAGAGAAAAAATTCCTCATCGATTCTCTTCAAGGAGATGCGATCGATCAAATCAAAAGACACGCACCTGAGGGCGTTAAGATCGTCTTTTACCGCTTCCCCTCGGCAGAGGAACAGACACCTCACGTCCAACAGGATGAGTTCTACGTCTATAGCAATTTTAGAAGACAGGCCCGCGGTTTTGACTGCTCTCTGTTTGCCATCCGAGACCTCTATGCCCTCAACCAACTGGCAAATGAAGGCAAGCTGTGGAATTCGCCGAGCACTCTTGCTGATCCCAAAGATCCTCACACAAAAGTGGTTTGGACTATTCCCGAGCCCATCATGTACCCAACACAAGGTCTCACCCTGATCAATAAACACCCCAATGGTCAGGCCCTAATGCAAACGCTGAAGGAAAAAAATTGCATCGGCCCCAACCCTTATGCACAGGGCCGCACGGTCAACAAATACCTCGACCGCTTCCGCGCCCTCTACACTCACTGGCCAATGGTTCCCGGCGACATCCTCAATCGCTCATTTGCCAAGAGCTGGTCGCAGTACCACCAAAATGAGATCATGCCACGCCACCCCACAGCGACATCCACTCTCGAGCCTCTCTCTGTAGAGAGCATCTATCAAATGACGGGCGAGAGAATTGGGGCAACACC
>JAZJZV010000025.1:8357-10693 GCA_040389485.1 Chlamydiota bacterium
TCATCGTTCAGCAGATCTACCCGATCTACAGTCTCTTGCCGATGATGTCGCAGCTACCTGTTCAGGACGCCGTTTATAATCTCCATGCGCACCCTCCCGGTGCGGAAATCGAACCTTATTGGGGATCTTTCCATTTGCTCGATGATCTACAGATCTTCTACCGCGCCATGGACGCAGTGTTCAGACCAGCAACTGTCGACATCCAAACGATGCACTACTTCCCCTCATTCCGCAGCACCATCGATGAGTTCGTGGCGCAACTGCCTAAAGATGTTGGAGCCCGCATCTACACCAAAATCTGGGAATTCAATGGATCTCCGATGGATGGCGACACCAACTGGGGATACACCCACCGCTTTGACAACATGACCCACCTCTACGTGGCGCTCAAAGAAGCCTTCTTGGCTCCTTCTCTCTCTCAGCCCCCTGAGGAGCAATCTCAGGCCCTGAAGGTAGTGAGTGAAGCAACCCAATTGCTCATCCAGGCGCTCCCCTCAGATATCCGCGCGAACGTATTCACGCGCATCTGGGAGCTCGACAATCGCCCAGAGGAATTTGGATATGGGGAATTGCATGCGATGGAAGATCTGCCACGCCTTTTGAGCGTGGTGGGAGAACAACTCGTTCCAACACCCATTTCTCCCGCTCCAACTCCAGACCTAACAGGAACTGCAACTCCAGATAATCTTGATGTTCAGGCTTCCAATTGGCTTGATTTAGACTAAGAGACTGTCGTTGATTTAAGCTTCTCATCGGGGTGCGTGCGACATGCACTCACCCCAAATCAACGCCTTCCCAAAAACACCTGAAACACACACAATGGGGATCCAACTTTGGGGTCCTCCATGCAAAAAACAATATGCGCACTCCTATTGACAATCGCCTCTACTTCTCAGTGCATCTCTCTTGATTCAGCAGAAGAACGCGTCAAATCGATGCCCTTGCGCGAGAAGATAGGGCAACTCTGCGTTGTTGCTTCTATCATCGATGAAGAGCGCGATGCCGCCATCCTCCACACCTGGAAAACATGGCAGCCCTTGCACACCATCTCCATTGCAGACGTCGAAAAAACCATTCGAGAAGAGTACGTCGGCGGGGTTGTTTTCTTTGGCAGAAGCGCCAGACCGCAAGATCTCACTGCAAGGATCAATCACTACCAATCGATCAGCAAGATCCCTCTCCTCATCACACTCGATGCAGAGGTGGGACCAGGACACCGGCTGGACAACGCGGCTACCCCCCATTTCCCCACTAGCATGACGCTTGCCGCTACGCACGATCCCGCTTTGACCTACCAAATGGGCCGGGAAATAGGACGGCAGCTCGGAATGCTCGGCGTGCACGTCAACTTTGCTCCCGTCGTCGATATCAATAGCAACCCTAAAAATCCCGTCATCGGCATGCGCGCATTCGGCTCCGACAGGGAAACCGTCGCCCAATTTGGAATCGCCTACATGCAAGGACTCCAAGATTCTGGGATCATCGCCTGCGCCAAACACTTCCCTGGACACGGAGATACATCAGAAGATTCCCATGAAGAGCTTCCCTTACTTCTCCACTCCTTAAAGCAATTAGAAGAGCGTGAACTCTACCCTTTCCGTCAATTGATTGCCGCAGGCGTGCAATCCATCATGACAGCCCACTTGGAAATTCCCGCACTGGAAGAGCAAAAGAAATTGCCCGCCTCGCTCTCTCGCGCTGTTGTGACAGATCTGCTCCGTCAAAAAATGGGATTTGAAGGACTCATCTTCACTGATGCTCTGGGAATGAAAGGCGTTGCTTCTCAATTTGAGCCGGGCGAGATCGAACTAAAGGCTCTTCAAGCAGGCAATGACATACTCCTCTGTCCCCTCGATGCAAAAAGAGCCATCGACCGCATCGAAGCCGCTGTCTACGCAGGGGAAATCGCAGAAGAAGAGATCGATCGGAAAGTTCTCAAACTCATGAGAGCTAAAGAAAGGCTAGCTCCTTCTCAATCCTGTGATACTGAAAACCTCAACAACGAAGCAACACAAACTCTCAGAAAGACCCTCTTTGAAAAGGCGATGACCCTCGTGAAACCAGGCCCCATCCTCACGGGGAAAACAGTCGTGATCACAACAGATCCATCGCTTAGCACCTTTGAAGAGCACATCAAGAAGATGCCTTTTTATTCCTGGGCCCTCGCATATATCGCAAATGCAAGTCCCTCAGAACCTGCGCAGATCACAGGCGATCTCATCGACCTAGCAGATCACATCGTCATCACTCTTTCGAAACACTCCAAAGAGATGTTTTCCTCGCCCGAATCCCTTGCCGAGTGGGTGCATGCGTTCAAAGCCAAAGGTAAGCTAGTG
>JAZJZV010000025.1:10703-15429 GCA_040389485.1 Chlamydiota bacterium
CTCAAGCCGCTGCTGCCGCCGTCATCGGCGGCCTCCTCAAACCAGAAGGCAGACTCCCCATCTCTCTTGAAGACTCATTCTAATGCCACGGCTTCCTGCAAAGCGGGAAGCCCAATCGCACATGTATGGGTAATATTTTACGTAACTCAAGAATCGGTATATAAAAATGCAGGAGGAGAGTCGAGTTAACCGGAGGGATCAGAGTTTAGTTTGCAAATGCAAAAAAAAACCGGAGATACCGCCATTTCTGGAAACATCTCCGGTGAATTGCCGATGACTGGACTCGAACCAGCACTCTATTGCTAGAAGAAGATTTTGAGTCTACCGCGTCTACCAATTCCGCCACATCGGCAAAGCGGCAAATATAACACTTCTTATGAAAGCTGACCACTATTTTTTCTGAGAGAGGATCTGCCTGAGGACGTAGGGCAGGATCCCTCCATGCTTGTAGTAATCGATGTCAATGGGCGTATCCAGGCGCAGGATCAAGGGGACCTTGTCCACCTTTCCGCCGCCTCGGTCGATCTCGAGCAGCACCTCTTGGTGGGGCTTGACCTCACCCTCTAAGCCCAGCAACGAAAACGTCTCATGGCCTGTGATGCCAAAGGTTTCAAAACTCTCTTCCTCTTTCTTAAACTGGAGGGGGAGGACTCCCATCCCGACGAGGTTACTGCGGTGGATCCTTTCAAAACTTCTGGCGACAACGGCACGCACTCCCAGAAGCGCTGTTCCCTTTGCGGCCCAATCGCGCGAGCTTCCCATGCCGTAATCCTTCCCAGCGAAGAGGATGAGAGGGGTCTTTCTTTGGGCATAGACCTCACAGGCGTCGAAGATGGGCATCTCCCTGCCCTCGGGCATGATCTTCGTATAGCCGCCTTCTTTACCACCTGCCATGAGGTTGCGGATGCGGACGTTGGCGAAGGTACCGCGCATCATGATGTTGTGATTGCCGCGGCGGCTGCCGTAGCTATTGAAGTCAGGTTCCTGCACCCCTTGGGCGATGAGGTACTTACCCGCAGGAGTTCCCGCCTTAAACGCCCCAGCGGGCGAGATATGGTCGGTTGTGATCGAGTCGCCAAATAGGGCGAGCGCGCGCATCCCTTTGAGCTCTTTGCGAGGCGGCAGCTCCGTAGAAAACCCTTCGAAAAACGGGGGGCATTGGATGTAGGTGCTCTTGGAATCCCAGGAATACTGGGAGCCTTTCTTCACTTCGATTTTCTTCCAGAGCGGGTTTTCATCGGTAAAGTGGGCATATCTATTCTTAAACATTTGAGGTTGAAGACCTTGAGCAATAGCATCATCGATCTCTTTTTTGCTGGGCCAAACGTCTTTGAGGTAGACCGCTTTGCCGTCGCTGCCATAGCCAAGGGGTTCATTTTCCATGTCGATGTCAATCCTTCCGGCAAGGGCAAAGGCAACAACGAGCGGCGGCGACATGAGAAAGTTGGCCTTCACTGCCCCGTGGATGCGGGCCTCAAAATTGCGGTTGCCGCTCAAAACGCTGGCGGCGACGAGGTCGTGCTCTTTGATCGCACTTTCGATGCACTCATCGAGAGGGCCGCTATTGCCAATACAGGTGGTGCATCCGTAGGCAACGAGCTGAAAGCCGAGGGCATCCAGATAACGGGTGAGCCCTGTTTTATCCAAATAGTCGGTGACAACGCGCGATCCAGGAGCCAGACTTGTCTTGACGCGATCGTTCACTTTGAGCCCTTTTTCCACTGCCTTTTTGGCGAGCAGGCCTGCGGCGATCATCACGTTGGGGTTGCTCGTGTTGGTGCAACTGGTGATCGCAGCGATCACCACCGATCCATTGTCGAGAACGACATCGCACGACTGGTGTTGGGTGTATCCGGGGTTGATGACGCTGCTTGTCATGGGTCGGTTGGTGACCATCTCCTCTTCACTCCACTGAGCCTTTGCCTTTTCTGTACCCATGGTCGATTTGCCGCCGTTGATGTGCGGCTCGTGGAGATGGAAGTGCCCTTCAGAATGGACGCACACTTTGCGCGAGCGTTCGTGGCTTGATTTTCCGTAGCCGCCATCTGCGACCGGTGCTGTGAGCAGGTACTCGAACTTTTTCTTCAGTTGGGGAAGATCGATCCGGTCCTGGGGACGCTTGGGACCAGCGACACAGGGAAGAATGGAGCTCAAATCGAGCTCGACCACTTTGGTGAACTCCACCTCGCCTTTGCGGGGAATGCCGAACATCTTTTGCGCTTGCATGTACTCTTTGACGAGCTTGATCTGGGCCTCTTCTCTTCCCGTCATGCGCATGTAATCGAGAGTTTTTTCGTCGACGGGGAAAAAGCCGATGGTTGCGCCGTACTCCGGCGCCATATTGCCGATCGTCGCACGGTCGACAACGGTGAGGCTTGCGGCTCCCTCGCCAAAGAACTCCACGAACTTTCCAACGACTTTTTCTTTGCGGAGCAGCTCAGTGATGCGCAGGGTAAGGTCGGTGGCAGTGACGCCCTCTTTGAGATGCCCTTCTAAATGCACGCCGATCACCTCTGGTGTCTGGAAGAAGTAGGGCTGGCCCAGCATAGCGGCCTCCGCTTCAATCCCTCCCACTCCCCAGCCGAGTACGCCGAGGCCATTGATCATGGTCGTATGAGAATCGGTTCCGACGAGCGTATCGAAATAGAGTAGGCTCTTTGCTCCCTCATTCTTCTCTGTAACCACGACGGCGAGGTGCTCCAGGTTCACTTGGTGCACAATGCCAATGCCAGGTGGAACGACTTTAAAGGTATTAAATGCTTGCTGTCCCCAATTCAAAAACTCATACCGCTCGCGGTTGCGTTGAAACTCGATTTCCAAATTGAACAGGAAAGCATCGCTCGTGCCCGCCCGATCCACTTGCACGGAATGGTCGACGACGAGATCGACGGAAACAATCGGTTCGATCATCTTTGGATCGCTCGTGCGCGCGCCTACGGCATCGCGCATCGCCGCCAAATCCACGAGGAGCGGAACTCCGGTAAAATCTTGCAAGACCACGCGGGATACGACGAAGGGAACATCCCCTTCACCGGGTTTTTTGGGGTTCCACTTAGCAAGCCTTTGCACATCAGCCTCGCTCACCTTTTTGCCGTCGCAGTTGCGCAGCAATGACTCGAGCATGATCCGGATGGAAACAGGCAGCTTACCCAGTGGCAATCCCAAAGCCTCTCCGAGCGCTGGCAAAGAGTAGTACCATTTTTTCGAATCCGATGGGAGCGCGTGTAGCGTCTTCCACGGGTTACTCCAGTCACTTCCTTGTTTTTGCACGGCGGCCCCCTTGATGATGAAAAATAATCTATATATATTTACTGGGATTTCAGGTGCAAATATTTAATCCCGCCCCTAGAATTATGCGAACCTTAAAAGGAGTTAACATGAGCGCACAATCATTGGGCTTAGCATGGATCGTTGTGAATGATCTTAAAAAGGCCGTCGAATTTTATACAAAAGTGATCGGCTTAAAGCTGATGGAAATCAATGAAGAGTACGGCTGGGCAGAACTCGAAGGTCAAAAAGGCGGCGGCTCAAGACTGGGCATCGCTCAAATGCCGACAGAAGACGACAGCGGCATTAAGCCAGGTCAAAACGCCATTGTCACATTCACCGTCACCAATCTCGACTCATCGATTGCTGGCATGACGGAAAAAGGCGCTAAACTGGTTGGAGCGATCCAGGAAGTTCCTGGACATGTGAAGATGCAAATGGTGTGCGATATCGATGGAAACCATTTCCAAATGGTCGAAGTGCTTCATCACGTCCACTCAGGCTGCTGCTCCGGACACTAATGTCTGCGGCTAATGTCTGCGGTAGCCATTGAAGGCTTTCTGCCAATCGCAGATCACCTTCTCACTCCTTTCCCTATCAAAGCGCACTTGGATGGACAGATAGGGATAGGGGTGCCGGTTGTCAAAATCGCGCCCTTCATTCTTCTTGTAGAGCTTGATCAACACTTCCTTATTGAACCAGGGCGGCGTTGAAACGTTGAGACTACTCTGCTCGAGCCTCTCGAACTTCTGATAGCCTTTGTCGTTCTGGTAAAAAGGCGTCTCTTTGTAGTAATCCATGATCAGTTTCACCACTTCCTCTGGCCTTTGTTCCATCCCCTGAATGTAAAAATCGACCTCTGCTCCAATCATGTGCTTAGAGTTGGAGTTGTAGGAAGAGCTGTCGGCATAGGCATTGTGGACAGGACAGCGGTGGCCGCAGGTGATGACGACCTTGGAATCGGTCTTGACCTGAAGGTAGTTGAGGAGATCGATGAGGATGGGATAGATGAACTCTTTGTCTTCCATGATGGGCAGCGAGTGCTTCTGAGAGCCGCCGCAATCGAAGTAATTGGCAGGACGGGAGGGGTCCTTGTGGTCGCTATGGGGCGGATTGAGACTCGATCCCTTACAGCGAAAATACTCCTTAGAGATCTTGGAATGCTTCCCTACATAGGAAGATTCCCAAGGGTATTTTTCGCGCAACTTGTGGACGGGAGTTTTTAGGGCGTAGCGAGACTCGCCCTCCGTGCGGTGAATGAACTCTCCTTTGGCATTCATCCGCCGGAGCTTGTCCTGCTCCGACTGCTCCATTCCCGAACATCCCGCCAAAAGAATCAAGAATAAATAACTAATCTCTTTAGTAAAACTCGCCATTTCCTATAATCCGGTCAGATGAGAAGCTGTCTGCAAATTCAGCTTCTGTCGATTTTCGGGTTCTTTTGAGCCGATTTTCGACC
>JAZJZV010000026.1:0-7074 GCA_040389485.1 Chlamydiota bacterium
AATTACCAAAGAGGAATTTGAGATCTACCGCACCTCACTCGCCTCTGATTACGACAACGCCTCGAAAGAGCTTCCCTACAGACAGGCAATGGAGGAGCTCGATAGCGTTCTTTTCAACACTCCGACAAATAGCGAAAAGCTCACAGCCAATCGCAGCCTGACATTCGATGAATTTGCTAGGTTTTCGAACCGCCTTTTTCACGAGTCCTATACTGAGAGCCTTCTCTACGGAAACCTCACAGAGAAACAGGCACTGCATCTATGGGGTCACCTCAAGACAAAATTGGGATCCAAACCGTTCGCTCCAGAGAGCCAGTACAATAAACAGGTGCTTCTGCTTTCTGAAAAATACGGCCCTTACAAGATCGTCCAAACCACCGACCGCCAAGGTAGCGGCGTTCTTCTACTCCTTCAAGAAGGGCAATTCAGCTTTGAAAATAGTGCAGTCCAAAAGATCTTGGGAACAGCCCTTAAGGAAGGTTTTTTTGAAACCCTCCGCACCAAGCAACAAACGGCGTATATCGCACAGGCGTGGAATATAGAGGAAAGAAGACAGCTCCTCCAGTTCTTCGCTGTTCAGTCGAGTACGCATACGCCGACCGATCTGCTGGCGCGCTTTGAGCTTTTCCTCGAGAGCTTTGATAAAAATCTGAATGCCCAGATCCCCGAAGGGCGTTTTGAGAGCATCCGCGCTAATCTCATTACTCTTCTAAAGATGCCTCCCGAAAACATGCCCGGCATGGCTGCGCAGCTCAACCAACTGGCATTTGAGTACAACGACTTCCAGTGGATCAATCAGAAGATTGAGGGACTCAAAGAGATGACCTATGACAAATTTTGCGAGTCGGCTCATGAGCTCCTCTCGCGCAACAACCCACGCCGCCTTGCCGTCCTGATGGAAGGAGTGATCTCCCCTGAAAACGACTTCCATTATGAGCTCATCACGCGTGAAGACATTGCCAATTTAGGAACATTTGTCCATGTGAATAAATGATCAAACTTCCGGCTTTTGCCACAAAGAAAGGGCTAATCCTCCCTGCGCTGCTGGTTCTTGTGATCGTTGCTGTATATGTCACCGGCATCTACAACAAGATCAGTTACTCGGCGATCCAAGCCGGGCACATGACATGGAAAACCTATGCGCTGCAGCACCCCATCGCTGCAGCGTCCATTTTCATGGGCATTTATATCCTCTCCGTCATCCTCATCATCCCCGATTCGACGATTTTAACACTGATCGGAGGATTCCTGTTTCCTCTGCCACTGGCCATTACCTATGCACTGGTGTCAGAGACAATTGGAGCCACCCTCTTTTTTCTCATCGTGCGCCAAGCGTTTGCCGATCAGAAAAAAAGATGGAAGATTCCCTTTTTCAAAAAAGAGGAGGATCCCTTTGCCCATAATCAGGCGAACTACTTGCTCTTTCTCCGTCTTTCTCACTTATTTCCTTTTTGGTTGATCAATACGCTCGCCGCAATTTACCGCGCGCGCGTTCCCGTATTCATTTGGACAACGCTTGTCGGCGTCGCTCCCTTGGCAATTCTCTTCTCGCAAGCGGGCGAGGGACTATCGACCTATGTCGAAACGCACGTGCAGTTTAAGATTGGGGAAATCTTCAATACGCAGATCAAGATTTCTCTCATCATCCTAGGCTGTCTCCCGCTTCTACCCATCATCTACAAAAAATTGTTCAAGAAGTAGAGATATGGCTCAAAAAACTCTCATTGTGATCGGCGCCGGAGCAGCGGGTCTTGTCGTCGCCATCGGCGCTGCAAAGGCGGGGAAAAAGGTGCTCCTCATCGATAAGGGCAATTGGGGAGGAGACTGCACCAATTTTGGCTGCATCCCAAGCAAATCGCTCATAGCCTCTGCCCATGCGGCGCATGCGATCCAATCCTCCGCTGCCCTCGGCATCAACTGCACCGCCTCTCCATTAGATACGGCAGGAGCCCTCAAACGTCTGCGAGGCATTGTCTCTGGATTCCGTTCCCACGAAAACCCAGAAGAGCTCAGAAAATTGGGCATTGATGCCATCGAAGGAGCGGCTTCTTTCGTCGATCCTTATACAATTCAAGTAACTGACAGTAAAGGATTTAAGACGCTATTCAAGGGAAAGAAAATCGTCATCGCAACCGGATCTTCTGCAACGATTCCGCCTATCGAGGGATTGGAGAAGACCCCTTATCTGACCAATGAAACGCTCTTTGCCCTAGAGAAAATCCCTCCCCGGCTCATCATTTTAGGAGGGGGTCCCATTGGGTGCGAAATGGCACAGGCGATGCAACGGTTGGGATGTCAGGTCGAACTCATCAGCTCGCATAATGGAATCCTGATGAAAGAAGACGGGAGGGCGCAGAAAACGCTTGCCGACATCTTTGTCAAAGAGGGCATCAGGATCCATCGGGATGCGCACGCCACATCGGTCTCTTATGCTAGCGGCAAGTTTGTGCTGAAGCTCGCATCCAACGGCATTCAGGAACTCGAGGCGGAGCAGCTGCTCGTTGCCGTTGGCCGCAGGCCCCAGCTCGAGGCTCTCAACCTACCCGCTGCGGGAATCTCATTTTCATCGCAGGGAATCTCCGTAGACGCCTATGGCAGGACAAATCAGTCGCACATCTTTGCCATCGGTGATGTGACGGGAAAAGAACTCTTCACACATGCTGCAGAACACGAGGCGAGAGCGGTCCTTTCCTCGTTGCTACTTCCCTGGAATCAAAAGATCGATTCCCAAGCTGTTCCCCGAGTGACGTTCACCGACCCCGAAGTGGCCAGCGTGGGCTTGAATGAGAAACAGGCTCTGCAACGCTATGGCGCTAAAAAAATCGCCGTTTACACTGTTGCCTTGAAGGATGTCGACCGCGCAGTCACTGCGGGAGAGACGGAAGGCTTTGTCATCGTGATCACGAAAAAGTGGAGCAGCCGCATTGTAGGTGCTTGCATCGTAGCGCCGCGAGCAGGAGAGATGCTGATGGAGCTCTGCGTTGCCATGCACGGCAACATCCCGTTGAGAACGCTTGCCCGCATCATCCATCCCTATCCTACTTACAGCCTGGCGATCCGCAAGGCGGCCGACCTTTATCTCACTCAAACGCTGCTCCCTCCTTTGCTCAAAATCAAAACGCTCTTTCGAGGAAAATGATGTCATTTCTGAGACGCTCTATCCCATTACTGGTGATTGTGGCTCTTATGCTCGTAGCCTACTTCACTGGTCTCGACCGTTTTTTATCGTATGATTATTTCAAACTGGTTCACGATGATCTCAAGCGCTGGGTCGCTATGCATGCAGCAAGCTCTGTTCTGCTATTTATCCTGGCCTATATCGTCTCAACAGCGCTTTCGCTCCCAGGAGGATTTATATTGAGTCTCGTGGGGGGCTTTTTGTTTCCGATTCCCCTGAGCACTCTTTACGTGATCATAGGGGCAACTATTGGAGCCACTCTTCTGTTTTATGCAGCCAGAACAGCTCTCGGCGATGCGCTACACAAAAAGGCTGGACCCTTTTTGAAAAAAATGGAAAAGGGTTTTCAAGAAGATGCAGCCAGCTACCTGCTCTTTTTGCGCTTTGTTCCCCTTTTTCCTTTTTGGCTCGTCAATTTGGCGCCCGCATTTTTCAAAGTGCGCGCCTCCACCTACATTTGGACTACATGCGTTGGCATTGCTCCGGGGGCTTTTGTATTCACTTTGGCGGGCAGCGGGCTGAGTGCGATCTTTGAATCGAAAGAAGGGCTCTCGCTCAATGCCATCTTCAATCTGAAAATCAAAATTGCGCTCATCGCTCTTGCCGTCATTTCACTGGTTCCCATCTTCATTAAAAAATGGAAAAAAAATGCTCGATAGCAAAGCCAGGAATTTCTATGACAAATGGATCACCGCTCCGCTACTGAGTAAAACGGGGCTGAGGAGTGTGGCTCCAGGATGGATCACACTGTTTGGCTGTGTGATGGGAGTGAGCGTGTTCTTTTTGCTATGGCTAGGGTTTCCTAAAAGCGCAGTCACTACACTGATGCTCTCAGGCGTGTTGGACACCTTGGATGGAGCGGCTGCACGCCACCAAGGCAAGGTCTCAGATCGAGGAGCGATCTTGGATATCATTTCCGATAGGCTCGTCGAATTTGGCGTGATTTTGGGTCTCTTTGCAACTCGTCCCTTGGAAAGAGGCTGGCTATGCATGCTGATGCTCGGCAGCGTGCTCCTCTGCATCACTTCGTTTCTAGTCGTCGGTATTTTTTCACAGAATACATCGGCAAAGAGCTTTCATTATAGCCCTGGACTGATGGAAAGAACGGAGGCTTTTGGCTTCTTTGCTGCGATGATCCTGTTTCCTTCTGCCTTCTCCGTACTGAGCATTCTATTTAGCGCTCTTGTCTTATGGACAGCTAGCACGCGGATCATGCAGAGCCGTTAAGAGATTAGCTTCTAAAGAGCGGGCTCGTTGCTCTTGCGCAGGACCTTAAGACCTATGAGACTGGTGAAAAACTGAATGCCTACTGCAATCACCTTAAGTGCGATGCACAGAGCTCTTCCCCACACCTTGCGCGAATTCTCGTAAGTGAGGATGTCGAATCCCCTTTTGGTATTGTCTAGATGCGTCTGCAATGCTTCATAACCTTCATGCTTGGTTACCTGATAGTCGAACTCGTTGTTATCGAAAAACCGGTGGACGTGCAGGTAAGAGCCCGTAATCGATTTGTTGTTATGGTCAATTTCCAGTAGCTCAATATTCACATCGGGATGGTTGACGCCCCAGCCAATGTGCTTATCTCCCACGTAGTGGCAAAAGTCCCCTTTGGCGCGCGAAATCTCGATGTAGAGAGGATTGTTAGGGCGTCTGGGCATGGCGTTGATGCGACTCGCTGCTGCTTGCGCTGTCTCATCATCGATGCCGGGATCGGCATAAAATGTCGCCTTTGAGACCGACTCGCAATAATTAGTCAAAAAGCGTTGAGCGTGGACTCCGCCCAAACTAAAGCCTGCGACTTCGACTTTTTGGTTGTTGCGGCGGAAATGGGGATCGGTCATCAGGATTTCGAAATGGGGAAGAGCTCTCCTCCAGCCCGTGTCTCCGATCTTGGGTTCAAAGTCGTTGCACAGGGATTCGGTCGCATCTTCGCTTGATGGAGCCCACTGCGTCGGACGAAAAACGACGAGTGCTTTGAGGCGAGAGTCCCAGCAGCAGGGTTTTAAGGCATAGGCAACGAGACCATCGCCTGTCGCGATTTTCCGGTAGACGCGGTAATAATCGAGCTTCCCGCCGCCACCTGGTGCGGGGATAATCTGCCCTTCGATCAGCTCGCGGTTAACAGTGACCTTCGTGAATCGCTCGAGCCAGGCATGGAATGAAAGGTTCTTGCAACCTTCAAAGAGCACTTGCTTTTCTCTATCCATCAGCAGTTGATTGTGAAAAAAATGAGCAATGAGCTTGCTAGGGGCTCCCCAGAGGCTAAAGGGATTGATTTTTTTACCGATCCATGGGAAGGGATTTGCTCTGGCAATACAAGAGGTGAGCCGCTCGCAGCTCATCGTTTTGAGTTTGGCACCACCCACCACCTTTTTTACGTCGACAACTCTGACCTGGTTTGAGCCCACGCTAAACACTTTCACGTGTTTGGGGAGTAAGGGAGCTCCGCTTGCGGCAATTTTTTGAAAATTGTACCGATTCCGGTAGCGGTTGCAAATCCAGTCCACTTTTTCTTTGCCAACCGTTTCGTTGAGACATTTAAAAAACACGTCCCAGGTCTGTCGATTTTCATTTTTTGAGGAACCCGTGGAAAAAAGAGGTGCAGATTTGGTGGTTACTTCAGCAGAAGAAGCATTTGCGCAAATGATTTTTTGTTGAGGCTGGGCATAAGCCTGCCTTGCAGCGTCAATAAATCCATTGAGTCTAAAATTGACTGTCATAACTCTTCCTCCGTCGTCGAACATTATAATAAAATGACGTGAAAAAAGCGAATAAAAACAAATAAATCAATCTATTTTCATATTATGATAAACAACATCAACATCATCCAAATTTTCTATATATTCAATCAAATCCAGGTTGAGTTTCTGAGTCTCTGGATCGCATTCGATATAGAGTTTTGGAATCATCTGCAGCTGGGCCTCTTCACATTTAATCCCCAGATGGTCGAGCTTTTCTTTGACCTGGAAGAGTAGCTCAGGGGCCGTCGTGATGATAAACAAATCTTCTGTTGAATCAAAATCCTCTGCTCCCGCCTCGCTGGCTGCAATGAAAAGCTCATCTTCCACAGCTTTGCTCTTCGCGACTTGGATGACCCCTTTGCGATCAAAATTAAAGGCGACAGACCCGGGTGTGGCCACCGTTCCTCCTTTTTTATTGGTCGCAATGCGCATATCGGAGGAGATTCTATTCTTGTTGTCCGTCATGACATCGGCAATGATCCCCACGCCGCCATAACCATAGAGCTCGTAGGACATTTCAACATAGTCTGCCTGGTCGGCGCTGGAGGCTTTCTTGATATTGCGCTCAATATTGTCGCTTGGGAGGTTGGCCTCGCGTGCCTTTTGCAGTACGATGCGGAGCTTGGAATTGGATTTGGGATCGGGGCCGAACTGCTTGACTGCGCTAATGATCTCTTTTGTCAATCGGGAGAACACTTTTCCTTTTAGCACATCCGCTCTTCCCTTGCGGTGCTTAATATTCGCCCATTTACTATGTCCAGCCATAATGCTCCTACTTCTATCGATACCGATTGAGTATAATGGGAGAAACGGCTTCCAATCTAGAGATATTTTTGCATCAGGATCTTGGCCCTATACTGGCCATTTTCCTTGATGAAATGAGTCTGTTTTCCAAACCGCTGAAACCCCATCCGCTCGTACAAATGAATGGCAGGATTGCCCTCATAAACCTCGAGGTGGAGGATTTCAATGCGAAATTTTTCTTTGGCGTGTGCCTGAAGTTTTTCCAGCGCGTACTTGCCTACTCCTTTGCCTCGCATCTCTTCTTTGACAATGATGGAGAACAGGCAGGTGTGATTGAGTTTTTGATAGGGCTGGATATACAGGTTAGCCATGGCGCACGGCTTGCCATCGAGATCGATAGTGATCGCCGCT
>JAZJZV010000027.1:0-6414 GCA_040389485.1 Chlamydiota bacterium
CGGCACCCCCGCTCGCTCTAAAACCTCCCCCTCCACCGCCGCCGGACTGACTTGAGTTGCTACCTCCGGCGCCTCCCTGTGCTTTATTGTTGGTAAAGGAAACATTGGAAACGGAGACACCTGCTCCGCTCGCGACGAGAAGCCCGGCCCCAGCTCCCATGCCGCCGCCGCCGGCAGCGCCCCCACCTCCTCCAGCACCGCCAACGGCCGTTACATCTTGAATCGTTAAATTTTGAAGGACGACCCCCGTTATACCCTCTAATACGAAAAAGGCCGCAGTCGGATTTGTGGTGGACCCTTTGATGATTTGCGAGGTGATGGGGCCAATGACCTGAGTCCCTACTGCTGTAATGGGAGGTAAGGGACTGGTGATTTGAATGGCTCCAAGGCCAGCCGCAAAATTGATCGTGCTACCAGGGGTGCCGTTTGCCGATTGGATGGCCTCACGGAGCGTCCCCGTCCCATTGTCGCTGTTACTGGTGACAGTAAATATGGCTGCGTCAGCACAATCCCACTGCAGTGTAAAGCAAATGAGCGAGGTGATTAACGCGCGGGGAATATAAGTTCTCATATGAATTTCATGTATTTCAAGTAACCACTAAATGTCTACAAAATTGAGCCATTCTCCCTTTCTCTTATTCCTTCTAGTGCATATAATTCTTTCCCAATATGAGAATGAAGGAAAAGCGCGTGGTTGATAAGAAAAAATTTAAAGTGGTGACACTGGGGTGTCGTACGAACCAGTACGAATCGCAGGCCTATGCCGATCAGCTGCGTGCGATGGGGTATGAGGAAGCAAAAGCGGAGGAGAGCGCAGACCTATGCATCGTGAATACGTGCACAGTGACCCACTCCGCCGATAGCTCCAGCCGCTATCAGATCCGCCATCTGTCTAGGGAAAACCCCAACGCTCAGATTGTCGTCACAGGTTGCTTGGCGGAGAGGGTGCCCGAAGAAATACAGAAAATGGAGCAGGTCGATCTCGTCGTTTCGAACAAAGAAAAAGAAAATCTGCTGCACAAGGTATTCCCGAACGAAGATATACCTGAATTTTCTATCCGGAACTTTGAAGCGCATACACGCGCTTTCGTCAAAGTCCAAGACGGCTGTAACTCATTCTGTACCTATTGCATCATTCCCTATGTGCGCGGGCGATCACGCTCAAGGCCGGTAGATGAAATTGTTGCCGAAGTGAAAGGTCTTATTGCTAACGGATACAAAGAGGTTGTCATCACAGGAATCAACGTCGGCGATTTCGATGGAGCTCCGCAAGAGGGGAGCCCTCCCGTGCGTCTTTCTGAACTCATTCGCACCATCGATGCCATTCCCGGTCTAGAGCGTCTGCGTCTCTCTTCGATCGATCCCGATGAGGTAGATGAAGATCTGGCCTCAGCCATCTTAGAAGGAAAAACAACCTGTCCCTCCATGCACATCGTGCTGCAGTCGGGCTCCAACGTCATCCTCAAACGGATGAACCGCAAATACACCCGCGAAATTTTCCTGGAAACCGTCGAGCGCTTGAAACGGGCAAAACCCGATTTCACCTTCACGACCGACATCATCGTAGGTTTTCCAGGGGAGAGCGAAAGAGACTTCGAAGATACCATCGAAATCATGGAGAAGGTGCACTTTGCTCACGTCCACATGTTTCCTTACAGTGTGCGCGAGCGGACGCGCGCCGCGCTCTATCCCAACAAAGTCCCTCCTGAAGTGATCCAAGAGCGCAAGCAGCGGCTTCTGCGTGGAGCCGAAGCGCATACCTTTGCCCTGCGCCAAGAATACATTGGACAAAAGAGAATGGTCCTCCTGGAAAACGACGAGAGTGCAGTACCTGGCATGATCGGTGGTCACACGGATAATTTCCTTCAGGTCTTTGTCGAAAAAGGGGATCTCAAAGCCAATGATCTCATCGAAGTCGAACTTGTGAATAACGTCCCGGAAGGGCTGATAGGAAGAGTGATCTAATGAACATCGCCATAGCACAGCGTCTGAACCCATTTTCCCATCAACTCGGAAAGACATTTTTGCTTCCAAGCTCTCATTGGAAGGTCGCCGTTTATCCCACGCGCTTGTCATTTGCGGAGATTGGCGGAGAGAGAAGACAATTCTACATTGACTTTTCTTTGCGCGGGCCCCTCGCAGGGTTCACAGCCGAACTCAATCTGGAAGACGGCATCTTAAGCATCTGGGGGACATCCCCTGATGGATTCGTCCGCTACTGCGTTTGCGCCAAAAAAGATGGCATTTGGATCCAAGTCGAAAAAGCACCCGGACAGAAATTGATCTGCACCCATTCGCTCTCGCTCGCTCAGTTTCAGTTAGCCCAGCGGGAGCATCTGCTCATTCCACAGACAGCTCCCTTTTGCCCTTTAGAAACAGTCCATGAATCTCTTTCTCTCGGCAATCACAAGAAACAGGATTGGGACGAGGTGCGCAAGCGACTCGATCTCATCGAAATTTTCCCCACATGGCTCCGCTTGGGACAGATGACGCCCCACACCCTCTGTGCAGAAAAAGAAGGGATGTATGCCTTGCTCGAGACTTGCCGATCACTAGTAGCTGAAAAGCGCAAACCTGAAATTGCTCCTGCTTTCCAATCTCTTTTTCTCGCCGCATTCGAAGGCGTGTGCGTTCCGCGCACCTTCGACCACGAATATCAGGGAATTACCTTTCCTTGGGGCGATCTAACAACACCCGCATTGCCGCTACTCACAGAGAGCGCAGCACTCATCCGCTCCCTCTTTTTCTGCGAACACGCAGGCGTCGTTGAACTGCTTCCCTGCATCCTCCCCGAATTTCACTGTGGCAGGTTTGTGAACGCAAAAACAGAGGGCGGTTCGCTGATCCATTTCGAGTGGACAAAGAAATTCCTGCGCACCGCAGAGATTCATTCCCCAAAAGGGGACAAATTCATCGTGCGCCTGCCCAAGGAAATCGCACGCTTCCGTCTGCAAAGAAAAACGGCTGAGCGCCAAAAGAGCGTTATCGAACCTGCAAAGATCGATGCGCGTGGCAGCTGTTACGTCTCTCTACAGCCGGGCGATACGCTCTATCTCGACCGCTTCGAGTCTTGATTAAAGTAGATCATCGCGTTAGTATTCGCTCAAAACGATAAGAGGCGACTACAGATGCCTGCACTTGAATCTTATGAGTCTATTTTTGAGCGCCTACAAGGCAATCCACATCACATTTTAGGTCTGCATTCGCTTGAATCAGGAAGACGCGTCATTCGCTTATGGCGCCCTGGCGCTCCCTACTTGCAGATCGAGGTGTTGGGTCAAAAGGTATCTGCTGAGAAGAGGGGAGAGGAGGGGCTCTTTGAATGTGAAGTCCCTGAGAATGTCGGCCCCCTCGACTACCGCATTTACAATACTCATGGACAGCTCGTCCACGACTCTTACGCATTTCCCCCTTCAATTGGCGAAATGGATGTCTACCTCTTTTCCAAAGGTGTGCATTACCGCCTCTACGATGCGATGGGTATGCGTCTATGCACGCATGAGGGGATCCGCGGAGTAAAATGTGCAGTTTGGGCGCCGAATGCCAGATCTGTGGCAATCGTTGGCGATTTCAACTTATGGGATGGAAGAGCTCACCTGATGCGGAGGGTGGGAAGTAGCGGTATCTGGGAACTGTTCATTCCTGAGCTGGGAGAACATGAGAAATACAAGCTCGAAGTGCTGAGCAAAGAGGGGCACCTCAACCTCAAGTCGGATCCTTTTGCTTTGTGGACAGAGCACCGCCCCTCGAACGCTTCGATGACGTATGATGTGAATAAGTTTGCATTTGACGATCGGGAATGGATGGAAAACCGCTCTCGCAGGCAGAGTGCACAATCCCCGATGAACATTTACGAGGTCCACCTCGGTTCGTGGAAGAAAAAGGGATGGCACTCTTTGGGCTACCGGGAACTTGCACATGAGCTATCTGCTTATTGCAAGGAGATGGGGTTTTCCCATGTGGAGCTAATGCCGATTGCGGAGCACCCATTAGATGAGTCGTGGGGCTACCAAGTGACCGGTTTTTTTGCGGTGACAAGCCGTCATGGGAGCCCGGAGGATTTTCAGTATTTCGTCAACCACATGCATAAGGAAGGGCTTGGCGTGATCCTCGACTGGGTGCCTGCGCATTTTCCCGTCGATGTGCACTCTCTGGCGCAGTTCGATGGCTCTTATCTCTTCGAGCACGATGACCCTAGGAAGGGATTCCATCCGCATTGGAACACCTATATTTTCAACTATGGCAGGTTTGAGGTTTCCAATTTCTTGATCGCAAGCGCTCTTTTTTGGCTCGACAAGATGCATGTCGATGGGCTCAGAGTGGATGCCGTGGCCTCCATGCTCTATCTGGATTACGGCAGGAAAGAGGGAGAATGGATCCCCAACGCCTATGGAGGCAATCACAACATTGAAGCGATTGAGTTTCTCAAGCATCTCAATGCCGTCGTCCATGAAAAGTTTCCCGGAACGCTCACGTTTGCAGAGGAATCGACCTCCTTTTTGGGGGTGACTCATCCCTTGGAGCGCGGAGGACTGGGATTTGATATGAAATGGAATATGGGGTGGATGAACGATACGCTGCACTATTTCCATAGACCCTCTCTCTATCGCAGCCACCATCAGGGTGAGCTGACCTTTTCGATGATGTACGCCTATTCGGAAAAATACCTCCTTCCCTTTTCGCACGACGAGGTCGTCCACGGCAAAGCGAGTCTTCTTTCAAAGATGCCCGATGATGATTGGACCAAGTTTGCCAACCTCAGGCTTCTATACAGCTATCAAACGTGCCACCCAGGAAAAAAACTTCTCTTCATGGGAGCAGAGATCGGTCAGTGGGAAGAGTGGAGCAGTCAAAGAGCGCTCGACTGGGATCTGCTGCACCACGATAGACACCGGATGCTTCAACGCTTTTTCAAAGAGATGAACCACTTCTACCATGCACAGCGAGCGCTGTGGGAGTACGATTTTGAAGAGAGGGGATTCGAGTGGATCGATTGTTCTGATAAGGCCAACTCCACGCTGAGTTACCTTCGCAAAGGAAATGACTGCTACCTGCTCTGCGTACACAATTTCAAGTCCCACTATTTCCCCGACTATTACGTTCCCCTATCCAATGTTTCCTCAATCCGGGAGGTATTCAATAGCGATAGAGAAGAATATGGGGGCTCTGGCAAGATTAATTCCCACGTGAGCATCACAAGCGGTGTGCAAATTCAATTAGCTCCCATGGCGACCATGATTTTTGAGGTGCGTTTTGTCTAGTCATTACACTCAAAGCGAATATGAAAAACTCATCGATGAAATCCGCAAGCACGACCGGCATTACTACGCCGAGGCGAAGCCAGTCATCACCGATTACCAGTACGACCAGCTGCTGAAGAAGCTCGAAAAAATCGAAGAGGCCCATCCCGAGTGGATCTCTCCCGCTTCGCCGACGCAGCGCGTCAGCGACACCGTATCGAAGGGTTTTAAGCAGGTCGTTCACCACTTTCCCATGCTCTCTCTTGCCAACACCTACTCGCGCGAAGAAATCGAAGACTTCGTCAAGCGGGTGCATAAACTCCTCGGCAAGTCGCATACCCATTTTTGCGCCGAGCTGAAGATGGATGGCGTGGCGATGACGGTGCGCTATGAAAAGGGGATCTTGGTACAGGCCTTAACGCGTGGAGATGGGCGCAAAGGGGATGATGTCACTGCCAATCTCAAAACGATCCGCTCTATTCCCCTCGAGCTCAGCGGAAAAGAGATCCCCGATTTCCTCGAAGTGCGCGGAGAGGTGTTCATGCTCGCCGAAGTGTTTCAGGCGCTCAATCGAGAAAAGGAAGAAGCGGGGGAGGAGCTATGGGCTAACCCTCGCAATGCCACCGCAGGATCGCTCAAACTGCTCGATTCCAAAGAGACTGCAAGGCGCAGGCTCTCTGCCGTTTTTTATGGGCTAGCCGATGAGATCGATCCCCCCGTAGACACGCAGTACGAGTGCCACCAGTATCTCAAAAAAGCGGGCCTTCCCGTCTTTGATGAGCATTTCCGCAAGCAGTGCACTGATGTGGATGAGATTTTGAAATTTGCAGATAGCGTCGAAAAGAAGCGTCATGATTTGCCCTTCGACATCGATGGCATCGTCATCAAGGTCGATGAGCTCAAGTACCACGATCAGCTTGGCGTCACGGGCAAAAGCCCCCGTTGGGCGGTTGCCTACAAATTCGCTCCCGAGCAGGCGCAGACCCGCATCAATGAAATCACCGTTCAGGTTGGGCGCACGGGAGTGCTGACCCCTGTCGCAGAGCTAGAGCCTGTCTTTTTGGCGGGAAGTACGATTGCGCGAGCGACTCTCCACAACCAGGAAGAGGTGGAGCGCAAAGACATCCGCGTCGGAGACTGGGTCCTGATTGAAAAGGGAGGGGATGTGATCCCC
>JAZJZV010000027.1:6424-6676 GCA_040389485.1 Chlamydiota bacterium
GTCCACAAAAAGCGACCTCACGGCACACATACGTGGAAGATGCCGAAAGTCTGTCCCAGTTGCGGTACCCCCGTCGTGCAAAGCGAGGAAGAGGTCGCCGTCCGCTGTCCCAATGCCGTCTGCTGTCCAGAACAGAAGATGCGGCGAATCGCTTACTTTGCCTCGAAAGATGCAATGGACATCGAGCACCTCGGAGAGAAAGTGGTTGAGCAGCTCTTCCAAAAAGAGCTCGTGCGCCACGTCAGCGATATT
>JAZJZV010000028.1:0-3216 GCA_040389485.1 Chlamydiota bacterium
AACTCATCCATTGACGCCGTCCAATCCGCAGAGCTTGCGAACCGGTTCATTGGCGAAAAGAAGTTAATCGTCGAATAGCCCCACACATTGTAAAGGGACTGACCCGTTTTGGGATTGACCCGATGTAGCTCGCACTCATTAAACTCAAAAATCGGCATGAGCTCAATCGCATTGATTCCCAGGGATTTTAAGTGGGGGATCTTTTCAATCACTCCGAGATAAGTCCCCGGATGTTTCACTTTGCTAGAAGGATGTTGCGTAAACGCCCGCACATGCATCTCATACAGCACCACCTCATCTAAAGGTATATGGGGGCGCCTATCGTTTTGCCAATCAAATCCCGCATCGCAAATCACTTTTCCCAAAAGAAGGCGACCCTCTTCGTTGATCTTCTTGTGCGCCCAGTTATTGCTTGAGTTCATCCCTTTGGCATAGGGATCGGAAACGATCTTCTTCTCGTCAAACGAATAGGGAGGGTCTTTCGGCCCAGACATTTTATATCCATATTCAATCTGGTTCGTCGTGATGTTCTTCAGCAGAATGTGCCAGATGTGCCCTGTCTTATGGATGGCAGGATCGAGAGGAATCTCTGCAAAGGGATGCTTTTCATCCTTTGCAAATAAACAGAGAGTCACCCCTTCTGCATGCTGGGAAAAAAGAGCGAAATTGATCCCGTGATCCATTGCGCTTGCTCCGAGGGGAGTCGGGTAGCCCTTTTTTCTCTGAATTTCAGAAGAAAGTGGATGCATCTGCCTTTGCCTTTTTTAAGTCATTAATCGTAAACGAGTTGTGCACATAACTTTCTAAGCAATGCACATCCATAAAATGGCGTATACCAATAAAATATTTTAAAGTCCACATCAAGAAGCTAGTTGTTCAATATCAGACAGTTTTGATAATATTCCCAATATCAATTCACATGCAATTTAATTTTATTATTGTTATTAAAATGTTTAGCTTGATGTGTTCGATTTTGTAATAAATTAACTTTTATTATTAATAAGAGGAAGAAATAATGACAAGTCCACTAAGCAATGATACCCCGGTTACTTTTGTAGGAACGCATGGGGCTCTACCACACGAATCTTTACAAGAGACCCACGACGCGGTCTCCACAGAATAGACATCAATGAAGCAAAAGAAATTGTGGAGGGCCTAACGCGGGACCCTAGCTACTTCATCAACTTTCTTCTAGAACAGCATCCTTGGAAAGAAAGACTATCAAAGGAGTTTGCCACGGAGTTCGCATCTGAAAAAGATTCAATCCTGGCTCCTTTCTACGACCGGTTAGGTGCTTTAGACCCCTCAATGGCAGATGAAGCATACCGAATGCAGTGTATCGACATCAATGTTGAAAGGGAACAGGCGCAATCAGTCTGAGAGAACAAGTGGTATTTGGAGAAGACAGAAAGCCTCGTCAATGCGAATCCCTCGCTCCTGAATTTTGGGTTGGCACAGGAAGAGCAATCGGCGGCCGCCTCTTCCTCCTCCTTTAGTAGTTAATAGAGCGATTTGTACTCAGATTGTGATGCAAAAAGCCTGCCATACATGAAGAATGTAGGCAGGCTTTTTTTGCTCCAAGCGGATAACTCAGCTAGACTTTTAGTGTAGTTCACGAAGCTTAGCGAAGAAATTGCGCAGAGCAGGAATTCGGAATTAGGTTCATTAGCGGTTGAAAGAGAGTCTTTTGCGTGGAAACGTGAGTGTATTGGAATATTTTTATTATTTGCATTTTATTTATTTTGATGATAATCTTGAAATTATAGAAGATTGGTTTTCTTTTGCGAAATGAAGTTTAGAATAAAGCAAGTGCATTAGAAATGAGACCTGAGCCAGAAAAAGGAGCAGGAAACATTTTTGTTGCTATTTTTGACCTCACAAAGGAAACTGGCCTCTTTTCGCTCTCCGTTGATTGCTGCTTAATGCGCGCGTTGCGAAAGCGGGGAGGCGAGACATACACAAACCGCCTGAAGAATCGGGATTTGACGCGAAATCCGGTTCCTCAGGTTGTTTGTGTATAAAAAAATTAACAAGATAAGAGTTAAGAAGGAGGACATTCATGTCACTGGAAAACGCCAAGCAGAATCTCAAAGAATTTGGCAAGGAACTCAACCTCGAGTTGGTGTTCGACGAAAACCATACCTGTATATTGGGTATTGATAATACCTTTTCCCTACACCTAACTTACGAGCCCAATTCTGATAGGCTATACCTCTACTCTCCGATTCTAGATGGCCTTCCCAAGGACAATGCAGTGCGTCTGCGTCTCTATGAAGCACTCCTCGAAGGATCAATGCTCGGCGGTCAAATGGCTGGCGGCGGTATCGGCGTGGCTGTTCCTGAAGAACTGATTCTGATGCATGCTCTCCTCGAGATGGGCGTGGGTTCCGATCCTTCTTCTCTTCGACGTTTTGCGCCACTGTTTGTCGAAGCGGTAGAGCGCTGGAGAAAGCGCGCAAAAGAAATTTGCGAAGGAACAGAAGTTCCGTCAAAATCGTCCGGTGGTTCAATGCCTACTCCTGGAATGCCAAGTGGGATGCCAGGACCTGGCGATCGCTTCATCAAGATCTAACCAGATCTTTGTTTAATTCACTAAAAAACCTGCTCGGGAAACCGTGCAGGTTTTTTTTATGCAGTGATCGCTTGAGAAATTTGGGCGATGAGACTTTCCGTTTCAGGGTCGCGCACGTCTAGCTTTTTCTGCACCTGCTTGATGCTCGTCATGACAGTGGAATGGTCTCTTCCAAAGAGTGCGCCAATCTTAGTGAAGGGCATTTTGAGCTGTACCCTGCACATGTACATCGCTAGCTGTCTTGCGCTGCAGCACTGCTGGTGTTGCGATTTTCCTGTGACCTCTTCTGAAGAAACCTCGCATAGAGAACTCACTGCAGCGAGGATCTTTTCTGGAGTTGCCACTGATTTTTGTTCTTGTAAGATGAGGTCTTTTAGCAGTCTTTCTGCCATTGCGGTGCTCAGGAGTTGCGAGTTGCGCCTATAGCGGGCATCTTCTTCTAAGTGGCAGCGAAGGACGAGAGCCTCTAGCGCGCGATGGAGCGATTTGATCGAGGGGAATGTAGCGATCAGCATGGCGCGCACTTCCTCAGAGAGAGGAAAGCTCAGGCATTCGGCTCTTTGTTGCAAAATGGATGCGAGTTCTTCCTCTGAACCTTTTTCAATATGAAGATTGATTCCCCATTCAAATCGGGAGACGAGCCT
>JAZJZV010000029.1:0-6507 GCA_040389485.1 Chlamydiota bacterium
GACCTACCTGACGACGTTCGACCCCAAACGCGTGGAGATCGACCCGAAGGCGACGGTCCACCGGCCGTCCGGCAAGAAGACGCCGTTCAAGCGCGACGATCTCCATGCCGTACTCGAACAGGCCGATGTCCTCCACTTCGGGAAGAAAAAACCCCTCCAAGCCAAAGGGAGTCTACAAGCGCACCTCAATCACCACACACTACAAGTGCACACCGATCTGCGCGCCAGCGACTCCCAGTACCTCGAATTGAGCAGTACTCTCCCCGTCACACATACACCCTACCCCTTCCAAATCTCTTTGGAGATGGAAAAACCCACCTCAGCAGAACTCATCGCCGAAGGGAATCTCGAGGACTTGTTCGACTTTGTCAACCTCGGCTTCAACTACTTGGGCGGCAATCTCTCTTCCAGGCTCTTTCTCTCCCGCACACTGGAAAAACCCTCGCTACAAGGGCACCTCGACTGGGAAAATGGAACGTATGAAAACTACTTCACCGGAGTCGTGATCAAAGGAATCCACGCCCATCTGGAAGCAGACGGCGATGAGTTGCAGCTCAAAGATCTCTTTGCCCACGATGAAAAAAAGGGAAGACTCTCTGCGGAAGGGAAAATCCACCTCAGTCCCAAAGAACATTTCCCCTATGGATTCAACGCGGAACTTAAAAGTTTGCACGCACTCGGCTTCAACATGATCGACTGCAACCTGACAGGCCCTCTCTACTTCTCAGGAGACCTGCAGCAAGCCCTCGCGCAAGGAAACCTCATCGTCGACGAGGCCAAAATTCAACTCACCGAAGAGCTCCCTCTCGAGATCCCGACACTTCCTGTCACCTATATCCACAGGCCACCCCACCTGCTCTCCCAGTCTCTTGCGCCAACCCCTGAATTTCAGTTTCACATCGACCTCGACCTCACCGCAGATAACAAAGTCTATGTCGAGGGGAGCGGTCTCAATGCCGAGTTGCAAGGCAATGTCCATCTCACTGGCACAAATACCAACATCGATGCCAACGGCTCTTTGCGCCTCATTAAAGGGGAGTACCAATTTTCAGGAAAAGTCTTCAAGCTAACTGAGGGAGAAATCATCTTCACCGACAAGCCCACTCCCAACGCTTACCTCCACCTCAATGGAACCCTTTCGCTCCCCAATGTCTCTATCACGGCAATGCTCCGCGGGCCTCTCAACCGTCCTCAACTGACCTTCCAATCCAACCCGCAAATGTCCACTGGCTCCATCCTTGCCTTGATCCTCTTTAACAAAGACATCTCCGACATCTCCCATCCCGAAGCCATCCAACTCGCCAGCACCCTGATGTCCATGTCAGGAGGAGCTGGTCCCGACGTCCTTGAAACGATTCGCAAAAGTATCGGTGTCGACCGCCTCAACATCGTCTCTGCTGGAGACGGATCGGATGAAATCGCCGTCCAAATCGGCAAATACCTCACCCGCGGCGTCATGATCACCCTCTCTCAGAGCGCAACAAGTAGCCAAGTGATGGTCGAGGTCGAATTGCCCAAAGGGTTCGTCTTCCAGGCTGAAACACAAGAGGAGCAAGAGGGCAAGTTTTCCCTGAAATGGACAAGAAGCTATTAATCCTATTCCTTACATTTTTATCCCTCTTCCGCCTGGGAGCGGCATGTCCATTAGCGGCGCGTTATACTTGTCCCTTGAGTCCCGCTTCTCCCATGAAAGAACCAATCATCATCCTCTCTATCCCCAAGGCAGGGACTCATCTGATGATGAAACTCATTCCCCTCATCACCAAAACCCCTCTTGAGTGGATCGATCCCTCTCTCATTTTTTCTGAGAACTTCCAGCCGCAAGCCCATCTCAAAAATGGGCATATCTACATCCAGCACCTCTTCTCCCCATTTGACTCTCTCCTTGAGCAGAAAAACAGCTGTACCAAAATCATCATGGTCCGCGATCTCAGGGATGTCTTCATCTCTCAATGGAACCACCTAAAGAGCTGCGAGAGCTGGACATGGGTCTGGGACACAGATTTCATTCACAACTTCACCCAATATCCACTGGAGGGCGCATTACCAATGCTCATTTCGGAGAAGCACTATGGCGTTTCCTATTTTGCCAAAAATGCTCTCAAATGGATGGAGGATCCCGATGTTTTTATCTGCCGATTCGAAGCCCTCGTCGGACCTCAGGGAGGAGGTAATTTTCTCTTACAAATTCAAACGATCCACGCATTGGCAAAGCATCTTCATTGCCCCATTTCTATGAAAAGAGCCAAATATATTGCCCAGGAACTATTTGGAGGAACGGCCTCGTTTCACAAAGGGCAGATCGGCGCATGGAAAAATGACTTTAGCCCAAAAAATCTTGAAACCTTCAATGCTATTTTAGGACCTGTACAGAGAGCACTTGGATATGATGATTAATGCCAAGACGTGATTCAAGAATCGGAGAAAACGCAAAGACCCCAAGTCGCAAAAATGCGTCTTTGTGACGTTGCGGCTTTGCGTTTGTGAGTTGTTCCCCTAGTGAACCTTTTCAGCAAGAACAAAAGCACTGCAAAATTCAAGCAATTATCTTTTAAATACACTCCCTAAACATCCTCTATTATTTTTCTTTTTAACGCTCATATCTAAATGCAAAAACTTTATTGCCCATGTACTAGAGACTCTATTAATGAGCAAAGAAATGATCCATTTGCCCGCAATTCTCTCGGAGATGCCGCGATAAAGTCGAGATTGCACCAAATCCAAAAAACTGTTAAATTCTCCGCAGCACTCTCAACTATTGGATGGAAATATGTCTGAAATCCCAAACTACGCGAAATACAACATGGGAATGGTATGGACCGAATTTTGCTGCAAAGCAGAAGAGGTCAACGAGAAGGCACTCCATGACATCATCGATAAAATCCATGAGACCAACAACGAAATTCGGATCATCACTGACCTCATGAACAAGATGACCCATGCCAAGAAAGACAACAAAGGGGCGGACTTCTCCGAGGACGAGCAGGCAATGGAGTGGATCGAGCACATCTATGCCCGCAACCCCACGATTTTCGAGACGCGCACCTCAAGCACTAACGGGAAATCCACCGTAGGCAACACCATCAGCAGCCGTGAAGCGCGCCACATCTATAAGGGCGTCGACGATATCGAGCCCGTGATTAAAGGCTTGGATTCCGAACTTAAAATCCTCTCAGCCGATCTCAATGAAAACCTCATGAAGATCCAATCCAAAACCGACAGCAACTCCAAAGTCTCCGAAAGCGCTCGCAAAGGGTTGGAAGAAGCGACGCAGCACATCAAGAGCATCCAGAACGCGACAAGAGGACGCTAATGGCAACACTCGGAACCTTTCAACAGCAGATTGTCGATATCCTTGGCCTTTCAGAAGAGGAAACATCCCCTCTTTCTCAAGACCAAGAGCACTCTCTCTATGAAAGGGCCTTTGATCTCTATGAAAGGCAGGATTACCGCTCCGCTGCTCCTCTATTCACCCAGCTCGTACTCACCAATCCCTTCGAGGCGCATTACTGGAGAGGACTTGCCAGTACCAAACAGATGACCCGCGACTACATGGCCGCCGTTCACGCATGGGGCCTCGTTGCACTACTGGAAGAAGAAGATCCCCTTCCCCATTTCCATGCCGCTGAATGCCTGCTCCACGTCGAGGAGCTCGAAGACGCCCAAAAAGCCATCAATGCCGCGCTCGAGCGCTGCGATGAAGGCGACCCACTCATCGAGAAAGTCCAACAATTGAAGGCCCATTATGCACACTAATCCCATCGGCTTTTCCCCCTTATCTCACATTTCTTCACTCGAAGTGTCCCCTCTCGAAACGCGCACTCCTACGCCCTATGTCTCTACGCCTCCCAAGCTCAGTGCACTGCGCCTCATCGCGGAAAAAGAGCGCTCTCAGAAGTTAGGCGATGATCTATTGAACATTCTCACCGATAGACTCTCCCAAGCTAAACACACGCTCCGTTCCATCTCCGCACAGCAAATCGAAAAATTGAAAGAATCTGCACAGAGAGCAAAAAGCAGCGACTTTTGGTCCACTCTGAAAAAACTCGCTACCTGCCTCCTCTCTGCCTTTTCCGCTATCGCGGGGATCTCCCTGCTTGCAACGGGCGGCAGTGCCCTCATTGGCGGAGCCATGATCGCCTCTGGAGTCCTCTCGCTTGCCAACTTTGCTCTCAGTGAAACAAACACATGGGACTGGGTCGCCAAGCAGCTCGCTGCAAATAATGAAAACAGACAGAAAAAACTGGCCATTTTCATCCCTGCAGCTGTAGGGATCGCCTGCGGCGCCATTGGGATCGCCGGAGCTGGCTGGCATTTTGCGACTCATTCAGGCCTCTTTATGGAAAAAATCCTCTCCGTCGCCCAAGCCTCTCTCTCCATTTTTGATGGAGTCACGACATTTGGCAAGGGACAAGCCGATGCTCGCCTTTTATGGGCCCAAGCAGACTTAAGCTCCATTAAGGGCTACCTCACCGTTGAACAAACTCAATGCGACTCCCTCCTCCAGGAAGTCGAATACAGTTTATCTTCGTTCCGCAATGCCTCTACCTCTGCGAGCAGGGCTCTGAACAAAATTATCCAAACCAACTCCTCAATACTCAAATCTGTATAAGGTGCAACTATGAAACCTATCGATCGTTTATTCTCAGAAATGGCCGACCACTCCAAGTCGCTTGCCCACTTGCAAAAAGACTACCTCTCATCTCTTATGGATGACCTCGACAGATTCCTCAAAACCACCAAGGACCTCACCAAGCAAATGAAATGGCAGGGTTGGACTGTCGTGGCCCTCACCAGCTTTAGCGCTGCATTTGCCGTTGCGGGTTCCCTCTTCTCCAAAACGAATAATCCTCTTCCTGCGCGATTTCTCGACAAAATCAAAACGAGCGACTTCCTCCGCCAAACATGCCAGGCTGCAGCTAAATTCTTCCACGGAATTACCTCTCCCGTAGAGATCTTTTTCCGCGGTAAAACGACCGTCACAGAATCCCTCCGCACACTCATCGAGCGCGTAGGCATCTCAGAAAACCAAGGCAGCAAGTCCCATTGGACGAGCCAAATGCAAAACATCCACCAGACGATGCTCCGCATCCTCGAATCCGCCGGCAAAAGCTCCTAAGTAATGCGAGTTTGAGTCTAGGCGTTTTCTTGCCAGGGTTTGGATAGGGCTTCTGAATACATGTCGGATGGTGCGTCCCTGTGACGCACCCCTAGCGCCCCTTTGATACTCATCTGGCTTTGTCAAACCGCGTGCTCCTCAGGCAAACGGTCAGGTCGACTCGTAGAGCCTTATTCCATTAACAACAAATCGGATAACTTTATGGCGTCATCAGAAACGATAGCCAGATTCGGTGATTATTCAGCTTATTTCCCAAATGGGCAGAGACCCACAACAGAGGTCCTAGCTACCCAATTATGCAACGACCTCACTGAAAAAACTGAGCTGATTTACAGGGCTATCCAAGAAAGACATCCTGCTTCAACTAGTTCTCTATTGCAGACGACAAGCAATCAATTGCACCCTTCCGTCGCATCCATCCAATTAATTGCTGATACACCTTTTTTTGCCGATAACGGCCAATGTCTTGGTGCGACTGAATGGTTAATCGCACTTTTCCTGAACTTTAAGAAAAAATATCCAGAAATTCCAACAGATCAGGCGCTTCAGTCAATAGCAAAAGAATTTGAAGATGGAGTTGGAATACAGGGGGCTTGGCTGCAAAAAATTTATGAAGAGAACAAGTCTTCCCATATTGAGATTGTGCAAGCCTTAAAAATTAGCCTCGCAGAAGCTGAATGGAATCTTAGGACTTTCGACATCTGGGGAAATTTACTCTCTCCTAAAGAAGATAGCATTGTTGTCATCATGAAGCAAATCATAGAGTTGAGTGATGGAGTTTATTTATTTTCCTTTCCTGGATGCAAGCAAATCCCTTTCTGGGGAATCCCTGGCAAAAAAATCATTCCAGGACATGGCACAGGGATTATCATTGAAAATGGGCATTACTATTTTTTCGAAATCAATGTTGGCTTAGCTGGGGTCGGATGGAAAATAGGCATAGAGGACAAACTCAAAGATGCATCTCTTCTATGGATAATGTTCCAAGAATATTCACCCTATGCCCGAGCGGATCGAGTTTTTAAAAAGGGAATCTCAAAATTAACTGGAATCATAGGCGAAGACGCAGCTGAATTTATTGGTCGCGAGGCAACTCGATTAAGACAAGAGTATCACGCATTCATCAATTTTAGTCTCTTAGTCTCTATGATTGATTTCTACGAAAAGAAGACAGATCGGCAATTTTCAGAACAAGAAAAAGATAAAATCTTGCAATATCTCTTCGTCAAACCTTATCGTATGCAGGAAAGCCTTAATAAGGCTTCACCGCCTATGCTAAAAAGATGTGAAAGCAGCTTATACCGAACGTAACTCAAGAATCGGATTTGGGCTGAACCAAACCCGATTCTTGAGTTACGTTCGGTATAAGCAACAATTTTCAAGCGTTT
>JAZJZV010000030.1:0-4713 GCA_040389485.1 Chlamydiota bacterium
AGTGGTGGGAATGTTCTTTGTGTGCTTTGCAGATTCTGATCAGGTTACCCTCAGCGGCGACCATAGCGAGGCTGTGTGGATCGATCCACAGGATTTTGAGAGCGCGCGTCTTATTCCCAGTCTAAGCCCCGTCTTCAAAGCCTATCTCTCCCGTTCCCAAAAGTAGTTCTGTAAGAGGCCTGTTTTCTGGGCGTTGCCGATTCCCCCTGGAATAAATATGATTCAGAGGGTATACCGATGACAGTTTAAGTTGGGACTGGGGTAGTAGCGATGTCGAAAGAAAATGTCCGTATTGAAAAAGACTCTCTCGGTGAGGTCAAGGTTCCCGCTGATAAATACTGGGGAGCTCAAACCGAACGCTCGCGTAACAACTTCGTCATTGGCAAAGAGACGATGCCAATCGAAGTGATCAGAGCGCTGGCTGTCGTCAAAAAAGCGGCTGCCATTGTCAATGCAGAGCTGGGATTGCTGCCCAAGGAAAAAGCAGAAATCATCGGAAAGGTAGCTGATGAAATCATCGCGGGCAAACTCGATGCCCATTTTCCTCTTGTCGTTTGGCAAACGGGCTCAGGCACGCAGACAAACATGAATGTCAATGAGGTGATCAGCAACCGCGCCATCGAGCTGATGGGAGGAGTGATGGGGAGCAAGGATCCCGTCCATCCCAACGATGACGTCAATAAGTCGCAATCTTCCAACGATGCATTTCCGACAGCGATGCACATCGCTGCCACCCTCGACATCCGCAATGACCTTTTGCCCCATTTGAAACTTTTGCACAAAGGACTGAGTCAAAAGTCGAAAGAGTTCATGAAAGTCGTCAAGGTGGGAAGAACTCACTTGATGGACGCCACTCCCGTGACGCTTGGACAGGAATTTTCTGGATATGCGATGCAAATCGAAAAGGGGATTGAAGCCATCGAATCTGCCTTGACCCACCTCTCCGAAATTGCCCTCGGCGGAACAGCTGTAGGAACGGGGATCAATGCGCCTCCCCATTATGCAAAGCGCGTAGCGGAAGTGATCAGCACAATCACAGGGGTTCCATTTATTACTGCGAAGAACAAGTTTGAGTCGCTTGCCGCCAATGACGCAGTCGTAGAAATGAGCGGGGCCCTCAAGCGCGTAGCCTGTTCGATGCTGAAGATTGCTACTGACATCGGCTGGATGGGCTCTGGTCCCTTATGTGGAATCGGGGAATTGCTTCTTCCCGCAAATGAGCCAGGATCGTCAATCATGCCGGGCAAAGTCAACCCCACCCAATGCGAATCGATGGCGATGGTTTCTGTGCAGGTCTATGGAAATGATCTCGCAATCAGCATGGCAGGATCGCAGGGGAATTTCGAGCTCAACGTCTACAAACCCGTGATGATTTACAACCTCATCCGTTCGATCCGATTGATCTCCGATGTCGTCGTGAATTTTCACGATAAATGCCTCGTCGGCATCACCCCGAATCACGCGCGAATCAAAGCACACCTCGACCGCCTGCTCATGCTGGCTACAGCATTAAACCCCATCATCGGTTATGACAAGGCCTCTAAAATCGTCATGACAGCCCATCAAGAGAGTCTGAGTTTGAAAGAAGCTGCCCTAAAACTGGGCTATTTGACGGAGAAGGAATTCGATGAAGCCATTGATCCAAGTAAGATGGTCAATCTCGGCGATTGAGATGGATGCCGAGTTTGGTGAGCAAATAGCGTCCTACCAGCAAAGGGTGTTGCAGGAACAGCTTGAGCAGGATCCAATACGATACCCCCTCAATCTCTTTGCGGAGCATCGCAGGGTGATTGGCCGCCGCATCCTCAATCCACCCCTGATAAGGAGGGGGAAGCTTTGGCAGTGAATGGAGAGGAAAAAACTGGACGTCGAGCGTTTCGTCGCCGCAGTGTGCGCTACCGTCCATAATCCTGCACTCATAGGCATGGGTGAGAAAGGTCATTTTGTTGACCGGAAGGTATTCGGCGCTCTTGCGCACGATAGCAACGTGGTATCCCGTCTCTTCTCGAATCACCCCTTGTTCGGGAGTCTCATTGGGATCGAGCCCGCCGCCGGGGAGTACCCAGACGGGGATATCCCGCCGCTTGATCAATAAAACCGATTCTCTTTTAGCGTCGAAGACGATTCCGGAGACCGACTGTTTCTGAGCGTTTTTTTCTTGCATATAAGAGGGGTGAAAAGGCTTAATTTTAGCATATGAAAGTAACTTCCGCAATATTTACTTTGCTTGCTCTTTTGACGACGCTCGCAGGCTGCAGCCAGTACTATCTCTCGATTGCGCAGCAATGGGTCGACGTGAGGTATTTGGCGAGCACACACGCCAAGACGCCCGACCCGCGACAAGACCATCCTCCCATCGGCCAGATGCTCGTCCTCGATTGGCGAGTTCCCACTGAAATTCTGAAAAAGAAACCCAGGGTTCTCCTCGATCTCATCTTTTGGGATTACACGACCAAAACTGTTGAGATCCCCATCCGGAAAAGACTGGATTACGCAACGTTCAAGGTCTTAAACGAGGATTATGAGAAGACGGGCGGAATACTGACCTACAAGGCAAAAATCGTCACGCAAGACGGAGAGGTTTTTCGCGAGTGGAAGCATCAACTCTGGGTGAACCTGATCACTCTCGATCAGGATACCCCGACAGAAACAGTAGAGAAGGTCGAATTGGCCGAGTAGATGAGGTCCTCTGTCGTTTTCCAGTCAATGCAAGGATCCGTGATTGACACGGCGTATTGCAAGTCATCGGAGATGGGTTGGCTGCCGCTTTCGAGGTGGCTTTCCAGCATCATTCCAAAGATGTGTTGGTTCCCCCTTTCCATCTGTTCCAAAATCGACATAAAGACAGCCGGCTGCTGCTCAAACTGCTTTTGGCTATTGCCATGGGAACAATCGATCAGCATGCGCTGAGGTAGGTGAGCCCTTTTGAGTTTTTCAAGCGCATCATCAACTGAGTTGGCATCGTAATTGGTGAAGTCGCACGCGCCTCGCAGGACGATGTGGGCGAAGGGGTTTCCGCTGCTACGCGCTGCACAGACTTTTCCGTGCATGTTGATATGCAGAGAAGTATGAGAGGCCCCAGCAGAGAGCACTCCCTGCACTGCGTTTAAGAGATTGCCGTCGGTGCTATTCTTAAAACCCACGGGAATTTTGAGCTGCGATGCAAACTGGCGATGCGGTTGAGAAGCGCAAGTCCTTGCTCCGATGAATCCCCACGTAATGAGGTCTTCAAAATAGAGCGCAGCTAAGGGATCGACGAATTCCGTCGCGCAAGGGACGTGCATCTCCGTCAGCGTGTGGAGCAATTGCCGCGTCCACATGAGACCCGTCTTGATGTCGTCTGTGCCATCTAAGTGGGGATCGTAGAGCATTCCTTTCCAGCCGAAGGTCGTTCTGGGTTTTTCAACGTAGACGCGCATGATCAAAAAACAGGTTTGTTTCACGCGCTCGGCAAGTTCCTTAAATCTTTTGGCGTATTCGACGGCTGACGCTTTGTCGTGAATAGAGCATGGTCCTACGATCATCACCCTGCGAGGATCCATACCCAAAAGAATTTGTTTTGCTTGCGATTGCGCATCTCTGATAAAGCGCTGCGCCTCATAGGAGAGAGGATAGAGATTGCGGATTTCTTCGGGGGAAGGAAGGGGCGTCTGATGCATCTGGATTTATATCTTAAAATTCAGACCCGAACCTAACATAGCTTTTGAAAATATTGCAACAGACGATTTTGCTCTAGAAAGAAAGGGGAAAAGTGTGGAGAATTTCCCCCTTTTGAGGTGGAAAATGCATTCGATAATCATGTGGCTGGGTCAGATCGATGAAGTGATGTGGAGCCGTTGCCTGGTGCCCTTGCTCATCGGTACAGGGCTTCTCTTCACTTTTGCATTAAAGGGGATGCAGTTCCGTTTTTTATTTTACTCTCTCAAGCTAGCCTTCACCCGCAGCGATGATGACGCGGAAGGGGACATCAGTCAGTTCCAATCTCTCATGACAGCTTTAGCCGCCACCATCGGAATCGGGAGCATCGTCGGCGTTGCGACCGCCATTGCAGCAGGGGGATTTGGCGCCATCTTCTGGATGTGGGTCATCGCACTCATCGGAATGGTCACAAAGTTTGCCGAAGCGATCCTTGCCGTCAAATTTCGCATCGTCGATGAAAAAGGGCGCATGTGCGGGGGGCCGATGTATTATCTCGCCCACGGCCTTAAAATGCGCTGGCTTGGGGGGCTCTTTGCGATCCTCTGCACCCTTTCCTCTTTTGCTGGAGGCAATCTCATCCAATCCAACTCGATCGCCGCCGCTGTTCAGGATATGATCCATCTGCCGCCTGCATGGACCGGAGGGATTTTAGCCCTCGTCACAGCTGTTGTCCTCCTGGGAGGAATCAAAAGCATCGGCAAAGTGAGCAGCTACCTCGTGCCGATCGCCGCGCTGTTTTACGTGGCAGCTGGACTTTTCATCCTTCTTGTGAAGTTCGATCGGATCCCCGAAGGGTTGATGCTCATCGTGCAATCAGCTTTCAGCGGGCAGGCCGCTTTTGGTGGCTTTCTAGGAGCTTCTGTGATGGCGGCGATTCAGCTCGGAGTTGCGCGGGGAGTCTCCTCTAACGAGGCAGGCCTAGGCAGCGCACCCATCGCAGCCGCCGCAGCAAAGACCGATGTTCCCGGCCGTCAAGCGCTCATCTCGATGAGTGGAGTATTCCTCTCTAGCTTT
>JAZJZV010000030.1:4723-13767 GCA_040389485.1 Chlamydiota bacterium
CTCACAAACACACATCTTCACCTGCTGCTTATTTTGTCGTCTGCACCATCACAGCGCTCGTCATTGCAGTCACCGATGTGCTCGGAGTCGTGGGCACTGATGGAAAGTCCCTCAATGGCGCTCTCCTTGTGATGCAGGCATTCCGCTCCGTGATCCCCGGTGGAGATCTCATTGTGACAATTGGCGTTGTCCTCTTTGGATACACGACGATTGTCGGTTGGGCCTACTATGGCGAAAAGTGCATGGAGTTCCTAATGGGAGAAAGATGCCTGCTCCTCTACCGCGCCCTCTTCTGTGCCTTCGTCTTTTTGGGAGCTGTCTTAAGTTTGGAAATCGTCTGGCCTTTGGCAGACATTATGAATGGCCTGATGGCAGTGCCCAACCTGATTGGCCTCCTGGGTCTTTCTGCGGTCGTAGTGAAGGAATCTAAGGGGTTCTTCGCTCTGCTCGAGAGGGAAAGGGTGCAGCGCATCACTTAAATTAAAGCAGGAGGCTTTTTCCAAGGGCGATCTCTTAGATCTGAGCAGATAGCTTCTAAATCCCAGTCAACCCGGAGGTTTTATGTTTCCTATTGCAAATGCAACGGTGAATAGGTCAGTAGCTCCTGTATTCAATCCCCCTTCCCAGCTTCAAACGAGAGCTGTCGTTCCGCCCAATCCACCTGCTCTGCCACAACTGTCCTGGAAGGACGTTCTCGTAGGCAAGGGAGAGCCCTTCAATGGAGTAAGGTTCACAAATGCTCAAGCCCCTTCCCCGTTGAAAACAAAGATCACGCAAAATGAAAGTATGGATCTGTGCAAGCGGATACGTCGTACAGACATGACATTTGCAGCGGCGATGCAATCTATTAAAACAGTCGAGCTCAATTCCGATTTGGTTTATGCCATTGTGCAAAAAAAAATCCATGCCAACGAATCCAACCTATGGTTAGCCAAAAAAAATCTATTTGCACAATTGCCTGATGAGTTGCGAATCGGGAGGAATTTGCGCTGTTTCCTGTCCCAAGCTGTGAATCATGGAGATTGGCCTACAGCTCAGAAGACATACGAGGAAGCATGCAGAAGAAACTTAACAGATGAGAAAACGCACGTGATTTTCATCCAGTTCGCAAAAGAGAAAGGAAAGTTTGGTGCAGCTAGCGCAGCGTACAATGAAGCATGTGGAAGGGGGCAGGAAACCTTTATTACACACATGGTTTATATCGACTTTCTAGTGAAGGAAGGGAGATGGCAACAAGCCGAGTCGATTTTTAACAAATGTCGACCTGCTCGGACGATCGATGACACATCTGGTATACCGATGATCGATCTTCATGGCTATTCCCATGGAGCCGGTCTCTTGGAGTCATTGGATTTTCTCAGTTCAACGCCGTCAACAGAATGCGGTCTCATCCCCGGAAAAGGGCGTCGCAAAGAAGATAATTACATGAAGTTCCGCAACTATCTGGAGCGTCACATTCCGTTACACCTTCCCGAGTGGAGCATGAGCCGGAATAAATACAATCCGGGCGTTTTGCTTTTAAAGAAGTAAATGTTGTCGAGATGACCTCTGCAATTTGTGAGCCAGGACCAGACTTCTAGTGGAACCTGTGTCCTGGCCCCCTGCACCGGATAAAACTATCCCCATAGAGGGCTTTGCGAGGCGGGTGTCTATTGTTCTTGCGTCCTGAGCCGCTTGAGCGCATCTTGGCCAGAATCTATTTTAGCAAGCGCTTCTAAACAAAGACGCAGCAGCAGTTCATTTTTTTCATTATCGTTGTGCGCATTTCTCTCTATTAGGTCTCTCGCCTGTGAAGCATCGACCTCAGGCATGTTCCGCAGACCAAGTGATGTAAGGGAGGTGTTGGTAATGAGCCTGGTCGCAAAAGTCGCTAATCCTGCTTCTGTAAGTTCATCATTGTCACTCAGATCAAGGGATGTGAGGGTGCTGTTGGCAGGTAACATCATAGAAAGGGATTCTCCTCCTGCATCCGTAAGCTCAATGTCACTCAGGTCAAGGAATGCGAGGGAGCTATTAGCTCTTAGCGCCATAGCAAGTGCTGCTGTTCCTTCATCTGAAAGCCTATTGCCGCTCAGATCAAGCGATCTGAGGGTGTTGTTGGTAGTTAGCGCCATAGCAAGAGGTACCATTCCTGCAGCGGTAAGACAATTGCCACTCAAAACAAGTGATATGAGAGTGGTGTTGGCTCTTAGCGCCGTAGCAAGAGATGCTGCTTCCTCATCTGCAAGCCAATTGACACTCAAATCAAGCGATGTGAGGGTGCTGTTAATAGTGAGCGCCGCAGAGAGAAATTCTGTTCCAGCTGCTGTAAGGCAATTGCCAGCGAGATCAAGCGATGTGAGGGTGCTGTTGGTAGTGAGCGCCGCAGAGAGAGAGTCTGCTCCAGCACCCGTAAGACAATTGCCACCGAGATCAAGTGCAGTGAGGGTGTTGTTGACTCTTAGCGCGGCAGAGAGAAATACTGCTCCTGAATCTGTAAGTCCATTGACACTCAGATTAAGTGATGTGAGGGTGCTATTAGCAGCTAGCGCCGTAGAAAGAAATTCTGCTCCAGCTGCTGTAAGCTTATTGCTTCTCAGACCAAGTGATGTGAGGGCGCTATTGGTTCTTAGTGTCTCAGCAAGAAATTCTGCTCCCAAATCTGTAAGCCCATTGATACTCAGATCAAGTGATGTGAGGGTGTTATTAGCAATTAGCGCCCTAGCAAGATGCGCTGCTCCATTAGCTGTAAGGCAGTTGCCATCTAGCTCGAGAGATGTGAGGGTTCTGTTGACTCTTAGCATCATCGCAAGAAATTCTGCTCCAGTAGCTGTAATCCCATTGCTTCTCAGGCCAAGTGATGTGAGGGTGCTATTGACGCTCAGCGCCAAAGCGAGAAATTCAGCTCCCGAATCTGTAAGTCTATTACCACTCAGATCAAGTGATGTGAGGGTGTTGTTGGAAGTTAGCGCCGTGGCAAGAGATGCTGATCCAGCTGCTGTAAGCCTGTTGCACCTCAGATCAAGTGATGTGAGGGTGCCATTGACTCTTAGTGCGTTAGCAAGAGAGGCTGCTCCAACAGCTGTAATCCAATTGTCACTCAGATTGAGTGAAGTGAGAGTGCTGTTAGCCAGTAGCGCAGATGCTAGGGCAGCGGTGTAGGCGTCAGAGCAGCGTCCTTTGCTCAAGTCGAGCATAGTGAGGGGGTTTTTCGCGCCTGGGGTAAGGGCGTGTAGTATGCGATCCTGGGATGATGCGACTACTGTAGGCAATACTTGGGATGTGATTGTCATAATTTGTTCTTATTAAAATTAAACGCAATTATAAATACATTATAAAGATAATAAACTATTATGTCAATTATTGCTTATTTTAATAGAAGAAGAAAATTGCATACGAATGTAAAAATAAATTTAATTAACTAAATTAAAGAAATTATTTTAAAGTGTCGCTGCATGCGCGCAAATGACGTTGCCTGAGCGTAACGATCTAAGAATGAAGCGACTAGTACAGCTTGACAAAAGTTTTTAAAATAATTTTGCTCAAATTTTGATGCAGATTGCCAAGACTGAAAAACCAGACATACATGGGTAATGTAGGCGGTTTTTCTGCCTTGGCAAGATGCGCAAAAGATGGGTCAAATTATATCAAAAACTTTTGTCAAACTGTACTAGGTGCCGAATAGCTGCTGAAGCTTAGCCATGGCCTCATTGAGTTCGTTCTCTGCTTGCTGAAGATTGTTCTTCAGTTTTTCGATGAGTTGCGGAGGGGCTGTTTCTAAGAATTCGCTGTTGGAGAGTTGGTTGCGCAGGCTGTTCTGCTGGGCAATCAGCTTGTCTCGCTCTTTAACGAGGCGCACCTTTTCCTTCTCTTTTAGCTCTTCGGGCAAGGGGATGGCCAGTTTGAGAGTTTCGATCAGGGCATTAGCGCTAAAGGGGAGCTCCTGCTCTTTGTCGGAGAAGGTGATTTCCTTGATCTTGACGAGTGCGCGGATGATTCCCTGGTTTTCCTCAGCGAGGAGACGTTTTGCGTCTTGTGCTGGAGCTGTGATGAACAGATCTGTCGCCGTGCCAGGAGGCAGCTGCATTTCCGCACGGATATTGCGGATGCTGTGAATGAGAGCATCAATAAATGCAAAGGTGTTTTCGATCTCTGCGTTGATGTCGCCTGGGCGGATGACTTGGGGATAGGGAGCGACGATACATGCAGGGGAGGCGAGTGCGGTAAGTGTTTCTTGAGTGTAAGGATCGGCAGTTTTAGAATTTGCAGAGCTCAATTTCTTCTTCAGCATTTGGAAGAGCTCTTCGGTGATGAAGGGAGCCATGGGGTGCATGATCCGGATGACGTTGCAGAGAACGATCGAGAGGATTTTTTGCTTGGTCGCTCTTTGCTCAGGTGTGCCAGCTTTGCCAAAGAGAACGGGTTTGACGAGTTCGACGTAATAAGCGCAGAACTGCTTCCAGAAGAAGTCGTAAGAGCTTGTCGCGGCTCTATCAAATGCGTAGTCGGCGAGGTGGGTGTTGACTTCTTGGATAGTGCGGTTCATCAGGGAAAGGATCCATCTATCTTCGAGGGCAAGCGTTTCCAAATCGATTCCGGAGGCGAACTCTTCGGAGGTGAGCGAAGCGATGTTCATGAAGACAAAGCGCGCGCCATTCCAAATCTTGTTGATGAAGTTTTTGTACTCTTCAAAGCGGCGCCTGTCGAGGTCGATCTGCCGGGCGTGGGTTGCGCTAGCGCAGAGTCCCATCCGCATGGCGTCGGTGCCGTAGGTGTCGAGGATTTCCAGGGGATCGATGATGTTTCCCTTCGATTTCGACATCTTTTCCCATTTGGAGTGGACGTCGGTGGGCACGGGTTGGCCGAGATCGAACTGGTTTCGCTCTGCGGGGGTGACGTAGGCGATTGCGCCTTCTTTCTGGTGGCGCCAGTACGATTTTCCGTAGATCAGGCCGTGGAGGAACACCTCGGGGAAGGGAGGAGTGTGGAAGACGAATTCGCCCATCAGGATCATGCGTGCGACCCAGAAAAAGAGGATGTCGTGGCCGGTCACGAGTGTCGCATTGGGGTAGAATTTTTTGAGGTCGGGAGTTTTTTCAGGCCAGCCCAAATTGCTGAAGGGCCAGAGCGCTGAGGAGAACCAAGTGTCGAGTACGTCTTCATCTTGGAACCACGCATCGGGATCTGCCTGTACTTCAGCTGGCGTATCTTCTCCGTCGTGGCAAATCATGACATCGGGGTTGTCCTTACGGTACCAGATGGGAATCCGGTGGCCCCACCAGAGTTGTCTTGAAATGCACCAGTCTCTCAGATTATCGATCCAGTGGAAGTAGGTGTTTTCCCAGTTGGAGGGGATCAATTTCACTTTTTTGCTTTCGACGACAGAGCGCAGCTTGTCTTTGAAACCGCTCATGCGGACGAACCACTGCTTAGAGAGGTAGGGCTCGATGACGGCCTTAGAGCGGTAGGAGATGCCCACGCGGTTGCGGTGAGGCTCGATCTTAGCAACTAGTCCCAATTTCTGCATGGCGGCAACGACGGCTTCTCTGGCCTCTGCCATGGTCATTCCTGCGAACTCTTTCCCGTTTTCGTTGATTTTGCCATCGGGGGTCATGATGTTGATCATGGGGAGCTTGTGGGTCAAGCCGATCTCGTAGTCATTGGGGTCGTGTGCAGGGGTGATTTTGAGCGCGCCGGTACCAAAGGTGGGATCGACAAAGCGGTCGGCGATGACCGGGATCTTTTGCTGAGTGAGGGGATGGAGGACCTCCTTGCCGACAAAATCTTCATAGCGGTCGTCGGAAGGGGAAACGGCGATGGCGGTATCGCCCAGCATCGTTTCAGGACGGGTGGTAGCGATGACGATCTCTTTGCCGTATTCGGTCAGAGGATAGCGGAAGTACCACAGGAACGATTCTTTCTCCTCGTATTCGACCTCATCGTCGGCAAGAGCCGTTTGGGTCACTGGATCCCAGTTGACGAGGTAATCGCCCCGATAGATGAGCTTAGCATCGTACATTTTTTTGAAAACGGTGCGCACTGCGCGGTTGCGCGGCTCATCCATGGTAAAGGCAAGGCGGGACCAGTCGCAGGAGCATCCCAGTTTTTTGAGCTGTCCGAGGATTTGCTTTTCGCTCTCTTCTTTCCATTTCCAGACGTGGGAGAGGAACTCTTCTCGAGAAAAATCTTTTCTGCGCTTGCCCACTGTGGCCATGAGATGTCTTTCGACGACCGTCTGCGTGGCAATCCCCGCATGGTCAGTTCCTGGAACCCAAAGAGCCTCGAAGCCAGACATCCGCTTCCACCTGACGAGCACGTCCTGCAGCGTATCGACGAGTGCGTGGCCCATGTGCAGCACCCCTGTGACGTTGGGAGGAGGGATGGAGAGGGTGTAGGAGGGCTTGTCGGAGTGGCTGTTTGCTTTAAAAAATTGGTTTGCATCCCAAAACGCATACCATTTTTCTTCGACATTCTTGGGCTCGTATGCTTTAGGGATCTCTTGTTCGTCCATGGTCTCTGAAGATTAAATCGTGATGAAAAAAGGGTAGCATTCTCGAGTGGTATTGGGCAAGTGTCATTCCCACTGTGAACTTTTTTTTGCAGTTGCCTTTTAGCAGGGGAATAAGCCAAATTGTCCCGGCTTCAATAGGAGAAAAATCATGGCAGCTATCCCATCCAGTTCCCCCAAAGATTCCGATTTTCAGCAGTGGGTAGTCCCTGCTGACCACACCCGCAATTTTGGCAAAGTCTATCACGCTTTGCGCAACTACATGACTCTGCACCCAGAGTGTGATTTTGTGGAGGTAGCTGCGCTATTAAAGGCAAACCAATGCAGATGCCGTCTTTTCGCACTTGCCACTTCGCCCCCGTGCCCCAAACCCGAATGGCCTCCTGGTACCAAAAGAAAATACCAACTCTTCATTTCTTTTGGCACAATCCCTCAAGCGATGCGCTCGCTTTTTGCATCCAGTGAGGATGTCAACCATACTCGATTGTCCCAATGCGGTTTTTCGAGCTTCTGGCTCATGAATCACACCGTTTTGTTGAATTCCAAGCAATCCCTCTGCGGGCAGCTCGAAAGGTTTGTCGATTGTTTCAAGGGGAATCCGGCGATAGAATTTGATCCTGCGGTCGAAGAAGCTTTTTTGGAGGCAAAAAAACTCAACAGGACATCTGATCTCTGGGCACAAATGTCTCAAGAAGAGCTAAAAAATGATATGGCGACTTGCCAAAGAGCAATTGGAATGATTGTCGAACAGAAATTATCGAACTACTGTCCAAAGCCAGGAACTTTTTTTGAGATTGGAAGCGGTTACCATCCTGTGCTAGCCCATCTTTCTTCTGAAGATGCCAGCAGAGTCCATCTTTCTGATATCAATCCGGAAGCCGTTGAGCATTTGAAGGCAGCTTACACCGGTGCGGTTGTCAGCCATTACGATGTCCTTGCGGAAACAGGTGGAGAGGGACAAACGTATGATTGTATCACACTCAACGATGTTCTGAACACGTTCTCGTATGCAGATATCGAGAAAGCTGTGGGGGAGGCGTGGAAGATGCTCAAGCCGGGTGGTCATCTCATCAGCTTTACGCTCAGGAACCCTGCACTCAATTTTTGTCTAGATGAGTACCGCGAAAAGGGGTTCATTTACTTTCCTCTATTTGATGCCCAGGGACTATGGAAAGGGATCCACGTTGTTCCCAAAGAAGAGCTCGTGCAATGCATTGAACGTATGAAACCAGAGTTTGGTCAGTTAAAAAAGGCGCTTCAAACATATGCATCACTCGGGACTCTCTCGCTTCTTGAGTTGAGCATGTATTGCACACAGACCATCGGTAAGGATGTCACCGAAATTCATATATTGGCCGATGCCTTCTTGCAATTGGAATGTCCCCGTGCAGAGAGGGTGATCTTTGATGAATATCACTACACGTCGGTCGTGACTAACCTTCAAACCGCTGGGTTTGTGATCAAGGAGTGTCAGAAAGAGGAAGGTTATTACGTCGGGCCAATAACAGACGAGCACCGCACACTCTGCCCTGGCTACAACCACTTTTATGTCGATGGCTTAGATAACCGAGTAGGGATCCTTCCCTACCTTTACAGCGATGGGGATGACCAGGATGTGAAAGAAGAGGCGCAAGTTCACGTCATCGTCGCTCAGAAACCGTTCGCAAGAGTGGCTTCAAGTACTTGAGAAGCCTAGGCGCTACAGGCGCCTTGGCACAGAAAGCGATGTAGCCATCGGGACGGATGAGGTAGCAGCAGGAAGTTGTGGCGCCGTAGATCTTCGCGGCCTCAGATTCCCGTTGTAGATCGAGATGCAGGATGTCGATCACTCCTGAATATTCTGATGAGATCTTCTCGATAAGAGTGGGATCATCGCCAAAAAGAAGCAAAGTGTGGGAAGTGGGGTGTAGCCGCTGAAAAAGCCTTCCTGCATAGGACAAGTGAGCATCGGGCGCGCGCATTCCTGGTTTGGGTCCGCCCCTGATTCTGGAGGATGTGCAGATGATCGGGCTTTTCTTGTAGTCAATGCCGATCTCAGAGAGCGCCGTAAGCAATTTTTTCTGCACGCAAGGGGTGGAAATCAGGGGCCTTAGCAAGGGAAATAATAGCTTTTTGAGGATCCCGGAAGTGAGAACTTTGGTCGCTTGAGAGGTCGATTCTAAAACAGCTTTTGCGATGGGGAGCCTTTCTTGCTCGTAGCTGTCAAGAAGTGTTTCCGGTGCGATTCCCTGATGAACGAGAGCGATTTTCCAGGCGAGGTTAAAGGCATCTTGTACGGAAGTGTTGAGCCCTTGCCCGCCGACGGGCGAGTGGATGTGTGCGGCATCGCCTAAAAGGAAAGCATTTCCCACGCGCATCTGAGAGGCGCATCTTCTGTGGATTGTAAAAGTGGAAATCCACTCTGACCGGAGCAACTTGACAGGCAGATGCGAGGCCTTAGAGGCGATTTCCTGAAAGTGGGATAATGTGAGACCATTGCATAAGTGATTTTTCCTGTTAAAAATGGCGATTCCGCGATCTTTCGATTTTCGCTCGCCCTCTATGGGGCGTCCCGCAT
>JAZJZV010000031.1:0-8776 GCA_040389485.1 Chlamydiota bacterium
TCGTTAAAGCACTCAGTAGTTCAGGTAGGTTCGACTGCGTCCAAAATGGCGGTCAGTACATTTTGGAGATCTCGATTATTGCTGATTCCGATGATCGGATTGGCTACCGCTATGACCGCAATCCCACTTCCGGAAAACTGAGGAAAAATATCGTCGGCACGGAAAACCGTCGGACCATTTCTGCGGAAATGCGGCTCATCGATAGTTATTCGCGCGATATTCTCATTGGGCCGCAGATCGTCAAAGGGTATTCGGAATACGACTATGTCGACTCGAACTCGATCCGCGATTTGACCTTCACCAATACCCACAGTGTTCCCCAGACGATCCTGAATTTCTCCTTGGGGCAATTGGACTCGATTGTGGGGGCTCATGACGATTCCTCGATTGTAGCCTACCGCAACCTAGCGCGAAAAGTGATTGATGCGATGATCATCCACTCCGCCTGTCTCAAAAAACAACAGGAGGAAGAGTGAAATCCCCTTCATGGTCGCATTTTTTGGAGTCCCCTGCAGACCTCTCCGAGCTACCCGCCCTGATGGATTGGGTGCGTGAGCAACTCTCCAAGCTCAACTCTTCCTCAAAATCCAAGATGCGCCTTGAACTCGTTCTCGAGGAGGCGATCGTCAACGTCATCCACTACGCCTATCCCGGCTCAGCGGGCAAGCTGCGGATTCAATGCGATTATTTTCCAGGTGGATTGATTTCTTTTGTTCTTGAAGATGAGGGGATTGCATTTGATCCCTTGTCCATTCAGGAGCCGCAAACGGATATGTCTCTCGAGAATCGCAAAGAGGGAGGGATGGGAGTTTTCTTGATACGGAAGAATATTGATGAGATTTTCTACGAGCGCACTCCGCAAGGAAACAGGCTCGTCCTCAAGAAACACATGGGCGATTAATTACTGTTTCTTCCCGATCGAAGAGATCACAGCCTCAGTGTCTTGCACTTCAGCGATGAAGTGCTGTAAAATCTTCAGAATGTATTTGGGCGTATTGTACACGCCTGCAGTCGTATAGACAATTTCCAAGTGAGGCTTTTTTGTTTGCAAGAGGGCGATCAGCGTGGTCGTTGTAGGAACTTCATTGATTAGCTCAGGGACGATCCAGACGGCAAACTGGTCATTGTAAAGCGTCACCTTCTCAGGGGTCTCGATGATGTGAAAGTGATGGTGGAGATTGGCCTCATCGACAGTTTGCTCGAGAGAAGTATTATTGAGGATTCCCAGCTCATTGAGTAACTTGATGTCCACGTGCAGGATCCCATCGGGCACCCACTTGAGTAGATCCCTTGTAAACTCCTGATAAGAATCTTCCAATATTTTCGGATCGATCATCTACAGCTCCTTGCACTAAGTTACTCCCCGCCACAAGCTCATTCTAGCGTTGTGGGGGTGGGTTTGTCAAGCGGTGCCCTCAATTTTTTTTAAATTATGAGGGAAGGCTCTCGCTCAAAGGCTGCCCCGAAACCCCGTATAACAGGAATCTCCTTTTTTGCAAGCAAGTTGTAAAAATTTCTTTAAAAAGTGCGAAGTCTATGAATTCGTGACCACCTTATGTCAGTTGTTGCCATTTCACTCATTTCTATACATTAGCGCTGTTAGGTATTCATCCGCATGCAAATCTACTCAGCATCTGAAAGCGATTTTACACACCATTGACTCATCCTTTATGCCCCAGCCTATCCGCGTCTGAGGTTATATTCGAGATATGCACAAACAACTCTTTCCCGCCTTGAGTTTTGTTGTCCAATTTGAGATCCTATCTCTATACCCAACGTGACTCAAGAATCGGATTTCGGCTGAGCTAAAGCCTGATTCTTGAGTCACGTTTAGTATATAGGCGGAGCGAAGAAAGATGATCTCAGGTTTGCGTACTGTTTTGTGTGTGGCATCGGTGCTGTTGTTCTATGGAGCGCATGCAGCTTTGCCTTTCCGGGGAAATATCCATGCCAAGGGGGCAGTCCTCATCAATGCCGAAACGGGCGCCGTTCTCTACGAAAGCAACGCTCACCTCCCCCTTCATCCTTCAAGCACGACAAAAGTATTCACAGCGCTCTACGCCCTGGAGAGAAAGGGGGAGTGTCTCGATGAAATGATCTGCGCGAGTACTGATGCCACCCTGTACGTGACTCCCCAGATTAGGAGGGCAGTGGATGGGCGCCATCCTCACTACCGTTTAGAGTTTGGTGGGACTCACATGCGTCTCAAAGCAGGCGAGATACTCCCTTTGCGCATATTGCTATATGGACTCATGCTCTCATCGGGCAATGATGCAGCGAATGTGATCGGCGAGTACGTTTCAGGAAGCGTTCCGCGGTTTTTAGAAGAACTCAACCGCTTTGCAGCAAGTAAGGGTTGTCTCAATACGCGTCTATATAATCCTCATGGCCTGCACAGTCCCGAACACAAGACGACGGCCTATGACTTGGCGATTGCGTCGATGCATGCGATGCAATACCCCTTCTTTAGAGAAGTGGTGAAGTCGGTCAACTACGAGCGTCCACTGTCCAATAAACAAGCGGAAGTGGTACTGCCCCAGCACAACCACTTGGTCAGACCAGGAAAGTTTTATTATCCAAAGGCAACTGGGGTAAAGACGGGCTACACTGCAAGCGGGGGGTATTCCCTGGTAGCCTCTGCTGAAAATGAAGAGCGTAGTTTGATCGCCGTCTTGCTCAGTTGTGAGAAATTAGAAGACCGTTACGGGGATGCTATTGCGTTGTTTGAGGCGGCATTCAATGAAAAAAAAGTGTCTAGGACCCTGTTTGCCAAGGGTTTTGATGTTTTCACATGTGCAGTCGCAGGGGGGAAGGGCCCGCTTCAAGCCTACCTACTCTCGGACGTCGCCATTTCTTTTTTTCCTTCCGAGGAACCCACTCTTAAATCCGTGATCGAGTGGGATGCGCTCACTTTGCCCGTCTCAGCGGGAGCCAGAGTGGGGCAAGTGCTGATGCGTTCACAAGAGGGTAGGCTGCTGGCGTCCGCAGACCTATATGCCATTCGCGCAGTTGAACCGACATTCTATTTTAGGGTGCAAACACAGATGCAAGCAGTGAGAAAGGGGGTTAGGGAGCACGTGACACTCGTTCTCATCTCTTTGGCAGCGTTGATCTTCTTAGCGACTTTCTTTCGGTACCATAGACCGTTGAGGTAGCTAACCTTCAATGGAGAGACTTGAATAGAGTGATCCATTGCTCAGTGGAGAGTTCTTCGGGGCGAGCCGTTACGGGCTCGTGGAGGAGCGTGAGCGCATGTTCGATAGCCTGAATGGGATAGAGTTCTTTGAGCGAGGTCCGTAGCATTTTGCGTTTTTGATGAAAGGCGGTGCGGGTCATTATGAAGAATTCATCGACGGAATCTTCGAGTAGCGGCGGGTGGAGCTTGCAGTGGACAACTGTGGAATGCACTTTGGGGCGCGGATAAAAACAGTTGGGGCTGACATCGAAGCTCTTGACGAGGTCGCTATAAAAATCCAGAAACACGGTAAAGCTGCTAAAGTCAGAAGTTTTGGATGAGGCCTTCATTCTGTCGGCAAATTGCTTTTGCACCATGATCGTAAGGGAATCCACGTGGTGGTGAAGGGGCAGCAGCCGGGTGAGGATCGGGGTAGTGATGTGGTAAGGGAGATTGGCGACGATTTTGAAGGATGTGCGGGGATGTGCGGCAAACAACTCTTCGAGAGGATACTTGAGAAAATCGTCCTGGATAACGTTTAGACGATGGTCGGGAGTTTGCAACCTTTCGAGAACTGTAGAAAAATGTTTGTCCATCTCGATGGCGGTCACCTGCGCGCCATTTTCTAAAAGGGCCTCTGTCAGGGCTCCTGGACCTGGACCAATCTCAATGACATGGTCGCCAGGCACAACTCCAGCCAGGAGGACGATTTTTCTAATGATGTTGCCGTCGATGAGAAAGTTCTGGGACATCCCTTTTTTTGCAGAAACACCCCAGCTCTTGAGCAACTCTTGCAAGACGGAAGGTCGGTAGGTGTTCATCGCAGAGCAAAGGGCTGGAAGTCGTGTGGCAGCGTTTCCATCATATGTTTTTCGTCATAGCCGAGTCGCTGTCTCAATTTTAAGATGTATTGCGCGTTTTCTTTGCTAGCCGCCTCTTGCAACAAATGGTCCTTTAAGTGATCCGCCAGTTTCTGAAAAGGGGGGATCTTTTTGATCACGTGCTTTTTGAGATGGAAGATGCGGTACACGACGGAATTGTCGATCCGGCTCACTTGGGCAATGGGCTTGCTGTAGGAATTTTCTGTCAGAGTGAGGAGAACGTCTTTATGCACTTGCGAAATGTTTTTTTCATCCGCTAGCAGATCTGAAGAGACAGTAATCGAGATTTCCTCATCTTCCGATGGTCTTAAGGCTTCTGGAAGAGCAGCAAGAGCCATTTGCGAATGGAGTAGGTCGAAGGCTCGATGAGCGATGGCCTCGCTCGCCAGTTTGTTCGGGGAGCGGATGGAGAGCACTTGGTATTGCCACTCTTGCATTTCGGGGTTCGCGATGCAGTAGCTCTCATAGGCGGTCTTGACGTCGCGCGAGTTCACACTGACAAGGGCTTTGGAATTGACACGGAACCACAGCATGCGTTGAACGACCATCTCGTCATGCACCATTTTGCGGGCCTCATCATAGTTAAGTCCAATAGAGTCAAGAGTGCCCATGATATTAGGTCCGAAGCGCTCGATGACCTCTTCTCTGACTTCGGCATCGGAGACTTTGACTTCGAGGTGCTCCGCATCGGCGAGCATCAATTCCTGATCGATCATTTGGGTGAGGTAATCGCGCCACTGAGAGGAATAGAACTGGAAGCGGGCCCCTTTCGAGCCAACGAGCTCGGGGTAGTTCTTTTGCAAAAAGAGGTCCATTTTTTTCATGACATCGATCACAGAAATCGTTTTGCCATTCACTTTAGCAACAATCCGGTTGTAGATGATCAGCTCTTCTGGCTCGACGTTGGTCGGCATGAGAGAGGGCTCTGCGCGCAGAGATAGCGAAGAAAAAAGGCAAAGGACAAATAGTAAAAGAGGTGTGCGTTTCATGACCTGTCTCAACATAAATTGTTATCATTGAGTTTAATACAAGGGGAGAAAAAAGTCCTGTTTTTATTTTCGTTTGAAGACTGCTCCAAAGAAACCATCCATTCCTCCTTTTTGGGGAAAGGTCTGGAAGGGTTCAGAGACGAGTTCTACGGGGAAATTCTGGAGAAAGTAGTCCACCTGAGCGCGATTTTCTTGGGGAAGGACGCTACACGTTGCATAGACAATTTTGCCCTGGGGTTTCATATACGCAAGGGCCTCTTGGAAAATGGCCCTTTGTTCTTGGACGAGGCGCTCCACCATCTGATCGTCGAATTTCCATTTCATGTCGGGGTTGCGCCGGAGAGTACCGGTCCCGCTGCAGGGAGCATCGACGAGAACCCAGTCCATTCTGCATTTGAGCAATTTCTTTTGAGGAGAGTCGTGTGAGATGAGCTGAGCATTTTGAATGCCTGCGCGCTTGAGCCGCTTTTTTGCTTCAATCAATGCATGCGGCCGAATGTCGTGTAAATAAAGTTGTCCCTTTAATTTAGGAGGAGAAGCAGCGCCCTCTAGGCGCATCTTGGGAGCGATCGCGAGAGTTTTTCCTCCAGAGCCAGAGCAAAAATCGAGAACGTGGTCGCCAGGCTTTGCATCGACGAGATCTGAGATCAGCTGGCTTGCCTCGTCCTGGACTTCAAAACAGCCCTCTTTAAATTCGTCGAGACCAAAAAAATTGATCTTCTGTTTAAAAGAGATGGCGTTCGGAGAATGGGTGCAGGCGAAGACGTTAAAACTTCCCTTCCACTTGTTCAAAAGTTCACTACGGGTGATTCTGAGCGTGTTGGCGCGCACGGTCGTTGGTGCAGGTTCGTTGGACGAGAGGCAGAAATTAAAAGCGAGCTCAGGCCCGAGGCTTTGCTCTAAAAGCTGATAGAATGGTTTTGGAAAACTCGCCCGCACGTAAGCGGGGATCGATAGATCATTAATGTGGTCGGAAGGGGTGCAGTTTTGGTAGCGCTCATAGCGGCTTCTCCAGGTAGGAGGGTCGCGCAAAAGATAATCCAGGAGCCCTTTCCAGCGGATCATACCATAAATGGCCTCGCAGATCTCCTTGCGGTCCTTCGATCCAACGGCCTTGTGAGTCCGGAAATAGTTTCGCAAAAAGACGTCGAGAGGTACAGTTTGCAAATCGAAGGCATTGAGAATGTTGAGAGCGTGATGTTCGCGAAAGCCAATTTTCATTTTTAGCAAGCCCCTAATTTGGCCTGTACTATAATGGAAGTGTTCATATATTTCTAGGTTCAACGTCGGGAGAATATTTATGTCAGTGATACAATCTTTGATTGGATTTCTTGGAAGAGCTCTGTTAAGCTTAATTTTTTTAGCTTCTGGAATAAATCAAATTTTAAATTGGGACACGACGTTGCAGCTTTTGCAACGCACATTGAACGATAGTTTAGTCTCCGCGATGCAAAATCCTCTGCTCTCGCAAGGGATTGAATGGGCTGCTGGACAAGCTTTCGTGCTCCTAGTGCTGGCAGTCGTCTTTCAGCTGCTCGGCGGGTTAATGGTTTTTTTAGGGATCAACACTCGGTTTGGAGCAATGCTCCTTTTGTTGTTTGTCATTGCTGCAACGGGGCTTTTCCATCAATTTTGGGCCCTCCAAGGTGCTGATAGGGATCTGCAAATGATCATGTTTCTCAAAAATGTATCGATTGCCGGAGGATTGCTGTTTATAATCGCGTATGGAAATGGACGCTGTACAATCAAAAAACAAGAGGCTCCTGCCGTATAGTCTTATCCTATTCGGGATGAGCTTTGTCATCGTCGGACTCGGCCAGCCTGAGCGCAGTGCAGTGCTGGGCTTGCTGAGTGCGGCGTGCGGATATGCTCTTTTCTTCGCATCATTGCGTACAATCCAAACTGCTTCACGTCGATTTCTTGCTGGAGCAATTTGGTTCTTTTTGGTGCAGCTCATCCATCTTTCTTGGATGAGGTCCATTGAATTTCAGGGATATTACATCCTATTTGTGTATGCGGGTTTGTGTCTTTTGCTCGCGCTGCAATTCGGCGCGTTGACCCTGATTGTCCCAAGAGAGGGTAGCATCTCTGTGCGGCGGATGTTACTCGTTGCCTCCGTATGGACACTAATGGAATGGGTGAGGGTATTTCCTTTCTGCGGGTTTACGTGGAATCCGGCAGGGATGGCGCTCTCGTCATGTATATTATCGATACAGTTTGCCTCCATTTTTGGGGTTCTGGGACTCTCTTTTTGGGTCATATTCACCAATCTTACTTTTCTCAACTGGGTGCGTGCGCATCGCGATTGGAACGCTGCGGTTCTGTTTATTGCCATCGCAGGAGTGCCTTATGTGTTCGGGCTCTTCCATCTCAATCAAAAGACGACCACAGATGCCATTCCTTCCATTCATGCAGCTCTTGTCCAAACGCATCTACTGCCCTCTCATAAAATCCCCTATCCCGATCGCCTGGATGAATATATCCCTCCTCTTGAGCAATGGAAGAGCATAATTGTTGGGCTTAACGAAAAGCAGGCGTGGGATTTAATCGTTTTGCCCGAGGGGACTGTGCGGTACCAGTCAGATCTTGCTGCCTACTGGTTGAAAGATGTGCTGCTGTCCCTAGTAGAGGCATACGGCCCCGAAGTCTATTTATCACTTCCTCCTTTGCGGGCTCCATTTGCTGAGCGGCGCTATGCAGAAGGGGGGTGGCATTGGTGCGTATCCAATCTTTTCTGGTGCCAGGCGCTCTGCAACATTTACCGCGCAGAGCTCGTGATTGGATTAGACCATTTTGAAAGAGCTACTGAGCGCTATTAAAACTCTCCGTTTCATTTTTTGCCAGATCAGATCACCTTTGATCGGTATGATAAGCAGGTGCTTCTCCCTCTGGCAGAATACTTGCCTTTTGAGTCCCTCAGAACACTTGCCAAGAGATATGGTATCCATCACTTTTTTTCTCGAGGAGCTCAACCAGTAGTCTTTAGTGGCAGGCTATCAATGAGCCCTTCCATCTGCTATGAAGAAACCTTTCCAGAAATCATGCATAGTGCCAAGAAAAAAAGAGCGGGATTGTTTGTCAATTTGACAAATGATAATTACTTTCCTAACACGCAACTGCATGCACAACATTTTTTTCACGCACGTTTGCGGGCAGTTGAAAATGGGATCCCCCTTGCGCGCGCATGCAACACGGGAGTGACAGCTGTCGTGGATTGCTTCGGCAGGAAAATAGCTTCGTTAGCTCCTGGGTGCGAGGTGGGAAAGTGTGAAGTGTTGTCTACTCGCATCCCGACTGACAGCTGTAAAACTATTTTTTCGTTTTGGGGGCAGCGAGGGATTATTGCCCTCTGCCTTGTGATGTGCTTATTTGAATGCGTCACATGGAAGTGGAGGCGTAAAGTCCTAGTAGCTTATTAATGAAAATTTTACTGGGATAGGTTCCTGCTCATCTCGGAGAGGGAGGCGGAGAAAAACGCTCTTGAACAAAAACCGCATGTTTAGTTAATTTCTTACCAATCTCAATGAGGGGAGAACCCTTTGCGCTGGATTTCATGGTGCAATCAAGTTTTTCCTACGTTTAGAGAAGAAATAGAGGTTCTATTGTCAACACTGCGTGAAGCATCGCAAGAAAATGAGTGTGCCACTTCCAGGCTTCAGAAGAAGCAGCGAACGCTCGCTAAGAGCGTTTCTGCAACGGGAATAGGCATATTTAGCGGCGAAACGGCAACT
>JAZJZV010000031.1:8786-10502 GCA_040389485.1 Chlamydiota bacterium
CGCCTATGCCCTCTTGAAGTGAACAGCGGTATTCTTTTTCAGCGCACCGATCTTCCTCATCGCCCCATCCTTCCCGCTCGTTTAGATTTTGTTCAAGGAACTCCACGCTGTACGATGATTGGAATTGAGGCAGACTCAGTCCAGACGATTGAGCACCTTCTCGCAGCGCTTAGCGCCTTCGGCGTCGACAATCTTTTGATTGAAATATCGGGTGGAGAAGTGCCTATTTTCGATGGAAGTTCTCGTCGTTTCGTCGAGCTGATCGAAGAGGCAGGAATTGTCGACCTCGCAAGCAACAAAGCTTGCCATTCCCTGAAGGCTCCTGTGTTTTGGTCGCGCGGAGAAACCCATTTGATCGCACTTCCCTCTGAGGAATATCGCATCAGCTATACACTCCATTATCCAAGCTCCAAGAAAATTGGAACACAGTTTTGCTCTTTTGCCGTTGATCAAGAGTGTTTTAAACGAGAAATTGCGCCTTGCCGCACATTTTCTGTTTATGAAGAAATCGCGCCTATGATAGAGAAAGGGCTCCTAAAGGGAGGAAGCCTTGAAAACGCGGTCATCATCAAGGGCGATGAAGTCGTCAATCCTGATGGTCTGCGGTTCGAAGATGAGATGGGGCGGCACAAAGTTCTCGATCTAATTGGGGACCTGTCACTGGTTCCAGTCCCGTTTTTGGCGCACATCATCGCGGTGCGTTCCGGGCACACCTCCAATGTTGCATTTGCAAAAGAATTGTATAATCACCTCATAATGGAGAATATGTGATGGGCGCAGAATCATCGACTCAAGAAGAATCATCGACTCAACCTATCATTCTAAATATCAAAGAAATTTCAAATATTTTACCGCACCGGTACCCATTTTTATTGGTTGATAAGATCATTTATCTCAATTTGGAAGAAAATGTAATCATCGGTCAAAAGAATGTCACAATAAATGAACAATTCTTTCAAGGGCATTTTCCTGGCGTGCCGATCATGCCGGGTGTACTCATTTTGGAAGCGCTTGCACAGACAGGCGGAATCCTCGCGCATAAAAAAGGTTATGTTGAAAAAATTGCTGTTCTCCTTAGCATTAATAATACGAAATTTCGCAAGCCCGTAGTTCCCGGTGACGTCCTCACTCTACAAGCAAACGGATTGCACCTCAGTGGAAAGGGGGGAAGGGTATTGGCAAAAGCGACAGTAAATGGACAATTGGCTGTTGAGGCAGAGATTGGCTTTGCCCTTGTGCATAAGGAACAGCTCTAGAAACAAAGAGAAAATTACTAAAGTATTGGAAGCTCATGTCACAGTCAAAAATTCATCCAATGGCAATCATTGAAGATGGTGCTAAGATTGGCAATAACGTAACCATCGAAGCCTACGCTGTCATCAAAGGCACCGTCACCCTGGAAGACGATGTTGTCATCAAATCTCACGCATACATTGACGGCTATACCACGATCGGAGCCGGTACGGTCATTTGGCCTTCAGCGAGCATTGGAACCAAAACGCAGGCCTTGAAGTTCAATGGTGAAAAGACCTTTGTCATTATCGGAAAAAACTGTGAAATTCGCGAGTTTGTCACGATCAACTCTTCCTGCCAAGAGAACTCGACTGTACGCATCGGAGATAATTGCCTGATCATGGCCTACTGCCACGTCGCTCACCATTGTGAAATTGGAAACCGCGTGATCATGGCAAATAATGCGATGCTTGCGGGTCATGT
>JAZJZV010000032.1:0-2599 GCA_040389485.1 Chlamydiota bacterium
GGATATGTCGCCGTCACAACTGGCCTGATCCTCTTACTTGCAAACTGGGGCCACACATGTGCGAGCAACTCCTGAGCAATCTGACCCTTTGCTAGAGAGGATTGTGCCCGAAGCGTCGAGCCAAGCACTGTCAGCCGCTTAAAAAGAAGCCGGCCCAAATCGATTGCTGCTTGAGAACCACTCATCGTAGAAACCTGGACAAGCCGACCCTCTTCTTTGAGAAGAGTAAAGTTTTTTTCAAAGTACTCTGCACCCACGATGTCAAGAACAACATCGACACCCTTCTCTTCTAACGCTGCAAAAAAATCTTGTTCGCGATAGTTGATGACCTGGTCTGCCATGAGATCTTTACAGAATGAGACTTTCTCCGCGCTCCCCACCGTCGTCGCAACGCGCGCGCCAAACGCTTTAGCCAGCTGAATCGCACACGAGCCGATTCCACTTGATCCCGCGTGGATCAAGACCGATTCACCCTTTTTGAGGTGCGCGCGCATGAATAGATTTCCCCAGACGGTGAAGTAAACCTCGGGAAGGGATGCCGCTGCGATAAAGTCGAGCCCTTCGGGAAGAGGAAGGCACTGCCCCTCGGGAACGGCGCAGTACTCCGCGTAACCGCCGCCATTGGTGAGCGCGCAGACGGCATCTCCGACCTGCCACTGTTTCACATCAGCGCCGAGCTGCGTAATGATGCCCGCTATTTCCAGCCCGAGAATCGAGCTCGCTTCTTTGGGAGGCGGGTATTTCCCTGCTCTTTGCATGAGATCGGGGCGGTTGACTCCGGCGGCCTTCACCCGAATCAGCACCTCGCTCGCCCTGAGCTCTGGCTCTGGCCCCTCATTCAAGAACAGCACCTCTGGGCCTCCAGGCCGCTTCACATCCACGAATTGCATCACCCCTCCCACATGTCAATAGATTGTGTATTATACCGAACGTGGATAACAACGCAAAGACGCGAATGATGTAGGCTTTTACTGGGAAATCCTCTGAACTCATGGCCGATTGTTCAAAAGTATTTCTTGATATAGCGTTCTTTACTGTTTCCAAGAGCGGAATAGGGGGGGGAATATATTTTCATCGGGATGGGTCGCATGGAAAGGCCTTGCTCACCGCTGTGGCGAACAAGGCCAACTGTGAGAAAGTGTTAGATCTGTCGCAGTATGTTAAGCAGTTTCAAAACTTGGACATATGCGTCTTCCTGGAGATACATGTTGCCGAATCTTAAACCGCTAACATAATCCTTGTATTCCTTGGGAAGCATGGGTTCCACATTGCTTTTGAAGTCTAACGTGACTCTAACTCTACATATGATCTCAGTCCTCATCCGATCCAGACGTGCAAAGTCTGCCGGACCGACTTGAGTTGCTTCTGCCTCTTGGATGATCAGACTTGTTAAGTCTGACATTTCTACTGCGACTGTGTCCTTCAAACTCTCAACCGCTTCACGACTGATCAAATAAGATCCGCGCATTGAATATTGAGATGCTGTAGATTCAGATGATAGTGGTCCTGGAAGTGGTGTCATTTGCAGTATGTTAAGTTGTTTCAAAACTTGGACATATGCGTGTTCCTGGAGATACATGTTGCCGAATCTTAAACCGCTAACATAGTCCTTGTATTCCTTGGGAAGCATGGGTTCCACATTGCTTTTGAAGTCTAGCGTGGCTCTAACTCTACATATGATCTCAGTCCTCATCCGATCCAGACGTGCAAAGTCTGCCGGACCGACTTGAGTTGCTTCTGCCTCTTGGATGATCAGACTTGTTAAGTCTGACACTTCTGCTGTGACCGGGTTCTTTAAACTCTCAACCGCTTCACGATTGATCAAATAAGATCCGCGCATTGGATATTGAGATGCTGTAAATTCAGATGATACTGGTGTTGAAAGTGATGTCATTTGAAAACCTCATTGGAAATTTAATATTATATTTGGATTATACATATTTCGCATGTATTTCCGAGTAGATTGTAGCAAAAATCGGCATTCTTTAAAATAAAAATCACAAATGCATCATTCGCGCTAGGGTATTAACCCAAGCGCCACCCCCGAGTTAGGGATCTACTCAGGCCTATCCAATTGATCTACATTCTCTTAGAAGCTGTCTAAAAACTCAGACCTCGTCGATTTTCGGGATTATTTGGGTCGAAAATCGGCTCAAAAGAACCTGAAAACCGACAGAAGCTGAATTTCCAGACAGCTTCTTATACAGGCTGTAAAATTCTTTTACTGAAAACGCCGGCTTAGCTCTGCGATGCTACGCGACTGCAAACGTTCATACAAACTTGAAAGGTGTGGGGAGGGTGCAAAAATGGATTCAGGAAGGCGTGGGCTGAAAAGAGCTTCGAAGTCAACAGCATCGTGAAACCGGCGAGTTGAATCTGGCGCAGTAAACCGCGAGTGAATGAATGCCGCTTCCATTTTAGCCTCAATATAGCGACAACGCAATCCGTCGAACTGAAGAGATTGAACCCAATTTTTGGGAGCCTCTAACTTTTGCTGGATTTTCTGCTCCCATTTCTCACATTCTCTTTCTTTGGTATTCAGAGCTGCAATTAATGGCTTGAACTCGAGCAATCGATCGAAATCTTGGACAACTCCAGG
>JAZJZV010000033.1:0-965 GCA_040389485.1 Chlamydiota bacterium
CACTGCTTATCTCAAGGCAAACTACCCGAGCGAATGGCTCTCAGCCCTGATGACTACCGACCGCGACGATTTGACGAAGGTGACCAAGCACATCCGCGAGGCTCAAGTATTTGGGATCCCGATTTTGCCGCCCGACATCAATGAGTCGGGAAAGGAATTTGTTCCGACGAAAAAGGGCATCCGCTTTGCGATGTGCGGCATCAAAGGGGTAGGCGAGGGTGTGGTCGAATCGATCATCGAAGAGCGCCTGAAAAAAGGAGCTTTCCAGTCGCTGTATGACTTCATCCGTCGCATCGACACGCGCAAGGTGGGGAAAAAGGTGATTGAATACCTCATTGAATCGGGGTGTTTAGATTTTACTTCCTGGAACCGCCAAGCGATGCTTCTCAGCGTTGATCCCATGTTCGACGAAGCCTCCAAAGAACAAAAAGAGGCCTCCAAAGGGGTGATGAACCTCTTCTCTCTACTCGAGGAAGAAGGGCAGGACAGATTTTCTCTGCCTCCCAAAGTCCAAGAGGAGATCCCCCGCCAAAAGATCTTAAGGCGTGAATTCGAGCTACTCGGGATCTATCTCAACGGCCATCCTCTAGATGACTACCGCCACGCACTTCAGCGCCTCTCTTGCGTTCCTCTCTCTGAAATTCCGTTGATGCCGGCGGGAAGCATCATGCGCATCGCATTCATCATCGAGGGCGCAACGATCAAAATTTCCCAGAAATCGCAGCGCAAGTTTGCGATCCTGACCATCGGGGACGGTCTTGAGCACTTTGAGCTACCCATCTGGCCCGAGTTGTACGAGGAAAAGGGAAGGCTCATCGCCGATAACCAGATGCTCTACGCCGTGATCCAAAAAGAGGTGCAAGAGGGGCAAATGCGGCTCCAGTGCCGCTGGTTAAACGATCTCACCCTGGCCGATGAGGCGATGATCGCCGAAATGATGGCAGCGCCGGCCAGCGTGTTCCTCG
>JAZJZV010000033.1:975-2537 GCA_040389485.1 Chlamydiota bacterium
GATGATCGCCGAGTGCGACCTGGCCTTCGACCAGGCCAAGCAACATGCAAAAATGGCTCTTCTCCGGGAGAAAAGCCGTGCTGAAAAGGAACTGAAGGCCAAAGAAGAAGAGCCCAAAAGGAGCGTCATGAAGCGTTTAAAAGTCTATCTCAATGCAGATCTCGTGCGGCTAAGCCACATCCTCGCACTCAAGCAAGCCTTCCGCACACATGCGGGCCAGATCCCTGTCGAAATCCATTTCGAGTCAGCCCAAGGAAAGCTCTACACCCTCTCCATCGACCAAAGCTGGGGAGTCGATTACCAGAAGGCCCTCGAGAGCAAAATGGATGCGGTGCCCTCGCTCAAGTCGCGCCAGTGGGAAGCTTAAATTGACGACAGACTCTAACATCTCAATCAGCTATGACACAAAATAGCGCTGTGCTAAAATCCATTGGATGAATCGCTAGCCCCCTCTGAAAAACAGCCACCGGGAAACTATGAAAAAAATAATTTATGTCTTACTGCCTCTGCTACTTGGAGCGCACTCGCTGTCCCACGCTGCCTATACGTACAAAAACGGGAAGCTGATGAAAAGCGAAGAATTCGCTACGGCATCGGTTCAGGAGCATTACGGACTGGCCATGGAAGCCTTTGAGCAGCAGAATTGGGAAGAGCTCGTCCATCAGGCGGTGATCGTCGTCAAAAACTTTCCTTCCTCCCCCTTTGCTAAAGAATCTTACTACTATTTAGGGGTGGCGTATTTCCATTTGGAGGAATTTGAGTTTTCCAATCGCTTTCTCACCACCTATCTCAAAAAGCAGTCGACCCCCAAATTTTTCGAAGAGGCCATCGAGTACAAGTTCAAAATCGCCGATAGGTATCACCGCGGCGCTAAGCGCCACCTCTTGGGATGGGAAGCCCTGCCCAAATGGATTCCTGCAAGAGAGGAGGCCATCGCCATTTACGACGAGGTGATTACCGCACTTCCTCACCATCCCTTAGCGGCCCAGGCTCTGTTCGGAAAGGGGCAACTCCTCTTAAAAGAAGAGGAGTACAAAGCCAGCGTGGAGACCTATCAGACGCTCATTCGTCGGTTTCCCAAGCACCCGCTTGCAGGAGAGAGCTATATCGGCATCGCACAGGTCTACCTCGTTCAGTCTCAGCAAGAATATCCCGACCAGGACTTTCTCGACTTAGCCGAAATCAATCTGCGCAAGTTCCGCTCTGACTTCCCAGGAGAAGAGAGGGTAGCTGTCGCTGAGAAAATGTTTGGCGAAATGCGGGAAGTTTACGCTAGCGATCTCTATGATACGGGCCGGTTTTATGAGCGCACGAGTAAGCCGCATGCCGCGCACCTCTACTACACGCGGATTATGGCCAAATATCCGGAGACAAAGGTGGCTCAGTTTGCGGGCAAACGCTTAGACAGGCTCTCCTATAAGCCTGAGCCAGCAACGCCGCCGCCTGCCAAAGAGCAGTCCGCACCGCAAGTCCAGCCGATGCCTTTGCAACAACCCCCTTCTATCCTGAACCTCCCCGTTCAGAGCGGACACCTCGTAAACAATAGTGACTCAGATGCTAAA
>JAZJZV010000034.1:0-9617 GCA_040389485.1 Chlamydiota bacterium
GCGATGCTAAAATCGGTCTCGTGTCCAACAGCGGAGATGACGGGGATCTTGGACTGGAAAATGGCCCTCGCCACGCATTCTTCGTTAAATGCCCATAAATCCTCTAAACTGCCGCCCCCTCTACCGACGATGAGCAGGTCGGCCAGATGGAAGCGGTTAAACTCTTCAATGGCACGAGCGATCTCTTCCGCCGCCCCTTCGCCTTGCACCTTGACCGGATGGAGGATGAGGTGAACCCCTGCATTGCGGCGGCTAAGGACTTGCACGATATCTTGGATCACGGCACCGGTTGGGGAAGTGACGACGCCAATGGTCTTTGGAAACCGGGGAAGGGGACGTTTGCGGCTGGCATCAAACCATCCCAAGCCTTGAAGCTTGGCCTTCATGGCATGGAGCTTGAGAAGCAGCTCTCCCACTCCCGCGTATTCTAGATTGCGCACGATCATCTGGTACTGGCCGCGAGGGGTGTAGAGGCTGATTTCACCGCGCAGAACGACCTGGTCCCCATTTTTGGGTAGGCGGCTCAATTCCCGTGCGTTTCCTCGGAAAAGGACTGCGGAAAGCTGGGCGCCAGCGTCTTTAAGAGTGAAGTAGATATGCCCAGAGGACTGCTCTTTCAGATTGCTGATCTCGCCTTTGACAGCAACAGCTGGAAAACGGGACTCAATTTGTTTTTTGATCTCATTTGTCAGCTCGCTGACCGAAAGAATTTCTTGCATTGCGATAGTTTCCTAGGCTAAGCTATAATACTACACTTTTGACCATTAAAGTATATCATGCAACGCGTACCCATCATTGCTGGCAACTGGAAGATGTACAAAACATCCGCTGAGGCCAGGGCATACATTGAGACATTGAACTCTCTGATCGCCTCCACCGATCGCTTGATCTACCTTGCAGTCCCATTCACCGCGCTGGAAGCCGCCTCTGACGCTTCTCAAGGCAGTAAGATCACGATTGGCGCGCAGAACATGCACGATCAAGCAGAAGGGGCGTTTACCGGGGAAATTTCGGCTGCAATGCTCAAGAGCAGCGGCGCTGGTTTTGTCCTCCTCGGCCATTCCGAGCGAAGAAACATTTTTTTGGAGACGGATGTCTTCATCCATCGCAAACTGCAGCGCGCTCTCAGCGAGGGGATTCAACCCATCTTGTGCATCGGAGAAATGCTCGAGCAGAGGGAGAGGGGAGACCACGAGAGCGTCCTGGAAATGCAGCTCACAGAAGGTCTCGGGGAGATCACGGGAGAGCAGATGAAGCAGGTGATCATTGCTTACGAACCAGTATGGGCAATTGGAACGGGTAAAACAGCGACAGCAGAAATTGCACAGGCCACCCACCATTTCATACGTCGCTTCTTGGAGAAGCGGTTTGGGAAAGAGATTTCTGAGAGGATCCCATTGCTCTATGGGGGATCTGTAAAGCCCGACAATATTGCCGCACTGATGCAGCAGAGTGATATCGATGGGGTGCTCGTCGGCGGAGCTTCCCTGGATCCAAAGAGTTTTGTACAGATAATTCATTACTGAGAGATTCACAATGACATTTATTTTTTATCTCGCGATTTTTTTATTTATTGGCGTATGCGCCCTGCTCTGTCTCGTCATTTTGATTCAAGAGAGCAAAAGCTTGGGATTGGGAGCCTCCTTTGGCGGCGACGCGGGGGATTCTCTATTTGGAACATCGACAGCTGAAGTGCTCAAGAAATTCACTGCTTACCTCGCCATCATTTTCATGGCCTCATGCGTCCTTCTCTCACTCTGGACTGGAGCGATGGGTCGCAGCAAGTCCAAACTCATCCCTGCAAGCATCGAAGAGGTTCAAGAATAACGCGATGTTGCTCAAGATCTATTACTACGATCACCCCGTTTTGCGAAAGCGCTGTGCTCCGATCAAAGAGATCACTCCTGAGATCCGCAAGCTCGCCCTCGATATGATTGATACGATGGACAAGTATGATGGAGCCGGGATCGCTGCGCCCCAAGTGGGACATTCTATTCGCATGTTCGTTCTAAAGGATTATATATCTACCGATGAGGGGCATTGGACTCTGGGAAAGCCCCGCGTCTACATCAACCCCAAATTACATACACCTGAAGGCGATCTCATCGAGGATACCGAAGGGTGTCTTTCCTTTCCAGGTGTGCGCATTGATATTGCCAGGCCAGATAAAATCACCGTCGAAGCGACAGATTTGGACGGCAATACTTTCGTCGAAGTCGTCGAAGGGTATAATGCACGGGTGCGCATGCATGAAAATGACCACATCAACGGCGTCCTGTTTATTGATCGCTTAACGCCTAAAGAGCGCAAGAGTCTTGATCCTATTTTGCGCTCCATCAAAAAGAAGTACTCTTAGAGACTGTCCTAAATCTATTTCACAAGGTTAATTGAGCTAGAGAAGCGGTTGTCGTTCGGCATGCGCTCGTAGGAGAGTCTAAGCCTCCAGCTGCAAGAGAGCATGGTGAACAGGTCGACTTTTCCAGCGTTGTACCTGGGCTCATTCTTACGTCCCCACCCGTGGCGGGACTGCACCTGGACACTCCACTTGGGAGAGAGTCTCAGGAAAAAGCGCGATAGCAGCGTATCTCTTCCATCAGACATCGGAGAGTGGAGCAGTTCGTTGATAGGACGCGCAACATCGACAATGAAGTTTTCATGATTGCCCTTTCTCCAGTCGAATTTGCTGCGGTGGCGGAACTCCACCATAAAGGCAAAGTCTTCATCAATCGTCCATTCCGTAACGACATTCGCAAAGTCCCACAGCTGTTCTTCATTGTTCCAAGCAACGCCACCTCGGATGTTGAAGTTTGGGCGGCTCCACGTGAGATTGAGATAGGATTTGTAAAAAGTGTCCCCAAAGGCGCGATTGCCAAAAAAAGCATTGGTGTAGAGGTCTACAAAGAGAGAGGGCAGGAAGCAGCCAGCACGGTAGTTGAAGAAGGAATTGCGCACGCCGACGCGGAGTTGGTTTAGCTGATCATACCCGTCGTTGATGTCGAAATAAAAGTGGTGGCTCAAGGCGGCAGTTGGCGAGGTAAGTCCCTGGAACTGCATGTAGGGCTCAATCATATGGGAAAGCTGCTTATAGCTGCGAGAGAGCCGCGTTTGCAGCTGGAACCCGTAGGTGAAGAGCCCTTGTCCGATTGGATGGTGTGCCGGGTTGTTGCTATAGAAAATGCCGATGACGCCCACGCTCGGAGAGAGTGTGATGTTGCTGAATGTGAAGGGGCGGTAGATTTCATTCTTAGTTTCGAGGCGAACAGAGTGCGTTGAGGACTTGAGTCCAAGCATGTGGAACTGGTTGCGCAGGTCAGTCGCATAGACGTAATCGAGATATCCGGCAGTCATGTAGTTATTCATCAAGATGCCTGAATTGCCGAACTGGAAAGGGCGGATGCCCACCGACATGAGCGGCAGTTCCTGATCGATGCTCTGGAAGCGGTTGATGCGCGGCTGCAAACTGAAATGAATAAACGAATCATCCAATTCATGCGTTGCTAAAAGCCGTGTGCGCTTTTGCGTGTTGATCTCAAAGTCTTCACTGCGAAAATCGCCGACCATGCGCGTGTCGCTCAACTTATCCCAGGTGAGGTGCACTTGCGTTCTCTCATCTTTGCTCTGGGTGTGATAAAGGCCTTGGAGACGGTAGCGCCTGGGCCCCCTTTCATCGGGGAATGTCTTGTCGTGAGCTGCATAGCTGCGCGTGACGAACGTCGTGTTGTGTTCTGGCTGGAAATACTCCGATTCTAAAGCCGCGCCGAAACCCCTTTTGATGCGGTAGTCGAGGCGGAAGAAGAGGTTGAGGTCTCTCCAGGAGAAGACGCGGTAGCGCATCGTTAGCCTAGGTCCTAGACCTTTATCCCAGACGATTTTATAGCGGATCGGAGGATCGGCAAAAGCCTTCAAATTGCTCTTGAAAGAGGGGAGCCAAAAGAGGGGGATTTTTGCAAAACGGAAGCGAATATTGCGCGCAGAGAGTAGTTTTTCGTCGGTGATCTTGACCCTGCCAGCGTTGATTTCCCAGGTGTTATCCTGGCTCTCGCACGTCGTGACGAAGGCATTGACGATGTAAAAAGTGCCGTCTTCTTGTAAATCAATCCGGTCGCCACCCAAAAACCAGATGTCCACAAAAGTTTTTCCATTCCATAGCGAGCCAGTGCGGTGAATGAAATCGTATTCCAGCCGCTCGCCGACAAAAGAGCGGTTCGCGTACTCCATCATCAGATCGCCCTCAGCGACGATCTTCTGGACGCGAATGCCATTTTCAACCTTATTGGTGTACTCGATTTTTTGGGCTTGGATGCGGATCCCATTTCCAGTGATGACTCCACCTTCTTCAGTGGTGATGATCCCATTTTTGAAGACGGGATTCTTCAAGTCGATGAAAAGTTCTTCTGCATCTACTGTGGGCGTGGGAGGAGTGGGGATGAAAGAATCGAGAGGTGGGTCCACTTCCATGTTGTCGGTGTAAGCGGAATCGTCGAGATCGTCGTCGTTGGGCTCTCCCTCTTCATGGGATTCGATCTTTTCTTCAATATCCAATGGGGGAGCGCTCTGATCCAAATCATCAGCGTGCAAGAAACTGCCGCAAGATGCCACCGCACTCAGGCAGAAAAGAGAGGAAAAAAGGCGCCATTTCTTTGATAATTGCAATGCATCCATCGCTATCTAAACCCATTGGGATAAGCGACGGGAGAATTAGAGGGAATTGCAAAATTCCCTTAGAGACATCTCTTATTGAATGGCTTGGATGAGTAGCCCAGCAAGAACAGGGCGATTTTTGGGATGCCCCGTTTTAAGCCCATCGAGAATGATATCGATGCTACCCTCATCGTGCTCCATGGCGATTGCTTGATAGCATTCGATCAAGAGTCGCGAGTGTTCCTCAGGCGTGAGCTCATAAGAACTCGTTTTTTGAGAGAGTTTGATGTTCCATGGAAGCATGGGACGAAAACGGATCATCTCGGTATGTTTTTTTGCCTGAATCCAGTTCAAGGTGGCCTGTCTCGCCTGGTCAGAGCGCTTGAGACGCATCAGGGCGAGGTTGCAGTAGGCGCGTGTGAGCGGAGCGCCAGCAGATTGCGATTTAGCTTCTAAAAGGGCGATTGCCTCAGGTGTCTGCAAATTCTCCACGAGATGGGTGAGGAGAGGAATGAGATCGCCTTGTTTAGTGTCGAAGAGAAAACGCGCTAAGCTGAGAAATGTCTGCTCAGGTAGTTCCATCGCATCGCGCAGCATGTGCTCGCGCACATCTAGAGATAGTGTCAGCAGGTCGTATTGGGCGTCTTGCTTTTGGTGTTGTTCGGCAGAGGGGATCACTTTCCATGCAGCAAGCGAGTTGCCCACCGATTGCTGAGGTTGGAAGCCGTAATCGCGCGAATCGCGGAGAATGAACTCCAATAGGTAATCGATAGAGCGGGGATCTTTTAGTTTGAGAAGCGCAAATAACGCATTGAAACGCACCTGGAGATCAGGTCTTTTCATCAGTAGAAAAAGAGTGTCCTGCATGCCTGGAATCTCTCCCAGCAGGGAGATCGCAAAGAGGTTATTCTCTTTTGCCATGGCTGCAATTTCATCAGCTACGCTCTCATCTCCAAGTGCGTAAAGTGCGCGCATAGCGGCAAGTTTGACGTTATCAGAAGAAGAACGCATCAAATTGCGCAGCTGTGGAATGGATCTAGAATCCTTGAGCCACCCCAGAGCGCTGGCGCATGCTTCCTGTTCGGCAACGTTGAGATGCGTGGCTTTGCTGCGGATCAGAGGAAGCAAATCGTCTCTTCCGTAACGGGCCGCATTCAGGATGGCCTCAATGCGGGTCATATGAAATCTATCATCCATCATGTGCTTGAGCAGCGCAATCGCATCATTTGTCCCAATGAGGGCAAAAAATTGAGGGAAGAAAAAACGCATTTGGGGAGGCACTTTATACATGAGCGATTCAATTTGACCCACTGCCGTGCGCGCTTTCCGGACAGCCATCTCATAGGCAGCCTGCATCCTTGTGAAGAAATAATCTGAGGACATCGCCCTCGTGAGCAATTCATCGCACCGATCATCCTGGATCATCCCGAGATATTGAATGGCTGCCATCTGCGTCTGGGGGTGTGGGCTGGCGATCCCTGCCTCCAGGACATCAATAGCGGCAGCGATGCCGGCAATGCTCGAGCCGAAGATACTCGTCAGCTGCGTCTCGGTATCATTGCTGCGCGCTCCTTGGTCCAGGATGAGCAAGGACATCTGTTGTAAGATCTCGAAGTCGTGCCTTCCCAGAGCGGTCTTATATTCATGATATAGATCGATGGCGCGCTCAAATTCTTTGGATTGGAGAAGATAGAGGATGTGGAGCTTGTTAACTCCCGTTTTTTCTTTACTCGAAGCACTCACCAATTGCTGAGGAGCAGGAGACTCAATTGGAAGGGATGTCTCTTCCAGACTGTGGCCATTGAGAGTCCCGCATAAAGCGATTGCGAGAGTATATCTAAGCATAACAACCTGCCCCAGTAAAAAATTTCGTCGGTTAGTGGAGGATCTTTGAGCCAGCTTTCGATTCAAAATCTGCATAATACACCATCATGTCGATAGTACCCAGATTTTGAATCGAAAGCTGGCTCAAAAAACCCGAAAGCGGGCTGAGACTTTTTTACCTAAGATAGGGTCCAGCCTTCAAAGAGAATTTTCAGTGTTTCCGCAGTATGCCCGGCGGCGTAGATTCCCGTCTATAAGAGACAGCCCAGAATGCGAGCGTAATACATCTTTTTTGACGCAAAACTGGCTCAGGATGTTAAAAAATAACTCCATTTTTTTTGAACGGAAAGAGGCATAAATTGAACGTAAATCGCTGTGGAGAAGAGCTTTACAAAATTTTAAGTTTTTTTCTTTCCTTAATATACTCTTAACATTTATGATGTGCGGTGTTTTCAACGAACGTTTGCTACGACGTTAAAAGCTATTCAACACCCTAGGAGGTTACAACATGTCTAACCCAGTAAATTTCAATGCGTCATCAGCTGTTGCTCGTCTTTTTGATACAAGCGCAGCAACTACAGCAACAAATACACCAGCAGCAACTGGAAACAGCTCAGCTTCAACTCTTTCTTCTGCAAGCAAAACAGAAGAAAAAGGTTTCTTTAGCCAAGTTTGGGACAAAGTTGCCGCTTTTGCTTCCACAATCTGGAACGGAATCGCAAACTGCTTCCGCACAGTTTTCTGCTGCAAAGAAGGCGCAGCAACTGTAGACGATAAAAAAGTAGAAGACAAAGCAAAAGAAGACGCTGCAACAGCAGCTTCTATCGTTGCTCAGTTCGACAAACAAGCTCCAAACGCAGCAGCTGTAGAATCTATGGTTGCTCAGTTTGTTAAAATGTCAACACCTTTGGAAATGCTCAAAGTGTTGCACACAGTTTGCTCTTCTGATCGTTCTAGCGATGAAATTGCAAAAGCTTTCTCATCAAAAATGCCAGAGTGCGCTACAAGAGGCGAACTCCGCAATGAGATCTTCGTTGCTAACGGTAGCCTGAACGCTCTTAACGGAAACGTTATCAATGGCGACTTCGGTGCAGTTGTTCTCGAGCACAACGCTCGCGAAGGCATTGTACAGACAGCTTTGAGCAACAGACTCTGCGCTGAAATTGCTAAGCTGCCAACACCAGCTGCAAAAATGGCTGCATATGCTGATTTGATCAACAACCCAGCTACATCTAACTTAGTTGCATTTAACCTCTACACAGTTCTCCCAGTTGAGCAACAAAATGCTTACAAAGGCGAAATCTACGATGTTAACGGCAAAAGAAACAGATACAACGGCGCAGATCATGCAGATCTCGGCCAGTTCGTTGTTACAACTGAACCAGTATCTGATCTCGCTAAGAAAGCAGCAGTTAGCTACGTTGCTAAATTGAATGCGCCAGCAACAACGCCAGCGGCAGCATAAGGCTTACCGCTCGCACTCAGTTTGCGTCGACTGCATGGGCCTCCGGGCTCATGCAGTTTTTTTTTGCCCTTCCCTCAAGGCTCAATTCTACAGAATTGCTCCCTTCATCATTCTCTACTTCTTTCAACTCAGCAGTTGCCAGCCTATGCAGTAACCCTTGCCAAGACAACTTTGAGCAACGGCGGTCTTGCTGACGCATCCATCATAATTCACTTATTGGGTTTTGATGGCGTCGCAAGCCACCATGTTAGGGTAGAGTCACTTGCCCCTGTAACGTTGCGGCACTGTGCTCTCCTCGCTTAAGAGCTCAGCGAACTATTAATAAAATATTTCTTTAACATTCGTTAAACCATAAAAGATAAGGTAAATCGCTCAACGAACACTACACATCTATGGCATTGATTATGCAGTGGTTAGAGTGTTTCTTGTGATTAGCTAAACTATTAATGGCTAGCGTTCTATGTTTACACGTCTATTTCTTTATATAATATGCGACAGTATTGTGTAATTAAGATATTCACTTTTAATGGTTTAATAGTTTATTTCTATGTTATTATGTAATAGGTTGACATTTTGATGTATTTGGTATATAATTAAATTAATGGATACTATTATTTTTATTGAAAAAGTGAGGTTAAGCAATGGTTAGAAGAACTGCAAGTTCAGACAGACTTTCTACTATCCTGACCCAAGCTGCTCAACCGGCTGGTGGAAAGGCTAGCAAGGTTGATCGAAAAGTTGCCCGCCAAGTGGCTGCCAAAGGCATCACTAGAGCTGTCGGTCCAACTGCGCCCATGTTTGCGTCCTTTGTGCCCGCGGAAGAGCTTATGCTCGCAGCTACGGGAGCATTTGAGGGATTAAGCGCTGCGGCTACGGTAGCATTTAAGGGATTAAGCGCTTTTGCTAGGGCCATTGCTAAGAAGTTTAAAAAATCGGTACAAGATCCTATTACTGAGAAATTTAAGGAATCGATAGAAGCTCCTCTTCAGGTACTGGGTGACGAAATCGCAAACCAAAGAAGGCTTGGTTCTTCAGAAGGCAGGTTTGCTGTCGATGAGAATTTTGTAGTTGAGGATACCCCTATTTTGAAACGCGCTGCTCGTGCGATTGGGCTTGGTGGTGACGATGGGTTGACTGTAGACTATGATCAGGAAGAAATAGAATGCAAAGCTGACATTGCGCGAACAAATAATGCACATAAAGAAAAAGCTCGTCGACAGTCTAAAGGATAGAGATGAAAAATAGTTGTATCTGAAGCTGGCTCAAAAAAGGCCCTCCAATCTGGAGGGCCTTTTTTTTTACTTCGATTTTTTGGCCTTTTTGGGAGCGGCAGGAGCGTTAGAGGAAGGGACTTCTGTCTGGTCGATCCAGATGGGCGAGCTCCAGGCGATATGACCGTCTTCCTGGATGGCGCGGAGGTAGTAGTAGACAAAAGGAGGCCGCTCGTTCGTAGACGATAGGACGTGCTTGGAAAGCAGCTCCATGTCATCGATGGCAAATTCGTGATGGGCTGACTTGGGCTGGATTGTGTGAAAAGTCTTGCCGTTGCGGATAAATTCAATTTCCTTAATGGGGGATGTCCCTGCGACAAAACCGGTGATGTGGCGGTTAAAGTTCAAGCCGGGCTTGCTTTTGGTGTTGAGCTCTGCACCCATCGTCGCCATGGTAAAACATCGATGGCAGGATG
>JAZJZV010000034.1:9627-11274 GCA_040389485.1 Chlamydiota bacterium
TCTGAGCACCTGCAATGCTGAATCCAACGACGATCCGCTCGCCTGTTGTGGCATAGCAGGAGCGGTTGTAGAGCGCTTGAAAGAGTGCTTCTCTCGTTTGTTCAATGGCGAGGATTGCTGTGAGCCCAGGAGAGTATTGCACTTGTTCGCTGTCGTAAAATTCGCTATAGATCCCTCTGTCGTCGAGGCCTCCTGCCACAAAGCCAAAACGGCAATTGTTGTTGAGCGCTTTGCGGATAGACCCTTTTTCCGTCTCAAATACCCCTTTTTTGTCATCGGAGGTAATGGGACGCAAATTGCCTTCTTTGACGCTGCATTCAGAAGATCCCCAGGCGTTGTAGATTTCAACGACGCGCTCGTATTCGGGGCAGAATTCTTCAAAAGTGGTCTCAGAGCCTTTGCCCATGGTGAAGGAAGGGATCGCCAGTAGGTCTTTTTGGGAGTGGCTCTTGTAGATTTTGGAGAGCAGGTTTGACTTCATGTCTTTTTTGCGAAGCAAGGGCTTGTTGTCTTTGGAGTAAACGAGCTGGCGCAGACCTTCTCCGGGCTCATCTCCGTGCCACTGCATGCCCAAAAAAGTCGTGAAGCGGTAGTCCTCGTTGAACTCAGTGACTTGAGTGGAGACTCCTTTCCAGACCTCGTTGGACGTTTCCTCTGCGCCCTCGAAAGGGGAGACTCCATAAAATTGAAAGTTTTTTTCGTCGCGGAAAACGCGTAGGCAGTTTTCGACGTTCTCTGCAGAGTCGGCTTTTTCCGATTCGCCATGGAGAAGTCCCCAGAAAATGCTCTTATCGGCTTCTGCAAAGCATTTGATGGGCGAAGAAAAGAAAGTGTCCTTCGTATTTAAATTGCGCAGCTGGATTTTATAAATGCCAGGCTCGTTGAAGTAGAGGTTGGGAACGTTGATGAAGCCCGTCTCTGGGACGAAGAGTTTCCAGTTGAGATTTTCTCTGAGGTGCTCATAGGAAACCTCGACGAGGGTCCCTTCTTCTGCGTTGTTAGTCAGGTTACCAAAGATGTCCTCAAAGCGGATGACGACGTCAAAGCGCTTGTTTTTGGCGACGAGAGAGGGGGCGACGATGCGGATGTTCTTCAGGACGTTACCGCGGACATCGAGCATGAAGATTTCTGCTTCGCGATAATCTCCCTTGCCTTTGGGGTCGATGTAGAGGTGGAAGGGGCGTCTTCTTTGGATGGAGGTCTGGGCTCGGGTTCCCTTTTTTCTCGCTTCTTCCTTGGACTTCTCTGGGGTTCCCATGAAGATGGAGAGAGTGTCCCCCGCTTTGATCTCTGAGGGGAGGGAGAATTCAAAAGCAGGCGTGTAGTCCTGAGGTCCTTGAATCTCTTTTGCAGCGAGGGGCTTGCCGTCGGGCATCTCTGCCCAGATCAAGTTCTTGGAATTCAAATCGAATTTGAGACGGGCTCCCTTCGGGAGATTAGCTGCCGTTGTATAAGAAAATTTCCAAGTTTGGACATCACCAGCCAAAGCAATCGCTGGCTCGCAAAAACAAATCGAACGGCGCATGTAAACTCCTCGTCTCTGAATTCTCGAGATGATGCACTAGGGAAGGTTTCTTTTTCAAGACCAGAACCTATCCCAGTAAAACTTTTCGTCGATTTTCGGGATTATTTTGGCCGATTTTCGAT
>JAZJZV010000035.1:0-2243 GCA_040389485.1 Chlamydiota bacterium
GCGAGAACATCCAAGTCAGACGCCTGCTCATCATCCCTAAGAGCCAAGACGTCTCCGTCGGTATCTACTCGCACATGGGCGGCAAGATCGTCGTTGCAGTCATCCTGACAGGTGGCGCAGGCCAAGAAGCTTTGGCAAGAGACATCGCGATGCACACTGCGGCAGAATCTCCCGAGTACTTGAGCCCGAAAGATATCCCTGAGGCTGTACGAGCTAAAGAAGATGAAATCGCGCGTAGCCAAGTCCAAGGTAAGCCCGCAAATATCGTGGATAAAATCGTCGAAGGCAAGATCAAAGCTTTCTGCGATGAAGTGTGTTTGACATGTCAAAAATATGTTAAAGACAATACAATCACGATCAGCGAATTGCTCGCCAATGAAGGCAAACGCCTCGGCAAGCAGATCGGCATCCAAGCGTTTTATCGCTGGAAAGTCGGGGGATAAGCGAACGTGGCGCCAGGTGAAAAAGCCGCTTATAAGAGAGTTCTTCTCAAAATTTCTGGCGAAGCCCTTATGGGTGAGCAGAAATTTGGGATCGAGCATCGCGCATGCGAACAAATCGCTCTCTCTATTAAAGACGCTTATTCACTTGGCGTTCAAATTGGCCTCGTCGTCGGCGGGGGCAATATTTTTCGGGGCAACCAAGCGGAAGCGTTTGGTTTCGCCCGCACACCAGCCGACCATATCGGAATGCTCGCCACCACCATCAACGGTCTCGTTCTTCAACAGACCCTGGCATCTCTCAATGTAAAAAGCCGCGTCATGAGCGCTCTCAATACTGACTCAATCGTCGAGCCATACAATTGGGGACATGCCTTGCAGTTTCTCGACGAAGGCAGCATTGTGATCTTCGTGGGTGGCACTGGCAATCCTTACTTTACAACGGACTCTGCTGCGGCTTTGCGCGCAAGCGAGATCGGGGCTGAGGTTCTCCTCAAAGCCACTAAGGTCGACGGCATCTATAGCGATGATCCCAAAAAGAATCCCCAAGCCGTCAAGTTTGATCATCTGACATATGCAGATGTCCTGACAAAAAATCTCAAAGTCATGGATGCGACAGCAATTGCCATGTGCCGCGAGAACCACATTCCCATCTGCGTATTTAATCTATTTGAACGCGAGGCGATGCTCCGCGCTGTCTGTGGACAGAAAGAGGGCACCCTGGTTAACGGAGGAACAACATGAGCAGTGCAAGCGAAGATACCAAGGTCAAAATGCTGGCCGCAGTCGAACATTTCAAAGGGGAGCTGAAAAGCCTCCGCACTAATCGCGCCAATGCCGGAATGCTCGATAGCGTGACCGTCGAAGTGTATGGCTCGCAAATGCGCATCAAGGAACTGGCGAACGTCACCGTTCCAGAGCCCCGCCAAATCCTCGTCAGCCCTTTTGATCCATCCACTTCAGGAGCTATCGGGAAAGGGATCGAAAAAGCCAATCTCAACCTGCAACCCATCGTTGAGGGGAATGTGATCCGCATCAACGTCCCTCCAATGGACGAGTCTATGCGCAAACAAATCGCGAAACAGGGCAAGCAGAAAGCCGAAGATGCGAAAATTGCCGTCCGCGAGATCCGCCGCAAAGGCAATGAACTCGTGCGCAAGCAAAAAGCAGACAGCATCGTCACCGAAGATGTGATGAAAAGAGAAGAAAAATTGATTCAGGAACTCACGGATAAGTTCTGCAAAGAGATCGACGATCTCTTCACTGCTAAGGAAAAAGAGGTGATGACCGTTTAAATAGCTTGTGGTAAATGGCACACTGTTTTATAGTTGTGCCACTTACTCAAACCGCCCGAGGAATCGGGTGTTTGTGTGCGAATTGAATCTGGCCCCATCGTCTAGCCTGGCCTAGGACATCAGATTTTCATTCTGCGAACAGGGGTTCGAATCCCCTTGGGGTCAACTCACGAATCTGCTATAGATTCACAAAGTAAGCCAAATTACCGAGGCTTACTGCTTTTCGAGACTTTAGCTCAGTCGGTAGAGCATCTCACTTTTAATGAGAGGGTCGATGGTTCGAGTCCATCAAGTCTCAAATAAAAAGCCCAGCATCAGCTGGGCTTTTTTTTTGTGACTTGAGAAAGCCACAGTGTGGCTTTCGCATGGACGAGAAGTGAAGCTCGCATGCGAGCGAACCGGGAGAGTCCATCTTCATAAACCAATCAGACTCGGGTTTATTGATGCTAGATGAGCCACAGTGTGGCTTTCGCATGGACGAGAAGTGAAGCTCGCATGCGAGCGAACC
>JAZJZV010000035.1:2343-3810 GCA_040389485.1 Chlamydiota bacterium
GGGAGAGACCATCCCCCCGCAAAAGCTGGGCTTTTTTTTTGTGACTTGAGGTGGTACACCCTCTTTGGTCAACCCTCTCTCAATAATCACTTCTCGTATGGAGCAGATCTTTTTCAAAGATTAGTAGTGGTTTCCAAAATCCACCCTGATAGGGTATCTAAAACTACAGGGGCAATAGTTTCTTCAATTTTTCCATACTCTAAAATAGATCCAGATTCACATGTTTGAAAAAAATGGTTCAGTTTTGGAAATTCAATAATCCTATAATTTCGGTTCCCGGCCTCTTCAAGAATTTTGGCGAGCACAGGAAGATTTTGTTTTGGAGGAACTTGTGTATCGAGTTCGCCATAGATTGCCAAAATAGGAATTTTAAGATGCTTTAATGAGGTGATTGGATTGTAAGTTAAAAAATAGCGGAACCATTTTGAGTTGCAACGCTTCATTTGGGCTTCCATGGCGTCAGCAATCGCTTGTTGCTCCTCTTTGGGTAGATTGGCTAACTGTTTTGCGACAATTTCTCGTAGCAGATGCTCCGCTTTTTCAAGATCAGGTTCATTTATGATTACAGACAACACTTGCTTCTGAAGATCCAGTTGATGACTTATCTGTTCCTCACTCACTCCCATAGCACGAGAAATCAAAGCTTCTTGCGCATAAAGAGTTGCTTCACCGGTTATACTGCCTCCTGCCATTAATACGATAAAAGCGACATCATTCGATTTAACCGCTACCATTGGAGCAATCAGCCCCCCTTCGCTATGACCAATCAAACCTATCCGCTCTGCATCAACCTCTTTCCGAGCTTTCAAATATTCGACACCAGCCAATGCGTCAGCAGCAAAATCTTCGGTAGTCGCAATGTTGTAATTTCCCGTGGATTGTCCAACCCCGCGCTTATCTACGCGTAATACTGCAAAACCTTGTTTTGTGAGATGGTCAGCTAGGACCAAAAAAGGCTTGTGTCCAAATACGGTTTCATCACGATCGTTTGGGCCAGAGCCAGCAATGAGTAAAACTGCAGGAGATGGTTTTCCAGACCCGGGAAGAGTTAAAGTACCAGCCAAGGTTACGTTTGCTGTTAAGTTAGAGTATTTAACTTCTTCTGCATCGTAAGGAATGGCTCCCTTTGGCTCCTGCGGACGTAAAGGTACAGAAACCTCTTTAGGTACTTCATTTGAAGCAGCAGCTAACAGAGTGAGTACAGTAAACAAGTGTTTAATCATCCGGGTCCTCGTTTTAGTTTCTAGTGTCTCCAACTAGAAGATGTGAGAGATTATTAACGCATTTTGTTTCTGTCGATTTTAATTCTCTTTTGATCCAATTTTCGATTCATTTGTTTGGGGTTATATACGCATGTTGATATTACCCCAAACAAATGAATCGAAAATTGGCCAAAATGGCTCCCAAAAGCGGCGAAATCAAAATGCATTAACAGTCTCTGATGGCAGATTGTCGCAGATCGAACAT
>JAZJZV010000036.1:0-713 GCA_040389485.1 Chlamydiota bacterium
ATTGGTTGAGCAAAGTGGCTGCCCCAAGAGCGAGAAGATTGATCGATGCGACAAGGGAGAATGTTCCCACATAAGTCTCGGAAGGAAACATCCAGTACGAGGCGATGTAAAAGGCGCCGCTGAAAAAAGAGCAAAGAAAGAAAAGGTAGAAGAGATTCACTCCTTGATTCTCACTGCGCGCTTGATGTCCGTAGAGCACTTGAGATCCGGCATTTCCCAATGGAGCAAGGAGACCGATCAGACTGAATTGTGAAAACATCTCTTTGTCTGGATGTAAAATGCAGAGTACTCCCACAAATGAAACAGCAATGCTAATGATGGCCCGCATGCTAATCTGGTGCTTGAAAAAAATGCGCTCGAGAAGGGGAATAACAAGCGGAGAAGTGGTTTGAAGCACCGTTGCGTCTAAGAGGGAGGAGCGCAGCATGTAATAAAAGAGGCTGTACTGATACACGAGCATGCAGCCGGTGCGCAAAAACTGCATTGTAAGACTTTTTGTCTGAAACATCTCCTTGAAACTATATTTCCATAAGAGATAGGGCATCAGAAGCGCTAAGGGGATGATAAAGCGCAAAAAAGCAAAAAAGAAATAGGATGTAGTACCGGTCCCTAATTTACCAAACAAGGTAAAGAGCGAGAGCATGAAGGAGGAGATCACCATGTACATGATCCCCTTCTCAAACCGCTCTTCGGGAAGCAGAACTTTCATCAGA
>JAZJZV010000036.1:723-10686 GCA_040389485.1 Chlamydiota bacterium
ACTCCCGTCATTGCCGTTAAGATGCGCCTTTTTCCAGTAAAGGTCGCGCGGCCGTGCATCGCCAGAACATTATCCAGAACGAGCACATCCCCTTTCTGCCACGGAAACGAAACCGTATTTGCGTCGAGAATATCGAGAATGTGGTAAATCTCATCCCTAGGGATAGGGCTCTTATCGCCGAAGAAAACCTCATGCAGCTTCATGTGCTTGCGGCAGTAAAGCGCTTTGACGGCAAGATGTCTCCACCAGCCCAGCCATTTGGGGTTGAAATCGTAGAGATGGACCTGGTTAAACCAGACTTTTTCCCGCGTCAACGGGTGGGTATAGGTCGCAGGACGGGTTTGAGAGATCCGGATCCAGTCATTTTTCGTCCATTCGAAATCAAATTCACACTCGCGGCATTTTTTCTCGACTTCAGCCTTGTCATCAGTTTCGAAAACATCGAGCCAGGTTTTGTGGGCCTTTTGCTTGCGGTTGATCAGGTCCATCAGCTTACTTTTGCGAAAATAACAGGAGACGTAGTTAACCTGCTTCTCATCAAACTTTTTTCTCACTTCGTTATCAATTGCCTGATAGACCTTGCGCGCATCGGCGAGGATCGTCTCCCCTTTTGCGTTCGGGGCTACGTTGCAATAGAAGTAGATGTGTTGCGGGAAATGCTTGACGAACGAGAGTTCATTGTGCAAGGGGATCTTCACCTGAGGCGGAGCTTCTGTCGAAGTGTAGACGCCACCTGTAATTTTAGTGCGCGGGCTATCGCCTCCAATGTAGTCGATAAACTTACCGAGCCCGAGAGCCTTGATCACGCTCTCGAAGTCGCGTTCGTTATGGACGGGGAAGTTGCGGAAGAGGACTCCACCGTAGCGGAGTAAATGTTTTTCGATTTGTGGTTTTTGCGCCTTAAGCCACTGGGTAAAGTCACCAAAACTAACATTCGCGTCTTTGGCTTCAAGAACAAGAGGCAACTGCTGGCCTGTAATAAAATGCTCGTGCACATTTTTCATTTGACACCTCCAAAATTGAGGATATATCAACTCAGAGAACTTGAGTCAATCCTCTGAAGTGAACTTGCGGAGCTTCTTCTGTTCAGAACGCTTTTTCTTGCCGGCCAGCACTTCGCGCTGGATTTTTTTCGTGCGCCGCTGCTTTTGCCGCCGTTTCTTCTCTCTAAGTTGCTTTTCTTCTGCCTTGCGCTTCTCTTCTCTTTCCTTGAGCCTCCTGACGAGCTCCCCTCTTGCCCACTGGCGATTGGCCTCGCGCGAGCGCTCCTTCTGGCATTTGATTTCGATTCCCGTAGGAAGGTGTTTGAGATAGACGCAAGAGGAGGTCTTATTGATCTTTTGCCCTCCGCTGCCGGTCCCTAGAATGAATTTTTCGACGAGATCCTCTTCGAAGAGCCCCAAACGCTCCATCTCTTTCTTAAGTGAATCTTCCCGATCAGTAGAACTCATGATTACCATCCTACTCTTGTTTATAATCGGTAAATTTTAAATAATGCAACTATGATTCCAAATGCTTCCAAAAAACCTCTCATCGTGATTACAGGCGCCTCGTCGGGCATCGGCAAAGCCGTTGCTTTGCGTTTTGCTAAAGAAGGTCATCCTCTGGCTCTGGTTGCACGTCGCATGGATCGCCTGGAGAGCCTGCAAAAAGAGTTGCAGGGGACAGCGCGCCTATACAAGGCAGACGTCCGCTCTTCCGATGAAATTTTTGCCGTTTTTGCGCAGATAGAAAAAGAGATGGGCCCTATCGACCTACTGATTAACAATGCCGGCGCTGGTTATGGCATGGAGCCTGCACACGAGACCCGACTGACAGAATGGCAGCAATGCGTTGATACGAATATCAATGGACTGCTCTACTGCACGCGCGCGGCTCTCCCTGCGATGGTCAAACGGAACCGGGGGCATATCATTAACTTGGGATCAATTGCAGGTACTTACCCCTACCCTGGCGGCAACGTCTATGGGGCTACGAAGGCATTCGTACACCAGTTCTCTCTCAATCTACGCGCCGACCTTCTGGGAACAAACATCCGCGTGAGCTGCATCGAACCTGGCCTCACGGGAGGAACAGAATTCGCTACTGTGCGCTTTCGGGGGGATGCACAAAAGGCGGACCAGGTCTATGAAAACGCAGATCCGCTCGCTCCCGAAGACATCGCAGAGGCGATCTACTTCTGCTACCATCTCCCGCCTCATGTCAACATCAACACGATTGAAATGATGCCCGTCTGTCAAGCCTCATCAGCTCTGAGCATCCACCGGAAAAAATCTTAGAAGCCGCCTTAAATTGCAGCTTCTTAGCGTTCTGTGCCGTGATCAGGAGTTCCGAAAAAGCGGTCTCCGTAATCGCCAAGTCCCGGAACGATGTATTTTTTCTCATTGAGTTTGGTATCCAGCATCGTTAGGACGACGCTGATCTTAGGGAAAGCGGCTGCGAGCCTTACCAGGCCTTCTGGCGCCGTGCACACAGAAGCAATGATGATGTTCTCTTCTTTGACTCCCCTTTCGATGAGCTTTTGAATAACTGTGATGAGGGTTCCTCCCGTTGCGATCATCGGTTCAGTGATGACGACCGGGTTGCCAGAGGCGAGCGTAGGAGAGACTTTCATGTATTTAAAATGGGGCTCAGCAGTTTCCTCATCGCGCTGTACCAGGATCTTACTCACGTTGGCGTGAGGAAAATGCTTCATAAACGTATCCAGAAGTGCATCTCCGGAGCGCATGACGGAGAGCAGTTCAATATTGCCTGCAAATGTCGTTCCTGGGCAATGCTCAATAGGTGTCTCAATTTCGATCACATGAGTGGGAAGGCATTCGACCACTTTACTGACGAGAATCCCTCCAATTTTTTCCGAAGCTTCCCGGAATTGCATTGTCGAGGTCTCTTTTTGACGCAACTGGGTCGATAGGATTTGCTCGTACCGGGTCTGTTTCAAGGAGCATCGCACAATCGGAAGCAGCCGAGAGAGGACTTCCGGCTTATCGAGGTTCTGCTGAATTTTTTCGAGCATCGCCAAATTCTTTTGGTCCATCTTTTTCTCATCGCGGGCACTCAGGCCAGACGTTGCAAACAACGCAGCAACACAGCCAACATGAGCGAGTTTTTTGAAAAAGGAAACAGGGTCAATACCACTTCTAAAACTAGGTAAACGAGCAACTTTCATAATATCAATTTTCTCCGAAATTACATCTTTTTAGCGGAGAACTTCCGCGCAAATGCTGAAAGACTGCAACAATATTGCTTTTGATGCAAGAATTTTCGGTTACTTGAACACCGTTCTCTCGAGGAACTCATCTACAGAGAAAAATCCGGGTCCAAAGGTAAAGACAATGACAGAGGCGAAGAGAAATAGGAAGGGTGATCGGGACGTAAATATGCTAGGGTCGCTAAAGAGCATTTTTAATGCAGAAGTCTCTGCCGTCAAGTAAGCGACCGCCATCGTCAAAATGAGGGGAATTGCAGCCACTCGGGAGGCTAGCCCCAGCAGAAGAAGCGCGCCGCCTAAACATTCTGTCCATGCAGTCAAATGCGCATTCAGCGTGGAAAGAGGGATGTGCAAGGTTTGAAAATAGTGGGCGATTTGATCGATATTAGCAAGTTTTGCCATTCCACCGCTGAAAAACAACCATCCCCAATAGAGACGAACAATCAAAAGAAAAACAGATTGAAAGCGGTTCCCGCAGCGAATAATTCCCCGGTAAATGCGCAAGAAGCCCTGCATATCACTACCCTTTCAATAAACCGCAGGTTGTCAAAAGGGAAATATATACTCAAGGACTTTAGAGTTTGTGGACATACTCTTAGGAGAGGGTGATCTCACTATAGAGTCCGGCATGGTCGGAAAGGGCGTCGGGGTTGAAAACCTCGGCGTCGAATCCGGTCTCGACGAAGTAGGTATGGATCTCCTTAACGCTCTTCTTGAGGACCATGGTATGATCTAGGTTGAGGCCTTTCGAGCCGCGCTTACCCATCATCTCTGCGCAAAAGGCATCTCCGCCCCAAGTCTTGCTATTGGCATCAAACCGGTCCCCTTTTAGGAACAAGTGCTGCCACTCAGAGGACTGGAACTCGGCATCATCTAAATTGAGATCGCCTGTTACGATGATCCCCTTCCCCTCTCTCTCTTGGAATTTGTCGGTGATGACATTCATTTGATGCCGCCTTGCCTCTATCTCTTCAGAAGTGGGAAACTCTGGTTCTTCTGAATGCTGCAAATGTGTCGCAAAAACCTTTGCAAATGCATTTCCTTCGCTTAAGAGATCAAAAGAAAAGACTCCCTTGGCGGAGTACTTTGCCCTTCCGACAAGTGCTTCATCGGGAAATGGCGTGAATTCGGGGTTCTCGATGGCGTATTTGCTAGCAACCATAATGCCAGAGGATGCACCCAACGCTTGGGGGCCAATGTCGAAGTAAATGTGGGTATACCCTTTTTCCTTGAGCTTCTCGCTGAGATAAAAGGCTGATTTGGTATCGAATGTCTCGTAAAGGCAATTGACGTCAGCGTCTTTCTCTACAATTTTGTCGATGACGCGATCGATCCTCTCTGACCAGGGCAGCACTCCACCGTCGGTGATGGGATAACCTGCAGCGACAAAGCACACATTCCAGGTGAGAAGTGTGAACGTCTTGCTCTGAGGAAGCGTTTTGGAAGATGCGGCCTCACTCACGTGAGATAGATAAGGATCAGAGCCCAGACTGGAGGCAACAGAGCGCAGTGCGATGGCAGGAAATGTCGTTGTAATTGCTTTATGTGCATACCCCGTCATTTTCACAAAATGGACAAGCTTATTCGCTAGGGAAGATTTTTCCTCTGGAAGGGTCCCTTCCAGATGCAGTTTGCGGTAAAATTCATGGACCTTGCACACCGGATCGGTCATGTCAGAGGCGACGCGAAAAAGAAATGCCTTCACCTTCTGTAAAAGAGTGTTGTCAAAGGAGATGGGATCAAATAGGAGAGATCCCCAAATACTACCTGGTAAGGGAAGTTTCAAGGAAAGGTCATTTTTTAACTCTTGTTGCATCGGAGTGGACTCATCTCCATGAGCTACCCCCATTTGGAAAACGGTCGCCCAAAGAGAAATCGCAACTTTCAAAAAAGAATTAATTTTTTTCACAAACAATCCCAGCAAATTTATAATTATACAATATTATAAACGCTAAGACATTTTAAATCAATGACGAGATATGCCGACTATGGGTATAAAAAAAGGCCTCTTCCGAAGAAGAGGCCTTAAAGATGCGTAAAAGTAGTAAAGGACTACTTAATGTGCTTATTGAGGCAGCCAGCGAGTTTGAGCATGTCGACTGGTTTGCTTCCAATGACGCAGCTCAATTTCTTGTCTGGGACAATCATACGTCTGTTTTTCGTGTCTTGGCACTTGTGCGCTTTGATGTAAGCCCACAGTTTTTTCACGATTTCAGGACGAGTTGCTTTCTTTGCACCGATCACTGCTTCTAAGTCTGCAGATACGCCGTATGCTGTTTGATTCAAAGCAGACTTTCTTTTGCCTGTCGTTTTCTTTTTCTTTGGAGCCGCTTTTCTTTTTGGAGCCGCTGCTTTTCTAACAGCTTTCTTAACTGTCTTTTTCTTTGGAGCTGCTCTTCTCACTGCTTTTTTTGCTTTCTTCTTTGCCATAATCATTTCCCTTCTTCAATTTAGGGTGTTTTTAGAAAACCACCACCATGGGTCTTCTATCCCTTCTAGTTACCTGTGTAATAATTTTTTTTAATTCCCGCAAGCTTATTTTAATTCAAAAGAAGAAAATATTATACCGAGCGCGACGCAGGGAGCGAATTTCGGGATTATTCAGAGCTTTTCGATCAGCATGGCTAAGGACTCGCGTCCTGCAGAGAGCTTGAGGGTTTTCTCTTGGTAATCCAGGTGAGGATTTGTCACGATGCTCTCAAAGAATTGAGGGTCTTCAAAGTAAGAAGCCCCCTCCTTGAGCAGCATGGCGAATTTCCCTCCGTTGTCCAAATGGTTGAGGCATTCGGAAACAAAGGGGAAAACGGGGTTTGCCGCTTTTGCCTTCTTAGCCGCAATCGCAACATCGACCCTGGAAAGCTGATATTTGGCAACAACGTGTTCGTACTGTTGCCCAGTAATTTGCCCCTTTGCCTTCAGCTCAGCTAGGAAATGGGAGATTTGACTATGTTGGGCGGAGGCGTAGTGCTGGCAAAATTCCTCGAGATCCTGGTCGGAATACTTCCTTTCGTTGAGACCTGGGACTGCTTCCTCTACATACTGTGTCAACTTGGCCCCTTTTTCCAGTAGGACATGAGCGTGCTGGGTTTCCCTGCCAGATACCGGGGTGGCATCCCCTTCTTCAACGACAATCGCATGGAATTTGCTTAAAGAGGGCAATACTGCCTCCCAACTTCCCTGGAGGATCTTTGCTTGCCTATTTTTTTTCGACCACTTGATGGCATTGTGAAGGCGTTCGGGCCGGGACTCGACCACCACATGGGATTTGGGCTGCTTGAGCTGTATTTCTGTAGCAAACTCTTTCTTAATAAAACCGATCTGTAACACATCTGCTGACAAATCGAGGAGCTCGAGCAATGCTGACGACATAGTACCTAAAGTTGTTATCCGATATTCTCAGAGTGGGTATACTGAAACAACGTGAAGAATCGGAATTGAACAAGGCGCTGCCCTGAATTTGAGCCTGGCGAAGCAGTTCAACTTTAATAAGTTGAGCGATGCAGATGGGTCTCAGATTCAGTGGCTGGCAACGCTGTTAAAACCGATTCTTCATGTTGTTTCGGTATAAACTGTGATACAAAAAAACTCAAGAAATGACCTTCATCCTCACCGTCAAAGTCACTCCCAATGCATCGAAAAACCAGATTGTGGGCTGGGAAGGAGATTATCTGCGCCTGCGCATTCGAGGCGTTCCTGAAAAGGGGCAAGTCAACAAAGAACTCATCGCTTTCCTCGCAGAGCAGCTCGGTATCGCTAAATCTAAGATAGAACTCATCAGCGGGCACACCTCCCGCATCAAACGTCTCAAGATCGAAGGGGCAGAGTTAACTCAGCTTTTGAGCAAGAACCTCGATCAGTGAATCGGGCTGGCTTGCAGGCTTTAACCTCTCAAAGTCGCTGCAGAGCAGCTCCTCATAGCTTTTCACGTGCAAGATCTGAAAACCGGCGGCCTGCAGGTGGCGCTGAATGGATTCCGCGCTGTGGAAATAGCGACTGAGTTGCTGGCCATTGAAAACGTAACGCGTGATCCCCGTCTCTGGATCATAAAGAGCACCTGCCACTTGAGCTTCCTGGCATTCGACCGATCGGACGACGACGTAAAGCCTGCCACCCGTTTTCAGCACGCGGAAAAGCTCTTTCAACGAGCGATCCAAACTCTCTTTGGGAAGGTAGTGAAGGACGAGGCGGGCGTAGATGAAATCAAATGCCCCCTCTTCATAGGGAAGAGGCGCGCCCACGTCCTCTATCCTGACCTCGATGCGCTCTGATAGCCCAGATTCTAAGATCTTTTTTCTTGCGAACTCAGCGCCCTGTGCATCAATGGTCGTCGCAATAATGCGGCGCGAGGGCAGTGCTGCTGCCATGCGCATTTCAGCAACTCCCCCAGTGGAGATTCCAACGCTATACACCTTCTCATCGAGAGGATAGAGAGCTGCAATTCCATTGTTTTCGCTAAGAGATTCCAATGGCTGCCTCACGGGAAAGCAGGGTGTCGCGGTGACTCTTATCTAAGGGAACAAGAGGCGGCCTTACCCGGAGCCATTTCTCTCCCCGCTTTTGCGCTAGCAAGGCCTTGAAAGCAGAAATGAAATGGAGTCCCTGGATCGCCTGGAAAAAGGGCTCCAGTTGGGGCGAGGGATGCTTCAAGAGAGAACAAATCAGTTCAGGGTATAAGTTGGCCATGCCGCAGATTGCTCCAGAGGCTCCTCTGCTCACAGCTTCCGTAATGTGCCCCTCGTTACCGACAAAAACCTGGAATCCGGGAAACTGCTCCAGAATCTGAACGGTGAAGGGCCAATTCCCCTCGCTTTCTTTAATTCCAATCACGACATCGGGGAACTCGGCCTTGAGCACCTCAATAATTCTCAAGGTGATCGGGACACCGCTGAGCTGTGGGATGTGGTACAAGAACACCTTAAGCTGCGGGTTGTCCACCCGCTGAATGACTTCCCTGTAGTATTCCAACACGCCTTTTTCACTGACGCCCTTAAAAAAAGTGGGAGGGCATACGAGCATCGCCGGACACCCGTGACGAAGCCCCTCTCTCGTCAGTTCCACCGTGTCAGGGATAGAAGCCCCACCGTTTGCCAAGAGGATTTTTTTAGGATCTACGCCGCGAGCGATGAGAGCACCTAGTGTCTCGATGCGCTCCTGTGTGGAAAAGGAAGCGCCTTCGCCCGTTGTTCCGAGTACGACGATTCCCTGGCAACCGCGAGAGATCACATCCAGGCTATGTTCTGCCAGTGCATCCACGTCGCAACTTAAGTCTTCGCGGAGCGGTGTCAGCACCGCTGCATAGACGCCGCAGGGAAGTTTGGAAGGGGTGTTTTCTACATTCGAAGCCATCAGCTTTACCATCGGGGAAAAAAGTGTGAGAAATAAAAGAAAAAAATTCAGCAGCATGTATACACTAAGGTTTAGAGAAGCCAAGTTATCAGAGGAAAAATATGATTTCAACGGTTGTCATTGCGGGCTGGTTCTTATTAGCGCTGTCGCTGCTGAGCGTGTGGATTCGACGCGAACCAAGGGTGTGGGGCACGCTCCTCACAGCAAGTCTGATCGCCGGGTTTGTGGGAGGCAACCTCCTCCTGAGCGGCATTGTGATCACGATCGGCTGGGCAACGCTATGGATGATTTATATTCGCAAGCAAAAACCCCTCATCCATACAGCGCTCTTTGTCATCTTCATCGTACTAAGCTTCGGCTTCGAGTTCCACCTGCTTCCCGGCTTTCCCTCAGTTGCAATCACTCCCCACTTTTCCATGGGTTTTATGACTCCGCTACTCGGATTATTCCCGCATGCCCTGCTCGTTCCGTTGGCAAAGAGCGTCCGAGATTGGAAGCAAGTAATGCGAGGCACTCTTTTAGGATGTGTGGGAATTGCTCTTCTGGCCACTGTCGCTATCTTAAGCGGCGCGGTGCACCTGCAGTTTAAACTCCCCTCCTTTGCCGGCCAAAGGTTCTTGAGCAACCTCATCTTCACAGCGATTCCCGAAGAGGCGTTTTACCGCGGATTTCTTCAGACAGAGCTTTGCAGGTACTTCAAAAAATCCAGGGCGGGAAACTTCTTTGCACTGCTCGTATCCACTCTGATTTTCACCTTAGCCCACGCCTACTGGTCTCCCTCCTTGGACATTTTGGGATTCGTCTTCCTAGCGGGATTGCTGTATGGATACGTCTACCAAATTTCAGGGAAGATCGAGAGCGCTATCCTCTGCCACTTTTTGCTGAACTTCATCCACATGACCTTCTTCTCTTATCACGCTATGTAATCTCGACTTTGCACAAAGTCGAGATAATCATTTGCGGAAGAGCCAAAGCAGGAAATTGATGAGGAGTGTGAACAGTACAGAGAGGATGATGCAGGTGACTATTGGAAAATAGACTCCAAATTTTTCTTTTTGGATGCGGAGATCTCCGGGAAGCCTTCCCAAGTCGAGGCCCGTCTTACCAAGCACCCACACCAAAAAGCCCAACCCGATCAGTCCAATCCCCACATAGATAAGCCAGCGCGACAGGTTCATGAGACCATCCCACTATTTGAAAACTTGGATTTTTGAATTACTTTTGGCGGACATAGGACACCACTTCAAGCCGCGGAGCCTAGTACATTGTTAATGAAGTTTTCACAGCTATTCGACTCATCTTTTGCGCATCTTGCGACTCAAGAAAAGCCAGCCTACATTTCCCATGTATATCTGGCTTTTCTTGAGCCACAATCTGCATCAAAATCTGGGCGCGATCAGCTGTAA
>JAZJZV010000037.1:0-8539 GCA_040389485.1 Chlamydiota bacterium
CGACTTTTTTGCCCTTCTCGTACTTGGCTTCAGTCAAGAGCTTGCCTTCTTTATCGAAGTTCTTCTTTATGCCATTCAACTCGTCATACAAGAATGACTGCAAAATTTGCGGATTGCCATCATCGTAAAACTTGTTGAACTTGCCGTGCCTCTTCCCATCGACGTATTCTGAATCAAATGTCAGCACGCCCTTTTCGTTCCACTCTTTGTAGTTGCCGTGGATCTTGCCTTCTTTATAGGGAATCTGTTTGGCGAGAGTGCCGTTTTCAAAATAGACCAACTCTTCGCCGTGCTTGAGATCATCTGTGTATTGAATTTCAGCAAACACCTTCCCGTCAGGGTAGTACTGGGTGCAGAGGCCACTTTTCAAATCGTTGTGGAATTCCACGACCATCATGAGAGTGCCCTTCTGGGAAAAGATCTGCGCAATCCCTTCCTTTTTTCCATCGACATACGGAGTAGTGGCAGCTTTGACGCCCGACTCATGGTATTCGGTCGCCTCGCCTTCTGCGACATCATTTGAGAAATTCACTTCCAAGGCCTTCACTTTTCCAAAGTATTCGTGCTCGGGATAGTACACTTCGTGCAACCCTTCGCGGCGATTGTCTTTGTAGTGGTAGGTGATTTCCCGGTTGTCTTTATCCCTCTCAAAAAATCTTCCGAAGAGCTTTCCGCGCTCATAAGTTGCCTCTTCGAGGAGAGTTCCATCGATTGCCCACATCGCTTTCAACCCATGGAGGTCGCCATTGTCATAAGTGATTTGAGTGTGGAGGACGCCATTGGAATGAAATGTCTTCTGTTCTTTGTGGAGCTTTCCTTCGTCGTTGTAGAAGAAATAGCGCGCCAATTGCAGAATCGGTTTTTCCTTAACAATGCCCTCATTCTTGAGCTGCTCTTGCGAGAAATACTCCTTCTGCTCACCAACGGCAACGCCCTCTTTGAATGTCTTATGGGCCCACAGGGCGCCATCTTCATACCAGCTTTTGCATTCGCCATGCACGAGGTCATCTTTATAGACGGCAGCGGTCTTCAGCTTGCCATTGGGGTAAAACTCTTTGTCGACGCCATTGCGCTTGCCATTTTTGAAGTGGATCTCTTCTTTGAGCTTGCCCTTGCCATACCAGGTCTTAGCAACGCCTACGGGAAGATCGTTTTCATAGGTCACTTCCACAATGAGCTCGCCAGCTTCATTGAATTCTTGGTGGAGCCCCATTTTTTTCCCGAGAGCAAAATTCCCGGAGAGGTGCATTGTGCCACTGGGGAACCACTCTTTGTGCGCTTTGTCCAAAAGACCATCCACGTAGAACTCATCGAGCTTCATCTTTCCGTTTTCATACCACTCGTGACAGATCCCGCTCTTGATCCCTTTGCTCAGCTCGATCTTCGCGGCCATTTGGCCGTTTTCATACCACTCTTCAAAAAGGCCCTCTTTGAGATGACCCACATAGGCAGTCTTTACCTTTGCCTGTCCATTCTCATAGTACTCGGCCTGCGGCCCTTCAAAGTTTCCTTGGTCAAAGTGGTAATCCACTCTCAAAACTCCACTCGGGAACCACTCCAAATAGCGCCCGTGCTTTTTTCCTGAGACGATCTTGTATTCCGCTGTCATGATTCCCGTATCCGTGTACTCGCGGATAGGCTCGATGAGGTTGCCACTCCCATCGTAAACTGCAGAAAAGATCAGAGTCCCATTCTCCGCATTGCGCCAATGTTTGCCAACCGGAACACCATTCTCAAAAGCCCCCTCACCTACCAACTGCCCCTTTGCATCGAAGTGCTGCTCTTTTCCCTGCTTCTTCCCTCCCTTATACTGGACCTTAAAGCTAGGTTTGCCATTCTCGTGGTAGACGAAATGCGTGCCGACCGGCTGTCCTTGTTGAAAATCCTGAACTTCGTGGATCGAACGGTCAGGAGAGTAGACGACAAGCGCAGGATTCTTTCCATCGGAGTGGAGCACTCCATTTTGATAGCGGAACGTCGCTTTCAACGCTCCCTCGGGATACCATTCCATGGCATTTCCGTGGGGTAGTCCATTTTGATGCGGGACAAATAGAGAGCGATTGCCGTTTTCGTAATATTTAATTAACTCGCCAGTGACTTTGCCATCCTCATAGTAAGTCTCTTCAGCTTTAGTGCCATCCTCGTAATAAGAGAGGAAGGCGCCATGCCGCTCTCCCTGTTTATAGGCGCACTCGCCGCGGAGCTTGCCGCTCGAGAAAAAAACGCGCATGGCACCGTGGAGCATGCCACGATCATAGTGCATTGCCTTTTCCACCTGGCCGTTAGAGAAAAACGTCAAACAGACACCATGAGGAACAACAGTAGAGTTCCAGACCTTGGCACCAGCAGATCCTTCCTCTACAACGATGAGATCCATCTCGCCCTGGATGAGGCCCTCGGGATAAAACGTCACCTGCTTGACAGGCGCTTCGTTGGCATCTCCAATCTGCTCGAAGAATAGTACCCGCTCGGGTTGCCCTTCCGGGTAACTCTGCATGATTTTTGGACGCCAGTGGGGCTGCCGCTGTTTCAAAGTAGTAAGGACAGGGGTGACGGGATCGGCGGCGGACCAACATAGGGGCGCACAGAGAGCAAGGGCTGCAGCGAGGAATAACTTTTTATACATAGAGGACTCCGGCGGATTGAGATCATTAGAGGACTCAGAATACCGCAATTGCCATCTTTCCACAAGAACCTATCCCCGCATTTTTTTGTCATCCCCATGCGAAGAAATCGCGATCCTTCATTTGATCGACGTTGTTCCCAATTGCGGAGATTAGGGAATGGTTCCGCACTTTGCGCTTAGCTATTAAAAATTTTATTACTAATCACCAAATCACGATAATATTAAAATATGTTTTATACATTTAATCGCACGTTTTTTATTGATAAAAAATTAAATTATCATTAAAATAAGATGCAAACAATAATAAAAAGAGAATGCGCATGTCATCATCTATTAATTATGCCATCTTCAACGGCTACCTCGACATGAGCGCGCAAGGCGCTGTGGCCGTCACAGGACTCATAGAAAACACAAGTCTCACTAACCTGAACTTGGGGAGCAATCGGCTCGGAGCTGACGGCACCGACTCACTTGCAGAAGCTCTCACACTCAACTCTAACCTCTTAAGCCTGAACTTGTGGCTCAATCAGCTCGGCGATGCAGGCGCCTCTTCTCTTGCACTAGCGCTCACACAAAACTCAAGCCTCTCACACTTGGACTTAAGCTGTAATCGGATCGGCGATGAAGGCGCCTCCTCTCTTGCCGGGGCGCTCAAACACAACTCAAGCCTTACCTGCCTGAACCTGGGGATCAATCAGCTCGGTACGAGTGGTGCAGAATCTCTTGCAGAGGCGCTCACACTAAACTCGAGCCTCGCAAGCCTGGACTTGGGGGACAATCAGCTTGGAGATACAGGCGCCTCCTTTTTTGCACACGCACTCACACAAAACTCTAGCCTCTCAAACCTGAGTTTGGGGCTCAATCGGCTTGGCGCTATCAGTGCCGATTCTCTTGCAAAGGCGTTCATACAAAACTCAAGTCTCTTAAGCCTGAACTTGGAGGGCAATCAGCTCGGCGATGCTGGCACCTCCTCTCTTGCACTAGCGCTCGCACAAAATTCGAGCCTCACCTTCCTCAACTTGGAGAGCAATCAGCTCGGCGATGCTGGCGCCTCCTCTCTTGCACTAGCGCTTACACAAAACTCGAGTCTCTTAAGCCTTAACTTGAAAAACAATCAGTTGGGCGACGCAGGCACTACCTCTGTTGCACTAGCTCTCACACAAAACACGAACCTCACCAACCTCAACCTGGAGAGCAATCAGTTCGGCGATGCAGGCGCAACTTCCCTTGCAGGGACGCTCACACTAAACTCAAGCCTTACCCGCCTGAACTTGCGGTTCAATCAGCTCGGTGCGAGCGGCGCCGCCTCTGTTGCAGAGGCGCTTACACAAAACCCAAACCTCACTCACCTGGACTTAGGAGGCGATCAGCTCGGCGCTGAAGGAGCAAGCCTACTTGGACGCATTCAGTCGCTTCTCGATCGCAACCGACATAATAAAACTGCGCGCCGCTTATCACTGGAGGCACTTTGCGCCAGATTTTTTGCTAAGCTCGTATTCGAGAGTTACTCTCCAGAGAACAAAAGCGCTGTCTATCATCACATATGGAAGCACTCTGCTATGCCAAATGAGCTCCGATTTGGAGAAAGAAACGTCTTCACAGTGGATTGGTCGATCTTTTTAAGATCTGTTGCTGACGCCGGCTTGGATCTGAAGAAGGGAGTGGAACTGCTCTTGCAACACGAGGGCAAGAGCCTCCGTTACGCTCGCTACGTCACTACTGTCTAAAAGGCCAAAAGAAAAAGGGCCTGCAGGGATGCAGGCCCTTCATTCGATCAATACTGGGTGCGTCTTGAGACTATTTGCTCCAGAACGCGAGCCAGCACATGCCAAATCCCCAAACGAGTGGGATAATTCCACAGATTTTGGAAGATTTTGCACTTGGCGTGGTTAACTTAATTAACAATTGCGGGAGGAAGAACACCATCACTCCTCTCACCAGCATCCACCAGCCGAACAAGGTCACAAGACCGGCTAATGTCCATGACCACATGTTGAAATTGGTGACAACTGTCAAACCAATCAACAAATTGATCACTCCCATCAGACAGAAGCACGCAGGCGTATTTTTCGCCGATGTGCACATCTTTGACATGTTTTCATGGTAGAACAACATCCAAAGACCCATAATCATGAGATATGGACCAAATATACTTGCAAACCCAATTGCGTTTTGCATCATTGACTCCTAAAGTTGGATTCAAACTCTAATCCTTACCTTATTAATTAAACAAATTATTTGTCAACAACTCTACAAATCTTTTTTTAAGAGACTGTTACAGTCTCTTATACCTTCCCATTAGCTGGGTTTCCGCCAGGACGTGGTCCTCCATGGCCTGCTCGACCTCTTTTTTCGTCGCCCCTTGGGCCAGGTCTAGCTTGCAATCGAGCGCGTAGAGCTTGAAAAAATAGCGGTGCTCTCTATCTGGGGGGCATGGTCCCTGATAGCCGAGATCTCCTCCGGTGTTCTTTCCTCCGACCCCCGGGGGCTCGGTATTTTCGGGAATCCTCTTTGTCTCTGGGGGAATATTAAAAACCACCCAGTGGTCCCACATCCTCTCCTGGCGCACAGACTCGGGGACATCGGGATCATCCATGATCAATACAAGACTTTTGGCCTCAGCGGGGACTCCGCTGATGAGTAATTCAGGACTGATGTTCTCTCCATCGCAAGAAAACTTGGCGGGGATCTTCCCGCTTGGGGTAAAGGCACTGCTTTTCAATTCCATATGATTCCTCTAAAAATTGGCGAACAATTTGAGCGGGCAGATCCAGAAAGGGCCGCTCGGCAAATTGTGCATTTCTTCGCAAACTGCATGGCCATAGGCACTATTAATGAGCGAAAAAACGCAAAATTTGCAGGCGATTTCCTCGGAGAAGCTCCTACAAAATGATACAAAGTCGAGTTTTAGACTGCTAAAAAATCGCAAGAGAAGTAAAGTGAAAAATTACATTTTGTTTTTCTTGTGGAGCAATCCTTTGAAAACGTTGCAAAAGCGAAGTGTGCCGTTCCTCTTTCTCTCTGGCGGTTTGTGCCTGGCAGCAGTAGGGATGGTCGCTAATGCCTTTTTGGGACTAACAGGACTCGTTGGACTAGGAAAAGGGAAGCACTCGGAATGCCTCCTTCCACACACACACGCCCTCCTTCTCGAGGATGTCCAGACTGCAGAAAGACGCACCCACTCCATTGCAATAGACCGCCTCCCTGACTCCTCCGACCTTCAGATTGCCATCGTAGGCTCCTTTCCCAACGCAGAGGAGAGGCTCAAATGCGTCGTCAATGGCAGGGCGACCATTCAGTGTCCAGGAGGGCTTTCCTCTGATCTCCTTTTGCAGCAAGCCTCCTCTTTTCGCCCCTCCCATTCCAATGTCAACGGACAAAAGTGGCGGCTGGGGGCTCTCAAGAGCAATGAAATTGGAATCACGGCGGCAGAACTCGCTTACACCAGCCCGGCAAGATCCCCCTCATTTCTCCTCATCGAGGACGATGCACAATCAGAATATCTGCTCATGATCGGCAATGAAGGAGAAATGGCGCTCAGTTCACTCTCTTCCCACTTTAAGGAGAGACTCGTCTCCTTTAATGGAGGAGAAAAGGGATCGAAATTCCCGTACCAAAAGGGTTTGTAGACGCGCAGCTGCCCAGTCCCTTTTACGTGAAGGTTTTTTCAGAGCCTAAAATCCTCAAGCCCTCGGATAATAGCCGGGACAATACGCCTTGCCTCTACTTGCAGTTCTCAGAGGAAAATCACACAGAGACATTGCCACTTGTCTATGATTCCACCGCCTCAGGTGTGCGTTGGCCCGTGTGCAATGGGAAATACCTCGCCCGTTATCAACCCAAGACTCACCGCCTGCCTTTCACCCTAGAAAGGGGGAAATGGAAATGCGTACACGCACCAGGACATGAACATACAGAAAAATGCTGCATGCACTTACTGATCGATGGAAAACGGGGCGTGTCCGTGGGATTTGAATCGATGACGCGACTAAAGAACGGCTATCTGGCCCGCCTGATCTCGATACGAGAAAAAGGGACTTATCTGCATCTCGAGCAGGAGAGCATGCTCAAAGTTCTCACCTATCCGGGCATTCTCTTGGCAGCAATCGGGGCCCTCCTACTGGGAAGAAATAGAAAGCTCGGTTGATTGCAACAGCTCTTTGAGGCTCTCCAAGCTGGCGTCTGCATCAAAGGCATACGCATAGGTGCATCGCCTTTCTTCGGAAAATCTTTTCTTCGACTCTTCGAATGTGTCCGCCACCCTATTTCCCAACTGATCAAGCGACTCCATGGGGATCTCAATGCCGCAATGCCGCAGCGGGGAGGTGGAAGGAGCTCCGGTTGGATGGAGAAAGTACATCGGCCTGTCGAAGATGAGAAAATCGTACCCAATCGATGAGTAGTCCCCCAGATAGGCATCGCACCTTGCGAGCAGAGGATAAATCGCAGGGAAGTCTGTCAGGAACTGAATGCAGGGGTGTCCCTCATAGCGGCGCATCACAGCATGTGCCTGGGCAGGCGAAGCGTCGACGAGCAGGGGATGGAGCTTAATCAGGATATTGAAGTGAGGCGAGAGTTGCTCGATGATCGCATCGGTTGCAAAGAAAAATGTGCTCGCATTCTCTCCATCCTGCCAAGTCGGCGCGTAGAGAAGAGTTTTTCGAGGAGCTTCAAACTTCTGGAAGATGAGGCTGTCAGTGAGTGCATCCAAACGGGCGCGATGCTGGAGATAATAGGCATAGCGGTAGTTACCCGTGCGCAGGATCTGGCCAATTTTCGTTGCAGCGCCGGTGCGGGTGAGGTGGTCGAATAAGTGGTCACCGTAGACAAGAGAGATGTCCTGATCGACATGGTCCTGCAGAGAGTGCCCTTTGTCGGAGTTGCCATGGGGACAGAAGACAAAGCGCATCTTCTTGCGAAATAGCAGCTCCATAAAAGGGGCCAATTCCAGTGCAAAAAATTTGCCCGTCTCAAAAATCACATCGAAGTTCTGCGCGAGAAAATCCATGGAAAGATCAACGGGCTCGAGGCACGCGATCTGAAAATCGGGATAAAACTGCAGGGCCAGCTGGTAGGTCTCATGCTCAGTGACGATGAGAGGGATCTCCAGAAGGGAGCTCAGCACGCCCAAATGGTCTAGGTGGGTCTGTGGTCCTGTAATAATGGCAACGGCGCGCATGTTTGGTTTTAAAAAAAGTTGAGTTCGGGGTCTGGAAATTGGGAATAACTGTGCTCAATCGCGCTTTTGATCTGCTCAAATGGCCTCGGCGGGGCAAAGGCGTAGTCGTAAACGTCTTTTCTGATCTGGGTAAAGTCGCGGAGCTCAAACTGGTAATAGTGCTCAATCTCTTGGTAGATCTGGGTGAATTTCTCCGGCTTGACCTCCACTCCGCAGCGGTAGAGGTAAAGCCCTGCATCCTCTTTACTCCGCGATTGCGCATTCAGAAAAAACATCGGACGATTGAATAGGAGGAAGTCATAACCAATTGAGGACATGTCCCCGATGTAGGCATCGCATTGATTGAGCACGGGAAAGACCGGTGGAAACTCGTTGAGGAAGAGGAGATTGTCCCTTCCGGAGTATTTGTCGATGATCCGATCAATGGCAAACTCCTCTTGGAAAAGAAGGTTGGGGTGAAGCTTGACGATGAGATTATTGCCAGGGGGAAGCTTTTCAATCATGGGAATGAGCGCCTTGTCAAATGAAGAGGAATCCTCGTAATCTTTCCAAGTGGGAGCGTAGAGAAGGGTGCGGTTTTCGGGATTGAGGTGCCGTCCTATCTCCCGTTCAGCGAGGTTGTCGTAAAAATCCTTGTGCGCCAAGTAGTACTGGTGGCGGTAATTGCCAACGATCACATGCGCTTTGAGATGATCAAACACTCCTTTGCGCTTCAAAAATTCGATCATCTGCTT
>JAZJZV010000038.1:0-5498 GCA_040389485.1 Chlamydiota bacterium
CCCCTACACCGTCGACGAGCTCGTCACCCTCATCGGCAACGCAGGAACAGGAAAGACCCTTTTGGCCCTGGCTTGCGGGATGAGAAAGGTTTTCGATGAAAATTGCTACTCGAGGATTTTAATTTCGCGCCCGATTGTTCCGCTTGGAAAAGATATTGGATATCTTCCTGGCTCCAAAGAAGAAAAGCTTTTTCACTGGATGCAGCCAATCTACGATAACCTCGAATTTCTATGTCAATCGACAAGCGGCGAGGCGAGCGGAGGAGAAACGCAAAAATGGGTCATGGAAAGCAAGAAGATCGAAATGGAGGCCGTCACCTATATCCGGGGACGCTCTCTTCCAAAAATGTACATGATTATCGATGAGGCGCAGAACTTGACTCCCCATGAGGTCAAGACGATCATTTCGCGGGCGGGGAAGGGAACTAAGGTCGTTCTGACGGGAGATCCCACGCAAATTGACAATCCCTATTTGGATAAGGACTCCAACGCGCTCACATTCACTGTGGGCAAATTCAAGCAATATCCGCTTTATGGACACGTTTTTCTCGAGAAGACAGAGCGCTCAGAGCTTGCAGCTCTCGCAGCGGAAGTTCTCTAAATAAATCACCCCTATCCACTTGCCTTGTTACAAGGAAGGGGATAGGGGTGATTTTCATTAGGAACGCAGGGCGATTTTTACTTTGCTGTAATCGCGATCGGGGTGGTGAAACAAGATCACGACAATCACAGCGAGGAACGTCAGTCCGCCGAGAAGCAAAAACGGACCTTTGTAGCTGGAGGTGAGATCGAGCAGCCAGCCGGTAAGGACAGGTGCTAAAATCCCTGCCAGAGAAAGGCATGCTGAGGTGATTCCCTGTGCGGATCCAGCGCGATCCTTCGCGACGTCGATATTAATGCTGAAGAATGCCGGTTGGGGCATGAAACCAAAGCCCAACGCGAGGCTCAAGCAGAAAATGGACATTCCTAGAGTGCTCGTAAAGCCCAAGAGGATGAAGAAAATTGCTGCGAGCAATTGACTTCCCCAGATCACATGGGATCTAGAAATGCGGACGTTACCTGTCTTTTTATAAAGCCAATCGGAAAGAAATCCACCTACTTTCATGAAGGCAGCTGCCACGAGCCATGGGATGGTCAAGTACCAGCCTACGCTTTTGAGATTGAGGTTGTGCTGAGAGAGGAAGTATCCTGGCAGCCAGAGTGTCGCAAAGAAAAGCATGTATCCAAAGGCAAAATAGGAGAAGTTATTTGCGATGAGTGTGGGGTGGGTCAAAATGAATTTCCAGTCGATGTGATCCGTCTTGACTTCGCGGTCAGCTTTACAAGCATCTGCCAGAAATTTTTGCTCCTCTTCTCCCACGAATTTGCAATCTGCGGGTTTATCGCGGAACAAAATAAACCAGAGGACGGCCCAAGCGATTCCTATACTGCTGATGATCATGAACATCGCTCTCCATCCGAAGTCGATGACGAGATAGGAGGTCAGGGGAGCGCCGACGACAGCGGAAAGGGGGATGGCGACGAGTCCAAAAGAAAGGGCGCGGGCGCGCTCCGCAGGGGGGAGCCAGTTGCCTACAGTACGAGTGACGGCTGGGAAGTGAGGTCCTTCGGTGATCCCGAGCAGAAAGCGGATCCAGATGAATCCCCAAAATCCACCGGCCAGTCCGAGTAGTCCGACGCAAAGGGACCAAGAGATTGCGGCAATTGCCCAGACGCTGCGCGTTCCAAAGACGTCCACGAGCCAGCCTCCGAATGCTGTTAAGAGCACATATCCCACGCCAAAGGCGGAAAGGATCATTCCGAATTGGGTGTCAGTGAACCCAAATTCTTGTTTAAGTGGCCCGATGACAAAGGAGATTGCAGAGCGGTCGATAAAGTTGACAAGGGTAATGAAAAAAACGAGGCCGGTGACAATCCATCGATAGTGCTTGAGGCATGCTGTTTTCATAGTGCTCTTTTGTTAAAAAATTTCTGAGAGAGATTCAGAGTTCAAATAGGATCAGCATGAATGATTGGCGAAAAAAATGGAAGCCAAAGAAAGTCTGAATTTGCAAATTCTGTGAAGAATTTTTAAGTTGGCGTGCTACGAATTATTTGAGCAAAGAGGAGATGTCTGTGATTTTTTCTTTCCCGGTCATGGGAAATTTTTTCACGGTTTTGCCGTTGAGATCGAACGCATTTAGATGCACGACCCGTATCGATTGATCCTCGTAGCAATTGAAATAATATTTCAGATTGTGGGGATCGCGTGCGCTGGTGAGTAGGGTGTAATCGTAATAGGTCTTGCCATTTAGGGTTCCCCTCAGCGCTCCTTTGGGGATATCGAACTGGTTGAGAACGTGGAAGATTTGCAAAATGGCATCCTCGGTGTTTTGAGGGGTTGCCGAGACTTGAGAGAAGAATGCAGCCCTGACAAAGCGGGAGGGGGGAGTGAAGTCGCCGGGCAAGCCGATCATGCCAGCTCCATGCCCGAAAGCAGAGAACTTGACCCCTTCGAGCTCTGTGGGCGGGGGATTGGTGACAGAGAGGTTGACGTAGTTTCTCAAATTGGTCACATGCCAGGGAAACTCGGGGGAATTCGTGAGCACGCCGAGGGGGTTGTCAAAAGCGACGAGCTGCCCTTTCAAGGGCTCGATCACTAGACATTTGCCGGTTAGATCAAAGACGATGTAGTGAAAAGGAGGCGGCTCGTTTTCCCAGGAGCTGAGGGGAGTGGGAGCGATGACGACAGACGGGAGTGCGGCTTTGACCTCTTCCACGGTGGCGAACTGGGTGATGATCCAATTGGAAAATTCGGTTGGAGATAGGGCTTTTGGCTGATTTTCTGCCGTGATTTCGGCATAGCTTGCAAATCCGGGAAAATAAAATGTTCCTACCGATAGTCCTTTTTCATTGATCCCATCCAGGACGGATATCTCATCAAAGGCAATCGCCCCAATGACGGCATATTTCGATTTGAATTTCAGTCCTGGCCCCATGGGGTGAGTACCGGTGAACGCATAGTCTCGGGGGATGAAGGCGAGAGATGTATCGAGCGGTTTGCCAAACTCTAGGGTGCGTCCATGGACGATAGACCCATCTTGCGCAATCAATTTGATGCCGGTGCATGCTTCCGCTTTGGAAAACAGGGCGCTACAAAGGGCGCACAGGATAGAAATATGTCTTAATCTGTTCATGGCCTCACCATTGCAAAAATGGGAATTATTGGGAAGGGGTCAGGCGATCTGGAGGCCATGATTGAGTAGCGGGAGGGCGAAATCGAGGAATGACTGGGGATCTGCGTGCTGAGAGGAAAGCATGGGCTGTCTTTGGGCGAGTAGAGCCTCGTTTTGCTTAAAGAAAAAACTGAGCAGTTGCTTGAGTTTATTGACTTTGATTCGGTTGGAAGCTTGAGTTGGGATCTCTTGCATGTAGATATCAAAGTAGTGGCAGAGCTCGCTCCATTTCGGCTGGAAAGCCTCTCCAGAGTAGTGGGCGCGGATTTGATGAAAAATAAAGGGGTTGATGATGCTTCCCCTGCCGATCATGAGAGCATCGCAGCGGGTCGTTTTGAGCATGGCGAGGGCATCCTCTACAGTCAGGATGTCTCCATTCCCAACCACGGGGATGTCGAGTATCTCCTTTGCCTGGGCGATCAAGTCCCAGCGCGCAGGGGGGCCGTACCCCTCCACTTTAGTGCGGGGATGCAAGGTGATATAATGGGCTCCACTTTCCTGTGCGGCCAATAAATTTTCTTTAAAGAGGGAAATGTCGGCATAACCGGAGCGCATTTTGATGGTGACGGGGATCTTTACCGCGGAGACAACGCTTTTAGTTACCTGGTTTAGAAAGTCGGGATCTTTGAGCAAACTCGATCCCGCTCCTCTTCCAGTCACTGTGTTAGAAGGACATCCGCAGTTCACGTCTATCCGATGGGCTCCTCTGCGCTCCAATTCTTTAGCCATGCCCGCCATCAGTTCGGGATCAGATCCCATGATCTGAGCAGCCAGCGGAATCGGGGCAATCTCTTTGGGATGGTATACAGAAGCGAGACTGGGAATATGGGCGTTCGTAGGGACTCGCAAAAAGTCCCTGACAGCCTCATCGAAGCCTCCAACGGATGCCATCGCTTTTCGGAAGCAGCGGTCGCCAACCCCCTCCATCGGAGCGAGAATGAGGAACGGACACCCATCAGAGTTTTTTGGAAGAATGCATTTGTTCATTTCCCCAGAGAAAATACCTCACTGGAAGAGAGCAATCAAGCTGAAAAGAGTGCTATATCAACATAGTTTTTGCAGCAGTTTGACCCATCTTCTGAAACGGTATGCAAGGAGGACAACTGACAAACGCAAAGACGCAACGTCGCAGGGACGCAAAGAAAAAAAAGAACGACGAATTTTTGCGACTTTTTGCATATTGCATTTAGAGGACAAGTTGCTCACCTGCCAATGCTTCCGTGCACCCTTCCAAATTTTTTTGGGTTCTCAAAAAAAGTGAAATTAACAATAGTGATGACCCTTATCAGGCGGGCCAAAGATGGACTTGATCTTTTTGAGATACTTTTACGATGCGGTGAGGCTTGGTGGGGTCACTGAGTCATCGCGTGTCAATTGCGTGACGCAATCGACAATTAGCCAGGGCATTTCGCATCTAGAAAACGCGTTGGGAGTCTCGTTGCTGACACACCAACGCAATGCGATGAAGGTGACTTTAGAAGGCGAGATCGTATACCGGTGGGGACACGGGATTTTTCGTCAGGTGGACGAGTTGAAATCTCAGCTGCTCGATCGCGATGTCTATTCGGGTCAGGTTGCCATTGCATGTTCGCACAGTTTAGGACTGTCCATACTCCCTCAACTTCTGGAAAGTTACCGAAAAGTGGCTCCGGAGGTAAAACCTCGGGTGTTATTTGGTCATACGGAAATGATTAAAATGTGGCTTAAACAGGGCGATGTTGAGTTGGGGATTGTCATGGACAATGACGACCTTACCTCTTTTGATTTGCAATGGATTTACTCCGGTTCTTTTCGATTTTTTCAATCGGGTGCACGCGATCCCGATTGCCAAATTGTGCAATCCATTTTTTCTCCCGCTAGGACTGAGGTGCATGCGGTGAAACGCTTGTTTGTGGAATTGTTTGGCTATGAGGTGGCGACAGAACTGGAGATCTGTAGTTGGGTAATGATTGCAAAAATGGTGGGGATTACGAAGAGTGTGGGTTTTATCCCCGATTACTTAGCGTTTTGTTCAGATCGCGGGACTCAGATCCAGCCATGCGATATAGACCTTGCAATTCCTTACTCGCTGAGCGTGGCTTCCCTCTCGGGAGAGAGACTCTCTCGCAATGCAAAGTTGTTTTTAGAAATCTCTGCCTCTATATTTAAAGAGAAAAATATTCTGAAAGGAATAGAATGGTCCGCAATCCATTCCAGGTGATTGGAATGAGATCGAAAACAAGTCAAAGGAGTTACCTATGGACTATGCACCACCTCAAGCTTATTTCGCTCAATACCAGGAGA
>JAZJZV010000038.1:5508-10773 GCA_040389485.1 Chlamydiota bacterium
TTACGCCAATGCGGTGCGCGTAGAGAGAGGAATTACGATTGATGAAGCGATGAAAATCGCCATAGAAGATCCCAACATCGACTATTTCTTTTATACAAAGGCTCACTGCATGGTTCTGCTTGCGCCTTCTGATTTGTTAAGCGATCCTCTCAAGCTGGTGTCAACCCAGCGCGTTCGCTTTGATTCGGGCAAAACAAGTGTTGAGAACTGCCGCATTTTTCACAAAGGGGACGCGGTATTTTTTAGGGCAGATGGATTGTGGATTGGCGACGCAAAAGGGTACGCCGATATGTACTTCAAAACAATGCATGCTTCCATTCAGTAACTTCAGTCGTTTCTGCGTTCCTGCTGCGTGCAGTGGGAACGCTTAGAGAGTGTCAAATTACAGGACCTTAGGTCATTCAGAACGCTTTCGATCGCAGATTTCATCAGCTGCGGATCTTGACAATGGTTGATCAGGATCGCAAAGGCGATATCACCTGCGTATCCCACACATCCCCGCACAAGAGACATAGAGCCCGACTTGGCGCGCACTTCAGCGTCGATCGCAGGCAACGAGGAAAGAAAGAGAGGGAAAACCGCCGATTGCTTGAGCTGGATTAGCATCTGGACGAGCTGTTTGGTGGTTGCCAGATTTGTTCGGGATAGGCCTGAGCCATCTGTCATCTGGAATCCAGAAAGATCGATTCCTTGCTGTTTCCAAAATGCTGCCACCGCTTGCAAGCCAGAATTAGCAGAGCCATTGCCCATCTTTTTGAGAAGGTGTTCTGCATAGAGGTTGATGCTCTTTTGGTTGGCCCAATAGACAATTTCTTCGATTGTGGGAGAATGGGTTGTATGGAAGAGGGTGCATGTTTCTTGCTCAGGCAAGTTGTTGGCGAGAGTGACAATTCCTCTGGCCTGGAGTTCTCTTGTAAATAGGTCGGCGCACAGCTTCGCGGGATCGGGGATGGCGCCCTGGATGGAAAATTCGCTCACTGCTGCGGGGATGGTTCCCCGGACTGACTGGGCAAAAGAGAGTTCCGACCCATAAATACAGGCTCTATCGCCTGAGCCTTCAGGGCCAGTTTTGACGCTAGAGTGAAGAACGAGAGTGGGAATAGGTGGGTCTGTTCTCAAGATGGTGGCGTCAGCACCTTCTTTAGCACCTGGTTTAAAGAAGAGGAAATAGCGGTTTTCATGAAAGGAGAGGGCTGAGGCCCCCGCGCCGTAGTAATTTCCAATGTCCTCCCACGCCCAGTGGGGAGAAGCACGGGATTGTTCCCAAAGAGAGGCGTCTGCTACGACTTTTCCAGCAATCTTTTGGATCCCTAGTTGTTCTACGGCGCATGCCCATTCAAGGAGTTGATTCTTCCAGTTTTTATTTTCCGCAACGCGGTCGGATCCCAAGCAAGGGTCGCCGCCGCCGCGGATATAGAGATTTCCCTGCAGTGTCTTTGAGCTGTCGATGGTCCCATCGTACTCAAGGCCGGTGTGAAAGCGGCTTTCTGGGGCAAGCAGTTGCAAAGCAGCCCCTGTGGTGACTATTTTCATACACGAGGCAGTGACCATACTGAGGTCGCTTTGCTTTTCGATGAGCACTTTTCCCGTGCGAGTGTCCACGGCATAGACGCTGAGAAGAGAATGAGGCAAAAGGGGAAGCTCGCAGTGGAGGAGTAAGCAGTTGAGGAAGGTGGCGCTGAACAATATGCACAATCTCATGCCTTTAGGGTATATACCAACGGGGTGATAATGAGTACAGGCAAAAAAAATACCTCTGTTGTTCAATTTATTTTTATATATTTAAATAAAAGCATATTGAAGTATTTTGCTGCATGTGCTATTATTGTTGTTATGAACAGAACACAGGTGCTTTTACATCCGTTCTCTGGTGTAATCAGTGATCTCACGATCTCTGGATGTGTCTGCTTTGTTTCTTCATTTTCCAAGAAGACTTTCTTTAAGCTGTGCTAGCAGCACAGCCCCTATTTTTTTCATCTTCATTACATTTGTCCAATTAAACGAAAAAAATAAAGAAAGGATATTTTATGTCTATGCATTCAACAAATTTAGACGCGCCGCCATCTACCCTTGCGCGGCAAATGTTTCAGGGGGGAATTGCAAGTCTTCTCGTCAATGGGGTGTCGCACCCCATCTATACGCTCAAAACGCGCAGCCAGTCTGCTGAACTAGCGGCAATATCTCGGCCTACTCAAATGGCCCCTCAGTGGAGAGGCTTGTATAATGGGTTCGGGGCGATCAGCGCCACAGATGCTGTGGTGTTTTCGGTTGCGTTCATCGCTAACGATTGGCTGAAAGAAAGATATTCTGAATTGTGGGCCTCAGTGGGGGCGGGAGTTTTGTGTTCTCCTTTTGTGGCGATAGGCGAGGGGTTAACTGCGAATCGGCAAATGACGCAGACCCCTTTGCCTTACTCCACGGTATTTAAAAGAGCGTTTAGGCCCGCGGGATTTGGGCTCACCGTCATGAGGGAGATTCCTTTCACTATGGCAGTGTTCTATACTCCTCATTACCTGGGGCTGTATGCAAGAAATTTCTCCCCATTTCAGGATCTTTCCCATTTTGGCCAGATGGGAGTGCAAGTCGCTACAGCAGGACTCTCGGGAGCCGCCGCTGGTTTTTTATCCAACCCGATCGATGTTCTGAAAACGCGTGTACAAACGGCAGAGGTACCGCGCTCGTTTTACAGCGTCCTGCAGCAAACGCTTGTGGAGGAAGGATGGAGAGGATTGAGGAAAGGAGGAGGGTTGAGAATGCTGCAGATCGGCGTGGTCTCGGCGTGTATGCACACGATCAAGCAAGTGGATCTCTGATCCGTTTGGGGCTCGTCTGGGCCCCATTATACTGCTTTCAACGAAGTTAAAAATATTATTTATAACCCAGCATCGCATGAAAATGTTATAGATTTATTATGTTTTGTGATATATTAATATTATTTATTTTATTTATTTACATTTATATTGAATTATGGTTAAATAATATATAAAATGTATTAAATAATAAGAGGTTTTGAGATGTCATTTAGTTGTTCATTAGTAGGCTCTTGTGTGTTTTGTAACGGTCAGCCTTCAACTCTGACGGTTGACACTAAGCAGAGTTTTTACAACCAAGATAAGGATGAATCACAGGTTCTTGCGGAGCTCCAAAAAAGGGTCCTCGAAGGGTTTGATCCCTGTGAGTTGGTAGCAGAAAACAAATCAAGTATGCTCATGCATGCTGTGATAGCGGGAAGAAATGGGGTTGTATCGTGGCTAGTCGATCATATTCGGGCTAGAGGATGCCAGGAACATATTAACTTACAATGTGACACCTTGGGACAGACGGCTTTGCATTTTGCTTGCGCACGTGGGAATCTCACTGCCATGAAAATATTGCTTGAGAACGGAGCTTCTCCCGAAATAACTGATCATCACGGAGCGAGCCCTTTGCATGTCGCTGCCAGTTGCGGCCACAAGGAAGTTGTCAAACGATTAGCAGAAATGGACAAGACAACAACTAAAGTCCATCTCAATGCGAAATTCGGACCTCAAAGAATAACGGCTTTGCATGCGGCTTGTATGTATGGGCACAACGGAGTTGCCAAAGCGCTGATTAAGGCGGGGGCTTCAATCGAAGCTGTCGATTCTTGTGGTTGCGTTCCTCTGCATTCCGCTGTATTTGGTAACAATTTAAAATCAGTCTCTTTACTGATCGATAGGATCGTTACATCGGAAAAGCGATTTGAATACCTCAATACAAAAACGGGATTTTTTCGAATCACACCTCTGCATTTAGCTAGTGAATGGGGACATGTCGAAATTGTCCGGAAGTTGCTTGACTCAGGAGCTTCGCTTAGCCTGCGGTCAGCAATCGATGAGACGCCCTTTCATACGGCCACGCGCTGCTGCAAAATTGAAGTGCTCACTGAGTTGATTAGCTCTGTTCCAGAGACATCAAGAGATGAGCTCCTCAACGATCGCTGTGGGATTAGGATTTTAACTCCTTTACATATTGCCAGTGCGGTTGGGGATTTAAGGACTGTGAATTGGCTTATCGACCATGGGGCATTTCTAGCATTTCTGGATGCAGATGGGAATACTCCTGCAGAGGTTGCTGAGAAATGCGGAAACCATGCAGTTGCCGAGTTATTAAATGCGCTCGAGTTCCCCCTTTATGGAGCTTAGAGATTGATGTCTTATCAAATTGGTCATTCTGATCGGGGAGCCCACAGTCATTGGCTTGGTCCAACGGAGTTTGGTCACCGATTCCGTCCTGTAAGCGTTTGGGATATGATCAAGAGTGACGCCTACAGTGAAGATCGCATTATCTCGATTCTCAAAGATTTGTCAAACCGCGGTTTTGATCCTTGTGCAATGGATCCATGGGGAAACACAACGGTTCTATATGAGGCGATCTGTGCGCGCAGAAGCAAGCTTGTCAGATTTGCACTCTCTCTCATTGCTCCTGAAAGACTGAAGAACCATCTCGATTCCAAATGTGGTGGGGAAGAACTGAGCGCGTTACATGTGGCTTGTGCGGTAAGAGATTTAAATGCCGTTCAATTGCTGTGCGAAAAAGGGGCATCTGTCTCAGTCAAGGATAGAAGGGGTTATTCGCCTGTGCACTTGGCATCTCTCAATGGAGATGTCGAATTGCTAACAATCTTGGTGGGATCGCTCAAAGGATCTGATCGTCTGCAGTGTCTCAATGACTGCGTAGTGACGAGTGAGGGACTCTCTGCATTGCATCTGGCCTGTATGGGAGGAAACTTGGACGCAATTCATTTTCTTCTTGCAAACGGGGCATACGTGAGTGTGACAGATTCTTCAGGAAGAACTCCTTTAGAAATTGCTGAGACGGAGGAGGATTCAGAAGTAGTTGATGCCATCAGGAGCTTTGAGCGCCGTTGTGGTGCTTAAAAATTGCCAGTTCATTTGACAATAATCTAGATAACTCACTATACAAACGAATGAGATCCTGTTGTCGAATTAAGGCTTCGCATTCTCTTTTGAGGATTTTTGGCCGCATTTGAGTCGATAACGGAATCCGATGACCTTAGTTTGTAGACATACGGGTATTTGTGGATAGAAAGTTGTCAGGTCTTGGTTTGCATAAAAGTTTTCTGGAGCAGTGCCGCCATTTTTGCAAGGGTTATTACAACCTGCTGCTGCTCTTTACGATCCTTCTTTTTATTTTTCGCCCCTACGGAAGACACGATTTTTACATTGCCATCTGGACGCTATGCCTTGCAGGTACCATTCTCGCATCCATTTTTAACTGCCATCA
>JAZJZV010000039.1:0-1942 GCA_040389485.1 Chlamydiota bacterium
CAAAAGATCCCTCTCTATTCCCTCGACGATCCTGAAAATGCCCTTTCCGACCATCACGGAATCCTCACCACCTGGAGCTCAAAATGAACTGAGCGGGTGGTTAAATTATTTTCCTAATTAAAGAATAGTTTTCCAGCTCCTGTCACAGCAGGAATGTCTCTTGAAAGTTGAATTAATTGTACACAGCATGATATAGTCCTCGTACGTTAGTTTTTTTAATCACCAGGGGTGTTAAGCCACGGCTTAGCTGAGAGAGTCCCTATTAACCTGATCTGGGTAATACCAGCGGAGGGAGAGTGAAATGCGCATCGAACCGTCATGCGTCTGGACAAATTTCCAGGCGATCCAAAAATTATCCCCACTCGTTCACAATATCACCAATTTCGTCGTGATGGAGCAGACTGCTAATTGCCTTTTGGCAATCGGCGCCTCTCCCGTCATGGCCCATGCTTTGGAAGAGGTTGAGGACATGGCCCGAATGGCACATGCCCTCGTGCTCAATCTGGGCACGCTCAGTCCCGCATGGGTCGAGGCGATGGGGCTCGCACAAAAAGCCGCCAATGCGCGAGGGATCTCCGTTGTGCTGGACCCCGTCGGCGCAGGAGCTACGCCCTATCGGACAGAAGCGGCTCTTAGTCTACTCGATAACGGCACCATCACAGCGATCCGCGGCAACGCTTCAGAGATTGCTTCACTACATGGGATCTCCTCTCAAACGCGGGGTGTCGACAGCAAGTTAGACGCCGCTGATTGCCAAGAAATAGCAAAAGCGCTGGCCCATCAAAGAAATTGCATCGTGTGGATGAGCGGATCCACCGATGTCATCACCGATGGCAAATCCATCGTTCTCGTGCGCAACGGACATGCTTGGATGAGCAAAGTCACTGGTATGGGCTGCACGGCAACAGCTGTCACAGCGGCATTTTTAGCGACCAACTCTGATCCCCTGCTAGCGTGTGCATATGCGGCCATCGTGATGGGAACTGCGGGTGAGCTCGCCTCTGAGCGCGCAACGGGGCCCGGGTCGTTCAAGACAGCCTTTAGCGACGTCCTTTTCAACATGACATTAACCCAAATCCAGGAGCACATCGATGTGGAAATGCGCAATTGATCTATCCAGTTATCTAGTGACGCACCGAGGAACACGGGCGATGGAGGAATTCTATCACATTGTACGGGAATCTGCTAAAGGGGGCGTCACAGTGGTCCAACTCCGAGATGATGACCCCTCCACACAAAAAGTGATTGCGATGGGAAAGGAGCTGCACTCCTTTTTAAGACCCATGGGGATTCCTTTGATCATCAACGACCGCGTCGATATCGCTCCTGCGATCGGAGCGGAGGGGGTGCATTTGGGACAATCCGATCTCAGCGTGTCCCAGGCAAGGGCCATCTTGGGCTGGGATGCCATCATTGGACTTTCTGTAGAGAACATGGACCAAGCATTCCAAGCAGAAGAAGAACCCGTTAACTACATCGCCGCAAGCCCGGTCTTCCCCTCGACGACAAAATTGGACTGCGCACCGCCTTGGGGCCTCGCTGGCCTGAAACGCCTCTGCTCCTTCTCGCGCCATCCCGTCGTCGCCATCGGAGGGATCAACAACTCAAACGCAAAAGAAATTGCGGAGTGCGGCGCAGCGGGAGTGGCTCTCGTCTCTGCCATCTTCAATGCTGCTTGCCCGAGAACCGCTGCCAATGAAATTCACAGGAGTTTTTATGGAATGTAAGCTGCTTACAATTGCTGGGTTTGATGGGAGCGGCGGGGCCGGCATGCAGGCCGACCTCAAAACTTTTTCCGCGCTAGGTTGCTATGGGATGACTGTCTTGACAGCGCTTCCTGTCCAAAACACCATGGGCGTGCGCGCGATTTACGAGCTCCCTCCCCACTGCATCCAGCAGCAGCTGGAGGCAATTTTTGACGATATTCCCGTGCACGCTCTCA
>JAZJZV010000039.1:1952-3410 GCA_040389485.1 Chlamydiota bacterium
GGGCGAAGGCCGTTCGGCCAAATGGCCCAGTTGCACGCTCTCAAGATTGGCATGCTGTTTAGCGAGGAGATCATTGATGTCGTTGCGGCGCATTTGCGCCTGCATCCCCTTCCTCACATCGTGCTCGATCCCGTGATCGTGGCCAAAAGCGGCCATCGCCTCCTGCTCGAGCGAAGCGTCGAGGCGATGAAGCGGGAGCTCTTTCCCCTGGCGGCAGTGATCACCCCCAATCTGATGGAAGCCTCTGAGCTTTTGGGCAGAGAAGTGAAGACGCAGGCGCAGATGGAGCAGGCTACCGCCGATTTAGCTCAAATGGGACCTGCCGCAGTCCTTCTCAAGGGCGGGCATCTCGATGGCAGCTGCAACGACTGCTTGTACATCAAGCACCCCAGCGAAGAGATCCACTGGTTTTCGCAAGAGAGGATCCCAACGCGCAACACTCACGGCACGGGGTGCACCCTCTCTTCTGCAATCGCCTCTTTTTTGGCGAGAGGATTTCCTCTTGTAGAAGCCGTCCGACGCGCAAAAAAGTACGTGACGCAAGCGATCGCCAAGGGCGCGCACCTGAACATCGGCAAGGGCAATGGTCCCGTCCACCACTTTCATGGGGAAGAATGATCAAAAGTGGCGCATTGCCAAAAGAAACTTGGGTAGGCCTCGTCTCCAGTCTGATGGAAGCCTACAACATGGCCATTTACAGCTTCTCGGCTCCGCTACTCGCCCGGTGGATGTTTCGCGATGCCTCTATGCCAAGCGCTCTTTTTTTCTCCTACTCCCTCGTGCTGATCGGTTCCTGCTTTCTCTATCCCGCTGGCGCGCTCGTTTATGGTTTTCTTGGGGACAAGATAGGAAGACAAAAGATCTGCACCCATTCCACGCTGGGACTTGCGCTCGCAACGGGGATGATGGCCCTTGTTCCTTTCGAATGGACCTATTTTCTTCTTCTCATCTGCATCCAGCACTTCTTCTCGGGCGGTGAATACCAGGGTTCGATTGTCTTTGCGATCGAGCATGCGCAACGGGAGAAAAACGGGGCTTTAAGCGCGCTTAGCTGCTTCTTTTCCGTATGCGGCTTGTGCGCTGCCAGCGGACTGGCGACGCTAGCGCTTCTGACAGAAGACCCTTTGTGGATGCGGAGCTCATTTCTTGTAGGAGCGCTCGGTGGTCTGCTGAGTTATTTGCTCAAAAACCATTGCCGGGAAACTCCCGTCTTCTCAACGCTCTCCCAAGTAGACCTTACTCGCCCCTTTTTGAGAGCTCAGTGGAAAAAGATTTGCGGCGCCACTATTGTCTTTTCCTTCTTTATCGCGGGCTACTCTTTCTTATTTCTCTTTCTCCCTCTTGTGCAAGTGGATCGCATCCGCACGGAGTCCTTTGACACCTTCCAATCGCTCCTGCTCTACGGGCTATTGCTTGTCATCGCAGGCTACCTCGCAGATCGCATCGGGATGCGCAAAG
>JAZJZV010000039.1:3420-8198 GCA_040389485.1 Chlamydiota bacterium
CCATTCTCCCTCTCTGTCATTTCTGTACCCACATGTGCGTGTTACAAGGCACTCTGACACTCTTCGCTTGTTTTGTCATTGGCCCCATCCACGGCTGGATGCTGCAACAATTTAAACCTGAAGAGCGCTGCCGGGGGGTCTTCTTTAGCACCGCTATTGCCACCTCGCTATTTGGTGGGAGCACCGTGCCTATCTGTCTGATTCTCTTTGAGCAATCGCAATCGCTCATCGTCTGCGCACTCTACCCTTTAAGCATCGCTGCGGCCACCTTCTACATCCTGCAAAAAAGGAACCATGGTGAAATTCTCTGAAACGCTCTGGACGCACATTCAGCCCCTTTACGAAGAGATCCTCGCGCATCCTTTCAACCAGGAACTCGCGAGTGGAATTCTCTCTCAGGCCAGGTTCCACTTTTACCTCGCACAGGACGCGCTCTATCTCAGAGACTTTTCCAGAGCGCTAGCTTTCATCGCCGCAAGATCTCACACCTCTTCCCACATCGGCCACTTCCTCCAATTCGCTCTGGGAGCGCTTGTTGCAGAGCGGGAGCTCCATGCTCATTTTTTGGGAAACCGTTACTGCGATGAAGCTACACCACCCTCGCCCGCCTGTCTCGCCTACACCCGCTATCTCATCTCCACTGCAACCACAGCCCCTCTCGAAGAGGCGATTGCCGCTGTGCTCCCCTGCTTTTGGATTTATCGAGAGGTGGGAAGGGCCATTTCTGAGATCACCCCTACCAACTGTGGATTGACACCTATTCTAGCGAGGAGTTTTCCGAAGCGACAGATTTAGCAATTGCGCTTTGCGATAAGGCCGCAGAGCAGGGCACTGCAAATCAGCGCCTGCGCATGCAAACTGCCTTTGCAGAGTGCGCTCAGTGGGAGTGGCACTTTTGGGAAGATGCCTATCTGATGACGGCCTTTCGTTCTGCAAAAATGGATCACCATGATAGACTCGCATCTCTAACTTCCGAGGCAACCTGATGAAAACATTAAAATTGCTCGCTCTCTTGGCACTCCCCCTTGCTTCCATCGAGTGTTCTGAGGATTCCCGCGTCTTCTCGATTCACCATTGGATAGAGGTTCCCGATGGGACTTTTGTGGCGCCCTTTTTCAATCCCAAGGATTGCACTAGCGATTTGCCCTGGGATCTGACAGAAGATTTGAGCATCGCTGCAGGTGAAATCCACAAGGAATCCTCGATCCAAACGATGCCGCTTGTCACTCAAATCACCTTTGTCTTGTCTGGCAGCTTAGAAGTGATCATCAAAGAGTTTGAGGACAGCTCTCCAAAAATTCTCCGAGCGGAGGCAAACGAGGCTGTGCTGATGAAGCCTGGATCCTTATTTCAGTTGAAGACTGGGGGGCAAGAACCGTGCAAAGTGCTGTATATCGTCAGTCCCGCCTATCTGTTCGAGATGGATCAAATGGGTTCTGTCACATACGACGATGCTTTCATAGTTCGAGAGAGTTGGGAACAGCTTGCCGAGCAGCAATGGAAACCTGCTGGACTTCCCTTTCTAGAGTCTCTGCGCGTAGCGCGAGAAGAGTCTTATCTCAGGCTCCGATCCATCAAAAAAGGCGAAGCTTTTAAATCAGGCAGAGATCAGACGGATCAAATGCAGGGAAATTAAAGCAGAGAACTTGAACTGGGCTGTCAGTTGCTGATGTGAGTTGGTGAATCATCCCTGGATACAGCACCACGGCATCACCCGTTTCAAAAAGGTGTTGTTGTCCATCGATTTCAATCTTCAGCGTTCCTTGAGCGACGATGAAGTGCTCTGTCTCAATGCGGTGAAAATGACGTGGGGAATCCTGAATATCGAGCAAAGCCGCGCTCCATTTCTGCTCAGTGGTATCTCCACCGATGAGCTCGTATACGCCGTAGTCTCCTGCGTCAATCCTCTCACCTAAATACTTTTGCTCGAGCTCTGAGTGCGGAACATCATTTTTCCAAGTGACAGAAAAACAGCGCGCGCGCCCTTCTGGAATTAACGTATAGGAAAAGCCAGGATCAATACTGAAGCTCTCTCCCATGCGAAACAACACGGGGGATTCGCTCTCCTTTGCAACCCACAATTCTCCCTCAACCAAGACAATCCACTGACGCTTTGCGACATCGCGAATGGTCAGGGGACCTGCCGGCTCTAGTAGTTCCAAGCTCCAGCCGTGACCTGCCTCAAACGGAATAAGGGGATAGATCGTGAGGTGTTCATTGACAATAGAAGCATTCACTTGAAGTATTGGGGTCATGTTGATCTCGACTGTGTGCAATGTTTAGCGAGCAACTCAAGAGCACTTCTCTAGGAGATGCCGCTACAAAATCGCACAAAGTCGAAATTTTGATCAAAACAAATTTTTTGTATCGGTCACTGAAAGACCTGAACCATTCCTCAAAATGAGAAACTTCCCTTCAGCGTTAATCCCTGCAGACACAAATCTCCTTTGCCTGAAACGTTAATCCCAGGATTACCCGTACCTGGCGTCACAAAACGCATCAATTGGTTCTGTCCGCTCAAGAGAATGTTCTCCCAACCTGCCTCGAAACCCAAGTGGCAACGGTCCCGATTGAACAGGATATCCCAGCGCATTCCTATCATGAGATCAAGATTGGTGCGCAGGAGGTGCTGGCGATTGCGATCGATATCTGAGTAGGTATTATCAGGAGTGATTCCGAGTAGCGAAACGGCTTCATCTTGCCTGAGGTCAAAAATCCCGTAGTAGACAGAGACATCGGCATTTCCAACGATGCTAAATCCCCAACCCAAAACCCATAGCGTATTGATCCCCACCTTTGGTCCAATTCCCCAAAAGTCGTTGTGCAAAGTGATGTGATCATCGAGGACGGTGGCATTGACGATCTGTGTGCTGGATCCTCCGCTCAAATGGATGTCCATTTTCTGATCGATCCAGGCACTTGTCAGACCAATAAAGGGTTTAATGTCGAGAAACCGGCGCGGGGTGAAAGTGGCTCCCATCACGAGGTCGACCATATTGAGTTTGAGACGCGCTTTTGCCTTTGCTTGGGTTTCTGAGGAAAGACCGGCTCCGGGGTAACTCCAGACACTAAACAGAGTCGATGGAAAACTCGCATGCGTTGAATCTGTGCCCCTGGACTCGTAACAGGTCCAGACGGCGCTAAGATCCATTTTATCGTTCGGGATCTGATATCCTAAACCTGCTCTGAATCCCCAGTCCCAACCAAATTCCATCCGCTTGACGCTGCCATCTCTGACGTTTGTGATACCTGCGTCGCTTTTGATCGCGTAATCCAAACCCTCTTCATATGCCTTCCAATACAGGGCGCTTCCCGTAAATGTGATGTTGCACGCATTCTTCAATTGGTAATGTCCATGGGACAATGGATCGGCCATCATCGCATTGTCAGATGCGCGCGGCTCTGTTTTTTTGGAGGCATCGTCAGTTTTATTCCAAAAAAAGGCATTTAAAGGCTGCAGACTGAGCAAAGAGCAAGCTGCAATGAGACTCCATTGGTTTTTCATCATATTTTGGACCATCGTTTAGGTTGAACTGTAAGAGTTGTTCCGGGAATTTCTGCCTGGGTGAGGACATTGTAGAACTTCACTTCCAAGGCAGTTAAAGTGGGATTAAAGGCAAAATAGGTTGTCGTCCCGCCCTTTGTAAAAGCGGCGGTAAACACGAGCGCATTGGGATCGGTAGAGCATCTGCCATACACTCCCCATTCGGGAGCGCCGTAATGATCAATAATGTGCAAAAAGTGGAGAACTTCATTGATCGATTGCGAAGGATCTACGAAAGCACCCCCTGTGCTCCCCCAGGGAGGGCAGCCCCACATCGAAAACAGGTTGAGCATGTATTCATAGGGCGTTGGCGTCGGCGTCGCATAAGGGGGACATGCTGTCGTTTGTTTGATCCCAAAAGCGGAAGCATTCCCGCCAAGAGCGCGCAACATATTCATGTTCGCCACAAAAGCGGTCTGCCAACAAGCGGTGCTGACTTGCACTGTGGAAGTGATTGTGTGATTGAATGGACATGTGTCCATCGATGCGTTCCAGGCATTGAGATACGCGGGGTTTCTTCCAAACACAAGTGACCACATGCTGCAGGGAAATGCCGTGATGAGTTTGATGTTTTCCGGGGTCTGCCCAAAATCTGCGCTGTAATTGAGCACAGCTTGAGAAATTTTCGGCGTCCCGCTGCTTGTGGGATTGCCCATGCCATCCTCGCTATGGATCGTAAAGTCGATGAATGCAGATCCTACAGGGTACTGAGGATTTGTCGTCGAGGTCGTCGTGGGCACAAACGCAACTGAAGGGGTTTGCCCCTTCTTGTAATTGAGGTTTTTGTCAAAGAAGTAAGAGTCCATTGCATATGCTGTTGTCGCATAGAGGTAGATTCCCAAATCCACGATCTCTTTTCTCTGCGTTGCCATCCCCCATAAAACTACTGAAGCATACCCTTGCAGAGCCTCGCCGATGGAGTTTTCATTGTGTCCAGAATTGCCCCCTGCAATGGTCGCCTGGATGCCATCTGCCCATCCGTGGCCTGCCCACTGATCGAAGAAATTGAGCTTGGCAAAGTACATCAGGTTCTGATTATCGGAGTAGAAAGAGGCTGCTTGGGCAGGATCATAAGCAATATCTTTGACCAATTGATCGATTGCTGCGCCGTAACTGGTGGGAGAAACCCATCCCGATCCCGCTGTTGCGGGACTCGACCACGCCCCATCATAAAGGCCGGCCATCGCGGCAGCGCTAATCCAATAACCGTATTGGTAGTGGTGGTCATTGAAAG
>JAZJZV010000039.1:8208-10880 GCA_040389485.1 Chlamydiota bacterium
TCTGCCACTCCGAAGGACTCCCATACGACCCCGGGGCCGGCGTGGAGAGGAGGGTTCTGAACGCGTCCTGGCCAGGGAGTCGGCGGACCCCCACCGGTGGGAGGCGAGCCCGCAGAGGGATAGAGCATCACCATATGACCGAGGGGGTCATAGTAAGCGTAGTGGCTCAGCTGATATCCGCCTGAAGAGACGACAGGAATCGATTGGAAATAGAGTGAAATCGCCCCTTCTACTCCTGCAATCGGAGGATTAGTATTTGTGGCGCCAATGACAGACGACATCAAAGCGTCGTGAAGTGCTTGCTGCCTTCCTTTGGAAGGAGGAGAAAAGGTTTGAGGGTTAAATGCCCCTGGCCGATCGATTTTCCCGGCTTGATTGTTGAACTGTTGCTCGTAGAGCACTTGTGCTTGGGCAGATGAGCAAGTTTCTGAGGAATAGGAAGAGCACTGCGCGTAATTCGTGGGATCGGAACCAGAGAAAAAGAACGTGTAAAACGGATCTGATGCGCTCGCGTTCTCATCAAGGCCCTGAAGATAGTGCTGGATGAGTCCTAGTTGCTTTGCTGCTTTGGCGAGGGACTTGCCGACATCATAGACTCCCTTGTCCAGCATTTGATAGGCCGTATTCCAGGGGGCGTAAGCGCTATTTGTCAAGTTATTGACATATTCGTTGTCGATGCTATCGAACAGGAGTTGTCCGATGGTCGTCGTCGCATAAGTGGCACCGGCAGAATTCGTGAGATTGACGCAATCTGTCCAAAAGGGGGGCGGCATCACGGGAAGGAAGTTAGAGAACACGTAATTGGTTTGAAAGCCCGTCCCTAATATCGCCTGCAAATTCCCTCTCACCGTCCAGTAAAACAGGTTCGCAGTGCTTGCCGGAGCAAAAAGAGTAGATCCCGCCAAATTGAGCACTGTGGGAGTCACTCCCGTTTCAAAGAGCTGATTTTGATAGTGGTGGGGCATCAAGCACATCACCGTACTGGAGGCTGCCACCATGGAAGGATCATTATAGGCATTGGTCAACGTCGATGTATAAGTGCTCGTCAAAAACGTCATCTGATCGACTGCGTAAGAGACGTGCGTGTCAGTCACAAAATTAAAGGCGTATTGACCCAAACTTTGCGCATAGGCGTTGATATTATATCCTGCCTGCGTAATCGCCGTCGCGTAAGCGTCAAAAGGGGGCGTCGTTGCGTGGGGATAGCCATAAATGGTAGGCAACCCTGCAAGCACAAAATAGAATTTCTGATTCTGTTGGGTGGAGTTCAATGCGAAGTAGCTGTTCTGCGGCTGGACCGTCACTGCTCCAGGCGTAAAGACGATCCCTGGATCATTTTTAAAGTAGACCGCCCACGTGGTGTAATTGTCTTGAAGCGGAACAGGGGTTTGCAGAGGGTTGAGCGTCGTGCCTGCGGCAAATTGGCCAGGATCGATCTGATTGCCGCCGAGAAGCGAGTACTGAACGTTGGTGACCCCTGGAACTGCTGCTGCCGCAGTCGCCGGTGCGATTAAGCCCGCAACGGGAGTCGTCAGATGCGTCGTGATCCGGTTGGAAAGAGCGATGAACTCGACTCCTCTGCACTCAAAAAACAGATAGGGAGAACCCTGAACCACCGTGCATTTGATGTACTGGCCTTGACCTGTCGTGTTGCTAAATGGAGTTCTCACATACGGACTTGCGGGATTTTGGTAGATAAGATCCGTGCTAAAGTCTCCCATGCGATCGACGAGCATCGCCACTGGCCCCCAAATCGTGTCATCGGAGGCAACTCCATCAACCGGTGCCGCAGTACTGGGATAGACCAGAATCGTCGGGATGGGGTCCGTCTCAATCGTTAGTGGCGCAGTTGTCCAAAGAGGGTCGGCTGACTGGCAAGCGGTCCCATAGGCAGCATCAGGGGTGAGATAGGGATAGGGAAGAGTTAAGCTGATCCCTCTGGCAGTGTGGCTTGTGGGATTGAGTCCAGGAGGCTCAGAGTATTGCAAGAGAATGGGATCTGCAATGACAGGGCCCTGCTGAAATAGTTCCGCGGGCCACACATTGCTTGCAGGGACGTTGCGTGCGACAAAGTAGCCATTTGTGGGATCCGTCTCGAGCTTCCCCGTCGCCCACAACATCGCGCCTCCCATCCAGGCGCGCAACCTGTAAACGGGCGGAATTCCAGCCGCAGGAGTGCTGTCTGTAGCGAAATAAGAAGTTGCACTCACTTTATTCGGAGCTGCCAAGCGCGGATAATAGGTGTCATCGATGGCGCCCCCATTATTGGCATCGATGTTCTGTAGCTGAAAGTAGGCACTCCCTGCTTGTGCAGTGGGAGGTGCTGCAGAGAGTTCCGTTAAAATCACTAGGCATCCCATGAAGGATCCCCATCTGTACGCCTGTTTCATACGCCCCTCTCATCCAGTCAATTTCTGAGGAAATCGCGACCTTGAACATGCTCAAAGTTGCAAAAGATGAGGCTATCCCATGTGAAAAATTAAGTTAACAAAATTCAATCACGTGATGTTTTCTCAATTGGCAACTGCCGGAGGGTTCTCTTGCGTAAACAACTCCCTTCTGAAGGCGGGAGTTGTTTACTTGCCCATCTTCTTCGCGTTCTTCTAGTTTTTCTTGACCAGACAGAAGATCACGAAGGGGTGGTGTTCAATATATTCCTCACCCAGATGCAT
>JAZJZV010000039.1:10890-13385 GCA_040389485.1 Chlamydiota bacterium
TGTACTCTGACCATTGAGCTCTACCTCGAAAATGAGGATGGAAGCATTCTTTCACGACTAAACCGGCATCTGCAAACTCCTGCAAATATTCAGATTCCGGATGGTAGCGATTGGGCACAGTCAGACCGGGAAGTTTTCTCCAGATTTCTTCCCCTGGCTCTAACTCACTCTCGTCTTGGATGAGAACGAGCCTTCCACTCTTCACGGCAAACGTGGCGCGATTGATCTCTTTTAACTCATTCAGGTGAGCGACGATCTCTTTAGATGTTGGGTAACTAGGCAATCCTTGCAATATGGCAGAAATGTGCTCGTGGACCGTTTCATGCGGTGCCCCGTTGGCAAACACCACTGCCAATGAGGCTGGCGCAGTCACCACGGCAATTCCACCCTCTTTCAAAACGCGCGCCATCTCTCGTATATGGGGACCCAGCCCGATCAGACTTCCATTAACTTGTGCTGTTGAGGGCAAGTTGCATCCCACATTGACACTCAGTGTGAGATCAAAAAAAGCAGAGAGAGCGGGAAGCCTGGCCACATCACCTTGGACAAGTGAAACGCGATCACCGACACCCGCTTGATTCACTGCATCTTGCGCCAGGGAAAGCATTTCCTCCTGCAGGTCAATGGCCAAAACTTTGGCTCCATTTTTTGCAGAATAAATGGCCCAGGGTGCTGATCCGCAACCCGCGTCGAGGACCTCCTGGCCTTCGAGAGAATGCAGGTAGGATATAAAATAGGGATCGAGAAAAAGCGCTCCATCGGTACCATGCCGCATTGCAGAGTAAGCTGCGCACCCCTCCTTCTGATAGTAGGTGCCAATATCGGCATGACCCACTTCTTGTGCGTGCACTCCAAATGCAGTGCATAGAGCAATGCCAACGGAAAACAATAGATTCTGAATCATCTTAATCTCTGTTTTTGAGACTGACCATCTGGAAAAATTGATCGATGCTGATCCCTGCAAAAGAATCGACGCGCAGATGTGCATGAGACAGGTCATGGCGTAGGGTGTACTCGTTGGGGACGGCGATTGTAAAACATCCCGCATCCACCCCCGCTCTTACACCGGAAGCGCTATCTTCAATGACGACGCATTCATGAGGCGAGACGTTGAGCAGTTTCATGGCATGCTGGTAGATGTAGGGTTTGGGCTTGTTCACCCCTTCAGGATCAGAGTATCCCACCAAATCTTCTTGACCTGAGAGCACGACGTCCAATCGATCTCCTATGCCTAGCCGTTCCACATGAGAAGAAACTTCTGTTTTTTTGGCAGCGGAGCATACGCCGATTTTCAAGTCTAATCTTTCCTTTTCTTGAAGAAGACTCAGTAGAAATTCCACAGTAGGTACAATGAGCGGGAGGCCAGAACTATGGAGAGCTTGGTAGTAACCCCTCTTTTCCATCAGGATCGCGTCTGCACTGCAACGGGTTAACTTTTCTGCCATCTGCTCTGCAATCACAGCGGATGACTTGCCGACGTAGGAATAGTATTCCTCCAGGCTCAAGTCGCCGCCCAGTTGCTGAAGAGCGTATTGCCAGGACAAATAGTGCGTATATTCGCTATCTACGAGCGTCCCATCGCAATCGAAAAGAACTGCCTTAATTACTGCGCATCTACATTTCGTCTGCATAGCCACTCCATTCATCTGAGCAAATTTAAATCAAAAAAGGAATACCTACAAACGAAATGCACATTTTGTTAGGCTTACTGCCCAAAATAGCTACCAGGAAGAACCCATGCTTAACATCAGTTCATTTGTATCTTTTAGCAAAAGCCTGCTTATGGGAGCTCTTCTCATTGCCGCCGCCCCGCAGGGCTTCGCCGAAACTCAAGAAAAAAAGATCTTCGTCCCCCAGAGAGCGATCGCATACGAGGTTGTCCAAGGGGAGGAAATGCAGAAGTATCTTGGCGAGATGATCCGCTTCCGGCTTGAACTCTTCCGCGAGAGCCCCTACTTCTACGAGGGAACAGAAGATGGCGAAAGGGAATACCTCAACCAGTACCTGCGCTCTGATGAAGGGGTGTTTATCGTTGCCAAAGCGGGCACTGAGGTTCTAGGACTCATTTCCGGGATCCCGATGCGCGAGCTGGAGGAATCCTCTCGTCTGTTTCTCAAGAACAATATCTCCATCGATTCGATCTTCTATTTGGGTGAGGTCGTAGTGGATCCGCGCTATCAAGGCAGCCCCATTGAGATTGCCCTCTACCGAGAGCTTGAAGATCACGTCCGGTCGCTCTCAGGCTACAATCAGATCGCTGAATGCATCCCCGTCCTCACTGAAGAGAATTCAACGGGCTACCTCTTTGAAGAACTGGGCGCAGTCAAGCATCCCGCATTGATCGACTGCTTCTTTTGGAAAGAGATCGGCAAGGAAGGGACCGTTCCCCATTTCATGCAATACTGGATTAAACCACTCTGATGGTCCGCTCGCGCATTGCTTCTCTCATCAGTGCCATCCAGCCTTTTGATCTCGAGGAGGAGGGGCACATCGCG